>JASFYX010000030.1:0-48754 GCA_045046885.1 Flavobacteriaceae bacterium
GCTGTTAAATTTAACAGCGGCTTTTTTATGTTATTTTTTTTTGAATACTATTTAAATAACTTATAAATATCATTCCCATTGGCAAATAATAACAATGCTATTAGAATAACAAAACCTACTATTTGAGCATATTCTAAAAATTTATCACTGGGCTTTCTACGTGTAATAATTTCAAATAAAGTAAACATCACATGACCGCCGTCTAAAGCAGGAATAGGTAATAAATTCATAAATCCTAATATTAATGACAAAAATGCTGTAATACTCCAGAAAGCTTGCCAATTCCATTCTGATGGGAAAATACTGCCAATAGCAATAAAGCCACCAACACCTTTATAAGCGCCTGTGTCTGGATTAAAAATGGCTTTTAATTGTTTTACATAACTCATCATTTTATCTTTAGATTTATGTAAACCAACAGGAACAGATTGTATCAATGAATATTTTTTTGTTTCAAAATTATAAAGTTTTAATTTCTCTAAATCGCCATAAGTAAATTGATAAAGACCCACACCTAATTTGCCTTCATCGGTAATTTTTAAATTTAAATCTTTTAAAACATTATCTCTTTTTACTTTCACAACAACCTCTTGCCCTTTAAATTTATTTAGTGCAGACGAAACTTCGTCAAAATAATGAATAGGGATATTATTTATACCTACAATTTCATCTTTTAACATCAGACCTCTGTCTAAATTTGGAGAGTCCTCTAAAATAGAGCCTATAACAAAAGGAACACGCAAGCCAATAAATTGTTTTTGATTAGCATCAATTATTTGTGAAATAAAATTGTTCGGAATGGTTATTGTTTTTATAGAATCGTCACGATTAATAGTTATCGTTTTTCCAAATAAAATTTTCATCTGAATGTCTGAGAAATTTTTAACAACCTCATTGTCAATTTTTAAAATTTTATCACCATTTAAAAGACCCAAATTATAGCCAATAGAGTCGGTTATCATAACACCGTCTTTTAAATCTTGATTTGGTAGGTATTTATCGCCATATGCATAAGCCATACCTATATAAATAACGATGGCAAGAATAAAGTTTACCGTAACGCCACCAAGCATAATTATTAGGCGTTGCCAAGCGGGTTTAGATCTAAATTCCCAAGGTTGTGGTGGCTTTTTCATTTGCTCTTTATCCATGCTTTCGTCAATCATGCCCGAAATTTTAACATACCCCCCAAGAGGTAACCAACCAATACCATACTCTGTACCGCCTTTTTTAAAACTGAAAAGCTTTTTTCCCCAAGCGTCAAAAAACAAGTAGAATTTTTCTACGCGTGTTTTAAATAATTTGGCAGGCAAATAATGGCCAAACTCATGCAGTACTATGAGTAAAGAAAGGCTTAATATGAATTGTGTTACTTTTATAAATATTTCCATCTAATTCTTAGCTTAAACTTTTGTGAGTGCAAATGTACATTTTTATAAATAAATTTTAAGACATTAAAAATCCAATAAATTGTTAAATAAAGTTTTATAAAAAGGCTTTGTTTTTCTAAAAAGTATAGTTTTGCAGAGATTATGGAATTTCTTAAATTTTTTAAAAAATCGCTACCTACACTTTTATTTATGATTGTGTTTTCTATTGGGGCTATTTATACCTTTTATAAAATACAAACGCCAGTAGAAAAATTACCTGTTTTAAATCCGGTAGATATAAATCCTAAATTGGTAGATAAGTCTGTAAGAAAAGTAAGAGAACGTCATAAAATAGCGCCTTTTAAAATGACCGACCAAAATGGGGATACTATTACTAATGAGACCTATAAAGATAAAATTTATGTAGCTGATTTCTTCTTTACCCGATGTGAATCTATCTGCCCTATAATGACAAATTACTTGGCGCAAATACAAGAGGTTTATAAAAATAACGCCGATGTTATGTTTTTGTCGTTTTCTGTAACACCCAAAATAGACAGTACGTCTGTTTTAAAGGATTATGCTATTAAATACGGTGTAAACGATGCAAAATGGCACTTAGTTACAGGTTCAAAAAAAGAGATTTACAAACTGGCACGCCAATCGTATTTTACAGCTTTAGACAAAGGTGATGGGGGTAAACAAGATTTCATTCACACAGAACAATTGGTTTTAATAGACAAAAAACAACAGATTAGAGGACTCTATGACGGCACCGACAAAGAACAAGTCAACAAGCTTATACAAGATATTGCTATTTTAAAAAAAGAATATCGTAAATAATGACAAATGTCATAGTTTGAGGTATTTTAAAATGAGTATATTTGCCCTTATTTATAATTAATCTAAATAACAATTGAAAACGACTATAGCCAATTTAAATGTAGGAGAAAGTGGACGTATTGAACAAATTGCCATTGAAAGTATTCCGTTAAAGTTGTTAGAAATGGGCTGCCTTCCCGGTAAAGAAGTCAAATTAATTCAAATTGCACCCTTTAAAGATCCTCTTTACATACAAGTGAATGGTAGCTACTTGGCTATCAGAAAAGAGGTCGCTTCAAAAATTTCTATCACAAAGCTATAGCCTGTTTGCAATGAGTATTCATAAAACAATTAAAATAGCCTTAGTCGGAAATCCAAACACAGGTAAAACCTCGTTGTTTAATCAGCTAACAGGGTTAAAACAAAAGGTTGGTAACTATCCCGGAATAACGGTAGAGCGGAAAACAGGTATTTGCAATGTTGACAAAAGCACGACGGCCTCTATTGTAGATTTGCCGGGGACTTACAGTATAAATCCCACAACTTTAGACGAAAATATTGTTCTAGAAACACTCTTAAATCTGCATGCCAAAGAATACCCTGACCTTGTTGTAATGGTGGCTGACATAGAGAATCTTAAGCGGAATTTACTTTTGTTTTCTCAGATAAAAGATTTAGAAATACCCATTATTTTGGCTATAAATATGGCCGATCAGATGAAAAGAAAAGGTATTTCTATAGATATAGAGGCGCTTAAAAAAGATTTAGATACAGATGTTATACTAATAAGTGCCCGTAAAAATAGTGGTATAGACGCCCTTAAAGAGGCTATTCTCAAGTATAAAAATATATCTACAAAAGCTTTAGCCGATATTTCTGATGATATTGATAAAGAATTTTTTAGTTCTATAAAAAAAGCCTTTAAAGGTTTGCCACTTTACACAGCTTGGCTTTTAGTTACACAGTACAAAAATCTTCAAAATTTAGAGCATCCTCAAAAAGAAATAGCCAAAGACTTTCAAGATTGTCAAAACAAAATAAAACAAATTCAGCATAAAGAAACTATTTTAAGGTATAAGTTTATCAACACTATTCTTAAAAAAGATTATAAAGTTGACCGCTTAATAGGAACAGATTTACGTGCCAAACTCGATAAAGTTCTTATGAATCGCTTTTTTGGATACCTTTTCTTTTTTGTAATGCTGTTTGTAATATTCGAATCTATTTTCGATTGGGCTACCATCCCTATGGGCTATATTGACGCCTTATTTGTGCAATTCAGTAATATGGCAAAAGCCAATTTACCAACAGGCGTTATTGCTAATTTAATAGCAGATGGTGTCATTCCGGGGATTGGTGGTATTGTTATTTTTGTGCCGCAAATTGCCATTCTGTTTATGTTTATTGCCACATTAGAAGAGACAGGCTATATGAGTCGTGTTGTTTTTCTGATGGATAAAATCATGCGTAAGTTTGGTTTAAATGGTAAAAGTGTCGTGCCCTTAATGTCGGGTACAGCTTGTGCTATTCCTGCTATAATGGCTGCCAGAAATATCAGTAATTGGAAAGAGCGATTGATAACTATATTGGTTACGCCTTTTATGACGTGTTCGGCCAGATTACCTGTTTATGCCATAATTATTTCACTTATAATACCTAATACTCGCGTCTTTGGCGTGCTGAGCTTACAGGCAACTGTTTTGATGTTACTTTATTTAATAGGCTTCTTAATGGCTATTGTATCAGCTTATATATTGAATAAAATTTTAAAGATAAAGAGTCGTAGTTTTTTTGTGATTGAGATGCCAAATTATAAACTACCCTCGGTTAAGAATGTAGCTTATGCTGTAATAGAAAAAACAAAATCATTTGTTTTTGGAGCAGGTAAAATAATTTTAGCCATTTCTATAATATTGTGGTTTTTAGCCTCAAATGGGCCTTCTAGTTTTAAAAATGCTGAAAAAATTGTTAAACAAAATACTACAGAACAAAATATTTCAAAGACCGACTTAAACAAAAAGATTGCCGCTTATAAACTGCAACATTCTTATATTGGTTATATGGGTCAAGCTATAGAGCCTGCCATAAGACCTCTTGGATATGATTGGAAAATAGGCGTCGCTTTAATCAGTTCTTTTGCGGCCAGAGAAGTTTTTGTAGGAACTTTAGCAACCATTTATAGTGTAGAAAACGAAGGAGATAATAAGACTATTATAGAACGCATGAAAAATGAAGTTAACCCTAAAACAGGCAAACCAATTTTCGATTTCCCAACGGGTATTTCGCTCTTGTTATTTTATGCTTTTGCGATGCAATGTGTCAGTACATTGGCTATTGTTAAACGGGAGACAAATTCGTGGAAATGGCCTGTTTTACAGTTGGTTTTTATGACTAGTTTTGCCTATATAGTATCCTTTTTAGCTTATACTTTTTTGAAGTAGTTAAGTCTCTTTAATAAGACTTAAAGAAAGTTTAGTTTAAGAAGAGAAAGCCATTGTCTCAATTAATAATTTGTTAGTATCTTTACCCCTTTAACCCATTTAAATATTTTGGCATGAATTACGGAAATGAATTTAAAAAATACGCGACTAAACATCACGGTATAAATAGTTTACATTACGATAAATTAGTAAGTAGTGTTACGCCGTATATTATAGAAGAACGTCAGTTAAACGTTGCGCAAATGGATGTGTTTTCGCGTTTGATGATGGACAGAATTATTTTCTTAGGAACCGCTATTGACGACCATGTAGCCAATATTATACAAGCACAATTGTTATTTTTAGAAAGTGTAGATGCTTCTAAAGATATTTCTATTTATATAAATTCTCCTGGCGGGGGCGTATATGCCGGTTTAGGGATGTACGATACTATGCAGTTTATAAAACCCAATGTAGCTACTATTTGTACAGGTATGGCAGCCTCTATGGCAGCTGTTATAATGTGTGCTGGCGAAAAAGGCAAACGCTCTGCATTGCCACATTCTCGTATTATGATTCACCAACCTTTAGGGGGAGCGCAGGGACAAGCCAGTGATATTGAGATTACAGCACGCGAAATTTTAAAATTAAAAGGAGAGCTTTATGAAATTATTGCCAAACATTCTGGACAATCAATTAAAAAGGTAGAAAAAGACAGTGATCGTGATTATTGGATGAAAGCCGATGAAGCCAAAAAATACGGTATGATTGACGAAATTTTAAAAAGATAAGACTTTAAAACATGGCTAAAGAAGAATTAACCTGTTCGTTTTGCGGTAGAAAAAAAGCCGAAACCAATCTATTGATTGCGGGTTTAGACGCACATATTTGCGATAGATGTATTGAGCAAGCACATGGTATTGTTATAGAAGAAACCTCAGAATCTGATGCTAAAGGTTTAGCAGCAGAGCTCATTCTAAAAAAACCCAAAGAAATAAAAGCATTTTTAGATCAATACATAATTGGTCAAACACAATCTAAAAAAGTGATGTCTGTAGCTGTTTACAATCATTACAAACGGTTGCTACAAAAACCATCAGATAATGATGTTGAAATAGAGAAGAGTAATATTATTTTAGTAGGTGAAACAGGTACAGGTAAAACCCTTATAGCACGCACCATTGCGCGTATGCTCAATGTACCTTTTGCTATTGTCGACGCCACTGTTTTAACAGAAGCGGGTTATGTTGGCGAAGATGTCGAAACTATTTTAACACGTCTTTTGCAAGCCGCCGATTTCAATAAAGAGAAAGCCGAAAAAGGCATTGTTTTTATTGATGAAATTGATAAAATTGCCCGTAAGAGCGACAACCCATCAATTACACGCGATGTGTCTGGAGAAGGGGTGCAACAAGCGCTTCTTAAATTATTAGAAGGCAGTGTGGTTAATGTACCACCAAAAGGAGGTCGTAAACATCCCGATCAAAAATTTATAGAAATAAATACTCAAAACATTTTATTTATTGCAGGTGGTGCTTTTGATGGTGTCGATAAAATTATAAGCAAACGCCTTAATATGCAGGCAGTTGGTTATAGTGCTTCTATTAGTGATCACAAAGTAGATAAAGACAATTTATTGCAATATATTATTCCAAAAGATTTAAAAGATTTTGGTTTAATTCCCGAAATTATTGGACGTTTACCAGTGTTGTCTTATATGAATCCGCTTGACGAAGAAACATTAAGAGCTATTTTAACAGAGCCTAAAAATGCCATTGTAAAACAATATCAAAAATTGTTTGAAATGGATGGTATTAAACTAGAAATAGAAGAAAAAGCGCTTAACTATATTGTTGGTAAAGCTGTAGAATACAAACTAGGAGCACGTGGATTGCGCTCTTTATGTGAAGCCATTCTTACAGACGATATGTTCGAAATGCCAAGCTCAGATGCCAAAGAATTGACAGTTACTAGAAAATACGCCGAAAACAAAATCACAAATTCAACCCTTAAAAAGCTCAAAGCGGTATCATAAAATTTCATTGTTTTTTAAGACAGTTATGGTAACGATAAATTAGTTCTTACTCAAATGATTAGCAGAACAACCATAGATAATGTTTTTCAGACAGCTCATGTAGAAGAGGTTATAGGTGAGTTTGTGCATCTTAAAAAAGCAGGTAGTAATTTTAAAGGTCTCAGCCCTTTTTCTGATGAAAAAACACCTTCGTTTATGGTGTCGCCTGCCAAACAAATTTGGAAAGATTTTAGTTCTGGCAAAGGCGGTAATGTGGTGACGTTCTTAATGGAACACGAACATTACACCTACCCTGAAGCCATACGGTATTTAGCAAAAAAGTACAATATTGAGATAGAAGAAACCGAGCAAACAGACGAACAAAAGCAAGTAGCCGATGAGCGCGAAAGTATGTTTTTGGTCACACAATTTGCGGCAGGTTATTTTAATGATGTTCTTATAAATACCACTCAAGGTAAAGCCATTGGTTATAGTTACTTTAAAGAACGCGGTTTTAGCCCAGAAACTATTACAAAATTTAAACTGGGTTATGCTTTTAACCAACGCGATGCTTTTACTAAAAAGGCGCTCGAAAAAGGCTATAAATTAGATTATTTAGAAAAAACAGGCCTTTCAATAATTAAAGAAAACAGCTCATTCGACCGTTTTAAAGGACGTGTTATTTTCCCTATTTTAAGTATGAGTGGCCGTGTTTTGGGTTTCGGCGCACGTATTTTAACATCCGATAAAAAGGTAGCCAAATACCTCAATTCTCCAGAGAGCGATATCTATCATAAAAGTAAGATTTTATATGGCATCTATCACGCCAAGCAAGCCATTTCGCGTTTAGATAATTGCTATTTGGTAGAAGGTTATACCGATGTAATTTCTATGCATCAAAGTGGCATAGAAAACGTAGTGTCTTCATCGGGGACAGCCTTAACACCCGATCAAATTAGGCTTATAAGCCGCCTAACCAAAAACATTACGGTCTTATTTGACGGTGATGAGGCCGGTATAAAAGCATCGTTTAGGGGGATTGATTTAATCTTAACCGAAGGTTTAAACGTTAAAGTACTCACTTTTCCAGAAGGCGATGATCCCGATAGTTTTGCGGCTAAAAATTCTGCCGAAGATTTAAAATATTATTTAGAAACAGAAGCCAAAGATTTTATCACATTTAAAGTGTCACTCTTAATGGAAGAGGCACAAAACGACCCTGTTAAAAAAGCGGGACTTATTCGAGATATTGTGGCTAGTATTTCTAAAATCCCCGATATGATTCAGCGAGAAATCTACATTCAAGAGTGCGCTAGAATTATGACAATTTCAGAAAGTGTGCTTTTTAACGAGTTAGCTCAAGTATCTAAAAGAGCTAACAATGAAACAGTTCGGCGTTTAAAGCAAACGCAGAAGCAAGCTTTTCAGGTTGTTAAAACAGATCAAATATCTAAAGTTGACACGCTTTTTAATTTAGAGCGCGAGATTATTAAAATTCTCTTGCTTTACGGTAACGAAAAAACCGATTTTGTAGATTTTATAAAAAACACAAACGAAGATGGTACAGAGGTTATAGAAAAACAAATAATTAGTAATAGTGTTGCTCAAGAAATTTATTTACAATTACAAGAAGACGAAATAGTTTTTTCTAATACCCTTTTTCAGGATATTTATTACGAGATTATACATCAATTAAATCAGGAAGAAATTATTAATATTGATACTTTTATAACACATAAATCATCCGAAATTTCTCAAGTTATAACAGACATTTTAATGGATGATGAAAAATACAATTTAAGCGATTGGGGACGGAAAAAAATATATCCAAAATCTAAAACCGATGTACTTTCTAAATTGGTAACAGATGCTATTTTAAACCTGCGCCGTATTTTAATTGAGCAAAAAATTAAAGCCCTTCAAATTGATGTTAAAGAGACGCCTCAAGAACAAATTTTAGAAAATGTGCTGAATTATACCCGCTTAAAAAAACTACTTTACGAAAAGCTACATAGAGTAGTTTAAATTCAGTTGAGTGTTTTTTTACTTTTAGCTTTTATACCAGCAGTAATCAGAATAAAAGCAATTAAAAATTTATAGATTAAATAAGCCATTTTAGAGACTTCGTATTTAATAATGAAAAATTCTGTTATCTCTGTATTTATAAAAAGCACATTTACAATATCTATTATTGCAGAAACACCAATAATGAGGACTAAAATTCTAACTACTTTATTCATAAGTTTAATTTTTAAATTCTTTCGGAATTTCGCAAACAGGAATAGGTGTCATTTTGTGTTTGTTGGCCTTGTGTAAACGGGTGTAAATTTCAAAAACTTCTTTTTGCCGGCCTTTAAAATCTTTTAGATTTGCCTTATTTTCTACCATTGTCATAGCCCATTCTAACTCGGGATAACTGGCACCAATTTGATCTTCGTCTGTACGATCATCACCCCAAAGGCCATCGGTTGGTGGGGCGACTACAATGTCATTATTAACCCCTAAATATTTGGCTACAGCGTAAACTTCTGTTTTTGTTAAATCGGCAATCGGGCTTAAATCTACACCGCCATCGCCGTATTTTGTGTAAAAACCTACGCCAAAATCTTCTACTTTATTGCCCGTACCGGCTACCAAATAATTGTGTAATCCGGCAAAGTAGTATAAAGTCGTCATACGTAAACGGGCCCGTGTATTGACCAAAGCCATATGTTGGTCGTCTATATTTTTAACTTCAGGGAAACCAGCAATTAAATTGTCAAAAACACTTGTTAAAGACACTTTTTTAAAAAGGACATTTTTATGATTTTCTTGTAACCATTTTATGTGCTCGTGTGCTCTATCAACCTGACTTTTAGCTTGATGAATAGGCATATCTACACATAAAATGGGGAGTCCTGTTAAAGCACACAGCGTTGAAGTTACAGCAGAATCTATACCGCCCGAAACACCAATAACAAAGCCTTTTGAATGTGCTTTTTCGGCATAGTCTTTTAACCAGTTAACAATGTGTTTTGTGATTTTTTTGGCTGCCATATAGCAAACTATTTAGTAGTTTTGTTCCTTGCAAAAATAGGTAATTATTTAATTTTTGTTACAAAGCATTTATGAGATTTTTAAAGAACATAATTTGGACTTGTTTTATCGTGTTACTTTTAACGGGTTGTACCAATAAAAACAAATTAAATATTGATACGTCAAAAATTGATGTGACTTTAAATGTAACCAGATTTGACACCATATTTTTTAATACACATTCAGGAACATTTCAAAAAGTAAAAAGACAATTTGGCTATTTATTCCCAGCCAATGTTCCTGACAGCATTTGGTTGGCTAAAATTAACAATCCCGATTCACGTTATTTATTTGATGAAGTTCAAAAAGTTTTTCCAAATTTTAATGAAGAATCGCAAGAGCTTAGCCAATTATTTAAACATGTAAAATATTATTTTCCAAAATTTAAAGCGCCCAAAGTGGTGACTTTAATTTCGGATGTCGATTATAATAATAAAGTTATTTATGCCGATAGTTTGTTACTCATTTCCCTCGATATGTATTTGGGTAAAAACCACGAAGTGTATCAAAATTTCCCTAAATATATCAAAAGCAGCTATTCAAAAGAGCATTTAAAAGTTGATGTGGCGCGTCAAATTGCTTTGATAAGTTTGCCAAAAAATAAATTGCGGACTTTTATAAGTCGTTGCATTCAACAAGGTAAATTATTGTATACAATTAAAACATTTATCCCAAACGTAAAAGATAGTATTTTAATGGATTATCCCTCAAATAAAATGTTGTGGGCAACAAATAATCAAGAATTTGTATGGCGTTATTTTGTTGAAAATAATTTACTTTTTAATACCGATAGAAATATTACTAAACGTTTTTTGGCCGACGCCCCTTTTTCTAAATTTTACTTGGCAAACGACAAAGATTCACCAGGAAGTATAGGCGCCTTTATAGGCTATAAAATAGTGAGTGCTTGTATTAAAAATAACGACAAAAGTCTTATTGAGATGTTGAGAACACCCAATGACTTACTTTACAAACAATCTAAATACAAACCCAAAAACTGATGGCAAAAAATATAAATAAAATTGAATTCTTAGTACAATTAGACGAGAATAAAATTCCCGAAAACATCACTTGGAACGCCCCGCAAAGTGCTGTAAAAGATGCAGAAGCTAAAGCCTTAATGGTGGCTGTTTGGGATAACAAAGCCCAAGAAACGCTAAAAATGGATTTGTGGACAAAAGATATGCCACTTCACGAAATGAAGTTATTTTACCATCAAACTTTGGTTACAATGGCCGATTCTTTTTTACGTGCTACAAACGATGAAAAAATGAGTGCCACTATGCATGATTTCTGTGATTTTTTTGCAGAAAAGACAGGCTTAAAAAAAGAAAAATAATATTAAAATCCCTCCCGATTGCTATCGGAATGAGAGGGGATTAAGGGGTGTGTTTTAATGCTTCCCCTTCAAACTTTCTAATACGTTGAATAACGTTTCGATAATCTTGTGGCTTATTGACGAAATCTAATTCAGATACATCTATAATAAGTGTGTTTAAAGTTGGCTCTGATTTTATAAAAGTAGAATAACCTTGGTGGATTTTATCTAAATAAGAAGCAGAAATATCTTGCTCGTAATCGCGACCTCGTTTTTTAATATTTTCAAGTAAGCGTTCGGTGCTTTGATATAAATACACATACAAATCTGGCTTGGTAATTTCTTTGTACATAACGTCAAACATACGACGGTACAATTTATATTCTTCGTGTGCCAAAGTGACCTGTGCAAAAATGAGCGATTTAAAAATATAATAATCTGAAACTATAAAGTTTTTAAACAAATCAAATTGCGCTAAATCGTCTGTTAGTTGTTGGTAACGATCTGCTAAAAAACTCATTTCTAGCGGAAAAGCATAGCGGTCTTTGTCTTTGTAAAATTTGGGTAAAAAAGGATTATCAGCAAAGCGTTCTAACACAGTTTTGGCATTAAAATCGTCCGACATCAATTTAACTAAAGAGGTCTTGCCGGCGCCGATGTTGCCTTCAATGGCAATGTAATTATACTTTTCTACCAAAGAAATAGGGCGGTTTATAACGAGGTCCAATTTTTCTATTTCAGAATCATCACTGCAACCGTGCTGTAAATCAATCAAGATGGTTTTTTTAGTTATAGGATGTCTAAAATTAGGCGCAATTTCGGCTAAAGGAACCATAACAAATTTGCGTTTAAGCATGTCTTTATGCGGCACTATTAGTGTTTTAGAAAAAATAACTTCATCATCAAATAAGAGAATGTCGATATCTATAGTTCTAGACTGATACTTTTTAGAATTAGTACGCTGTCTTCCTAATTGAATTTCGATATCTAAAAGTTTTTCAAGGAGTATTTCGGGTTGTAAATTAGTTGCAACTTGAAGACATATATTTAAAAAATCATCGCCTTTAAAACCCCAAGAAGCCGTTTTGTAAACAGATGATACTTTGATAATTGACCCAATATTAACCGCTATTAAATCTACCGCGCTTTGCAAGTTTTGTAACGAATTACCTTTATTGCTACCTATAGATAAGTATGTACTGCGTTGTATCTTCATAAAGCGATTACAAAATAACTAAAACTATCGCATAAAATTTTATCTTTACGGCGCAACTTATAAACATTTTAAACTTTTTTTATGAAATTTTTAAGGAATCTCTTAGCGACCATTTTGGGTATTTTTATATCTGTTTTGTTATTATTTTTTGTTTTTATAGCCATAGGATCTGCTTTTGGCGATTCTGATAAAGTAACAGTAGAAAAGAACTCGGTTTTGGTGCTAAAATTAGACAATGAAATACGCGATTATTACAGTGTTTCAGATCCTTTTGCAGATGCTTTAGGTATAGATGATGCTAAAGTTATGAGCCTAAATAAAATTCTGGCGGCTATAGAAAATGCCAAAAACGACGCTAATATAAAAGGTATAAGTATAGAATTAAAAGGTGTTAATGCGGGTATAGCACAGACACAAGATATCCGCAATAAGCTATTAGATTTTAAAGCATCTGGCAAGTTTGTCAACGCTTACGCGGATAATTACTCTCAAAAAACATATTATTTAAGCTCTGCGGCCGATTCTCTTTTTATAAATCCTATGGGTAATTTAGATTTTAAAGGACTTTCTGCCGAAATTTTATACTATAAAGATATTCAAGAAAAATCAGGCATTAAAATGGAGGTGATACGTCATGGTAAATACAAAAGTGCTGTAGAACCTTTTTTAAGCGATAAGATGAGTGCCGCCAACAGAGAACAAATCACATCTTTTTTACAATCTATTTGGCAAAATATGTTGACTGAAATTGCTAAAAGTCGTCATAAAACAGTTAAAGAACTCAACACAATTGCCGATGAGTTGGGCGCTAGAAGTGTAAAATTAGCACAGCAAAGCAAAATGATTGATGGCGTTTTGTATCACAACGAATACTTAGCCAAATTAAATACGCTTATAGGAAAGGATGCTACAGATAAATTAACAATAGTAAGTTTAGCAGATTATATAAAAAGTGGGAAAGGCCGTATTTTATCGACTGCTAAAAATAAAATAGCCGTTATTTATGCCCAAGGCGAAATTATGAATGGCGATGGCGATGAAAATTATATCGGCCCAAAAACGATGACAAAATATCTAAAAAAAGCCCGGAAAAATAAAAGTATAAAAGCCATTGTATTACGTGTTAATTCTCCTGGTGGCGATGGTTTGGCTTCAGATATTATTTGGCACGAAATAGAATTGACCAAAAAAGAAAAACCCGTTGTGGTTTCTATGGGTAACTATGCGGCTTCGGGCGGTTATTATATTGCCTGTAATGCCGATAAAATTGTAGCGCAAAACACAACTATAACAGGCTCAATTGGGGTTTTTGGTGTCGTGCCAAATATAAGCGGATTGGCTAAAAATATTGGTATAAACTCAGAGCAAGTAGGTACAAATAAAAATGCCAACAACTACAGTATTTTTAAACCGATGACTAAAAATTTTAGAAACCAAATAACAGAAATGATTGAAAATTTCTATGTTAATTTTGTGACCAAAGTAGCCAAAGGACGCCATAAAACTTTTGCAGAAATAGACGCTATTGCCCAAGGACGTGTTTGGACTGGTGAGCAAGCTTTAAAAAATGGTTTGGTAGATAAGCTAGGTACTTTAGATGATGCCGTTAACATAGCAGCAGACCTCGCCAATATAACAGATTATAAACGTGTCAATTATCCCAATTTCACAAAAGACTTTAAGGACGCTTTTAAAAACGTACCCTTTATGAGCCTTAAGAGTGCTCTTCAATCTGAAATAGGAACTGATAATTTAGCAATTTTTAAACAACTTAAAAGCTTTGCCCAATTAAGAGGTGTACAAACACGTGTACCTTTTATTATGACTATAAAATAAAAATGACCTACTAGGTTTTTAAAACCTAGCAGGTCTAATAGTTGTTGAGGAATATATTATTTAATTTAAAATTAACTTCTTCACAAAAGTTCCTAAGTCATATTCAACTTTTATCAAATAAACACCCTTACTAAGGTGTGATATGTCAATTTTATTTTTTCCTTTAACTAATATATCTTTTTTGTAAACTTCCTTTCCTAAAATATCTATTATTTTATAATTTATAGAATCATCAATATCTGATTTAATTGTAAATACGCCATGGTTTGGATTAGGATAAATAATAAATTTATTATTTAATATGTTTTCACTTATTCCTAACGAAGCGTCTGACGTATAATTCGCAGTCCAACCATCAGCTCTTAATGAAGGGTCAGACAAAAATTCTATATACATACTTCCGCCTGTTGAAGTAACGGAAGATGAAATTGGAATTCCTGAAAATTGATCCAAAATAGGTGCTGTATTATTTATCCCGTCATAAATTATTACGCCATCATAATATTGTTCTGTACTAAATGATGAAAATGAAAGTGTTATCGGAGCTGGATTTATTGGTTGAATTAACCAAGAACAATCACTATTGTTTGCATATAAATCATTACCGCTGCCATCACTTATTGTGCCGTTTTGTGCTGTCAAAGTTGTTAAATCAGAGCAATATGAATCTTGAGTTGAAGTGTAATTTGCAGACCAACCTTGTTTATTTACTGTAAGGTCAGAAAAGAACCGAATTAACATACCACCACCTGATGAAGTAAGTGTTTGAGGAATATTATTTCCTGTGAATCTTCCGAGTAAAGTTGCGCCTGTTGTAGTGCCGTCATAAACTTCTACGGCATCATAAATAGTATTACCATCTGTTGATGCGTTTTCAACATCAAAAGTCGTAAAATTTAATGTTACACTTGTGGCGTCTGGTGGCTGTATTAGCCAAGTATTGTCTTGATTATTACAATAATTACTGCTGCCACTACTATCAGTAATTGTACCATAATCAGAAGTGTTTAATATTGTAGTGTTCGAATTATAGGAAGAACCTGTTGAAGTATAATTTGCAATAAAGCCCTGTCCAGTTGTAGAAAAATCAGAAACAAAAACAACTGTCATAATTCCAGTTGTCGAAGTGACTGAACTAGGTATTGTTGTGCCTGAAATAACAGCTATTTGATGTGTACCTGTTAAATCATCATAAATTATTAAACCATCATAATCTAATTCTGTGTCTAATTCAGATAAAGATAATGTGACTGAATCTGCACAAGGAGGAGCTATAAACCAATAACACATCTGATTATTTCCATAATTTGATGTGCCAGACCCATCATTAAATGAACCTGTTGGTGTAGATAAAATGTTACCACTGCTACAAGTTGGTGTGTCAGCTATCGTAGTATAATTCGCAGCCCACCCATTTGCTGTTATTGATGTGTCAGAAGTAAAATTAATACACATAGCACCAATACCTGAGGAAGTATTTATTGTAGGAGGCAAAGTATTGCCCCACCAAGTTGCTAAAACAGGATATGTGTCATCTGGTCCATCATAAACTGTAACAACATCATTATTAGGTTCGGTGTCAAAGGCGGTAAATGTTAAACTTATTTGAGTTGCACCTGCTGGGGCAATTACCCAAGTACAATTATTATTATCATTGTAGTTTGCTGAACCACTACCATCTGTAATTGTACCACTTGTGGCAGTTATATTTGTAGTACCACTACAATAATTATTTGGGTCATTTCCAATTCCAACAGCATACCACGCTTGTCTAACAGATGTGTATTGGGTTGATGGATTACCATACAAATCTTCTGCTGATTGTAAAGCACCATTATAGGCATCTATGTGTGTTGCATTCGGAGCTAAGTAAGTTACTAAATTCCTGTAAGCTATTTGTCTTGCATCTGCAATTCCAATTCCAGTTACCGAATACGCATTTCCTAGTTCGTTAGTTCCAGAACCACCTTGACTTAATAAATAAAACCAATAATTTTGAACACCACTATTAACGTGAACACCACCTTGGTCTTGTGTACTATTTGGGTTTACCCAATTCGGGTCACTATTTCCATAAGTATCAGGTTGATTTGCACTCTGAGGATTTGACATACTTCTCATATATGGTTGTCCAATCATAACGTCTTCTCCAATATTCCAGTCAGGATTCACTCCTGAATAAAACTCAACACAAGTCCCAAAAATATCAGCAAATGATTCATTTAATGCTCCAGATTCTCCTTGATATGTTAAACCACCATTACCATTATTATTAACTACCATATGAGTAAATTCGTGTCCTTCAACATCAAGTCCAACTAATGGACTCATTTGAATGCCATCACCCATTCCGTAAACCATTAAATTGTATGGTGCTGGAGCAGCAAATGCATTGTTTGGAAGACCTGCGGTTGAACCAAAGACAGATTGAACAACTGTAGGTGGTGGATTTAAATATTGTTTAATAATGCTACCACTGCCGTCATAACTATTTCTACTGAAAACGTTCAAGTAAAAATCATAAGTTTCTTCCATTCCCCAATGCACGTCTAATGCAGGATTTCCGAGAACTGAAATTAAATATGTTCCATTATTACCACTGCCCGACCAACTTTGTGTTCCGCTTGATGTTGAGATTGAATAAGAGCCACCGAAATCATCTGAATTAACAGCATCATAATCCCAAATTTCAGCTGTATAGGGTGGATTGGTTAATAGAATATTTAAATTACTGAATGTAACAGTTGGGTTTTTATTACTGTAATATCCTGAAGTGTAAACTATTTGATTAGAACCGTCTTTAATTTTAATGTATAAATCAGGAGTTGCATCTGCAAAAACAGTGTACCACCAACTTTGAGCAATGTTTGAAATTGTAAAAGATGATAGTTGAGAAACACCATTCCAAGAAGTTGAAGCATTTGTAAAGTCAGATGAACCAGTAAATCCAGCAGTTGTTAACCCTGTTGCATTTGTAGCATTGTAAGTTTCAATATTTCTACCGCTTTCTCTTAAACGATAACTGCCTGAATAACTGTCGAAAGTAATGTTTTGTGTGCCGCTATACATTGTTTGCCCTGTTCCAGTAGTATCAGCGTGAGCGATAAGGTTTATTTTGTTAATTACTTTTCCTGTCTTTGTATCAATAAATAGGTTGCACATTTCAAAAGGAGTATAAGAATCAATTCTTACTTTATAAGCTAAATGTGTATCAAACCCGTTTTTTGTAGGTATTTGAGTAATTACAATTTTAACAGGGTAGTCTGCTATTAATTTGGTAACTTTTAAATAATTCTTGGCTATATTTTTAGCTTTTGTTTTAGATATATTTATCTGGGGCTCAAAGTCTTTAAACTTAGCAAGAATACCATTTACTGAATTTGTAATGCCTTTTTTTGAATGAGTCATAATTAGATTACCGTCAATCGGGTAACCTTTATAAAACTGTTGGTAATTGGTATGAGTAAAACCTAATTTCTCTGTTTTGTTATTAATTTTTTGAAATGTATGATTTGAATTTAGTTCAAATAGTGTATTAAAATTACTTGAAATAGATTTATTTGATTGATTTTCTTTTTTTAGTTTAATAAAAAAAGAGCCATTCTTTATTTTGGTTTTTGGTTTTTGTTGATTATATTTATTACTACTAGGTGTAATAGAAGTTGTTGTGTTTTTTATAGATTTACTTTGAAATGGAGAAACAAAATTCTGTAAAGATTGTTGTTTAGTTTGTCCAAAAGTTATTGTAGTAATTAAAGTTGCTAAAACTAATCCGATTAGTTTAGAATATTTTTTCATAGCTTATATTATTTTAATAACATTAATTTCTTGTAAAGTTTGGTAATTCTTTTATCGACCTTTTTTGAGCCATAAGCCCAAACAATTCTATTCGTTTTATCTTTAGTTTTTATTTCAATAAATGAATACATGTTTTCAGGTTCATCAAGGGTATAGTCTTTTATTTCTTTTGCCTCATTGAAAATTGCTAAAGTTTTCTTTGAATCAATTTTGGTTAATTCCTTTCCCATTTCAAGCAGATTGCTATCTGCTGTCAACGTATAAGATTTTACTTCTCCAGTAAATCCACCACCACTACCGTATTTAATTTCAATAACTCCTGTTTTTTCTAAAATTTTATTTTCCGCACAAGAAATAAGGATTAGAATTGTTAAAATTGATAAATATTTCATTTCAAAATATTGACTATTTGTTATTCAAATACAATCGCATCACAAGATTTACCACTTGTATAATAAAGGGCATCAATTTGGTGCTTGCTGTACATTTTTTTAAATTTTTTAGCAAACTTCATTAAATCTTGTTCAATACTATTGTTAATTAATCCTGCGGTTAGATAAGATTTCCATTTAAGACCTCCTCTTTTACTTTTAGCAACTGTGAAATTTTTATAGGGCTCACACATTACATAAGTTGGAATACCATTTAGTCTATGAACTCTTGCTTTAAGTTTTGTTTCAGGTGTTGGCGTGTCTGTAAATTTTATAGCAGCCACATTTTTACCACTTGTGTAAATTATAGCATCTATAGATTTACCATCTTTTGTTGCTTTTTTAACTACGCCTTTAATAAACTTACCAACTTTGGCTGATATACCTTTATTAATGATACCTGCTGTTAAGTAACTACCCCAATTAATACTTTGTCCTTTTCCATAAACAATTTCGTATGGTCTAACAGGTTCATTTAAGATATAAGCCTCAACACCGTTTACGATATAGACTTCAGCAAAATATTTACGTTGAGAGAATGTGTTGAGTGTAGTTAAGAATAGTGCAATTAAGATTACTAGTTTTTTCATTATGGTTAGATTTATGGTTATTGTTTTAAACTATATTATCTTTTATATAAAAAGTAGCTTTTTATATAAAAGGTTTTTGATTATTTGAGGAGATAATAATCAGAGAACGAATATATAAAATTCCATATAAGAAACCAATAAAAGATACACAAAACATGATGTTTCTGTTTTGAAGTTAAAAAAGATATTTGTAATGCATGAATGAAATGGATAAAAGAGTACTTCAAATAGCAGAACGTATCAAACAATTAAGAATAGAGAGGGGCTATATAAGCCATGAGTTTTTTGCATGGGAAAACAATATCCCAAGAGTCCAATATTGGCGTATGGAGAAGGGTACAAATTTCACCATTAGGACACTACTTCGCATACTTGATGTCCACGAAATGACTTTAGAAGAATTTTTTAAAGGTATAGATTAATAATTCCCTTCCCTTCGGGAAGGGTTAGGGATGGGATTTAAATTTCTACCAAAGTAATTCCCAAATTATAAGTATCGGCACGTAAAGTCTCTAATAAATCTAGGTAACAGTCAATTAATTTTTTGTGATGTACTTTTGAGTTGGTCAATTTAGAATACACCTCACCTTTGATAATCCTTTTTATCAATTGATTTGAGTACATCAATTTTAATTTTTGATATAGTGTAGACCGCGTTAACTTTATGCTGACTTAACTTTAAAAAGTCTTAAAACAAAAAAAGCATAACAATTAAGTTACGGCTTTTAGTACTCGAGATGGAGACTTTCTGCCCGAACGACTGTAGTCATTCAGTCAGGCGGGGAACCCATACTTTTTCTTATATTTTATAATAAAAAACCGCAATACTTATTCAGTATTGCGGTTTGTACTCGAGATGGGACTTGAACCCATACGGGCGTTATGCCCACTGGATTTTAAGTCCAGCGTGTCTACCAATTCCACCACTCGAGCATCTCTATCTAATAAAGATAGAATTGGTACCGATAGCTATCGGGATTGAGCGAAAGACGGGATTCGGACCCGCGACCCTCACCTTGGCAAGGTGATGCTCTACCACTGAGCTACTTTCGCAATATGTCAATAACACATAGTGTTAAACGAGAGCGCAAATTTAATACATTTCTATTATTTGCAAAGGATTTTTTTGAAATTCTTTTTTAGGTATTTGTTAAACCAATATTATTTAAAGATTAACATATAGATTTCCAAAACTATGTGATTTAATTTATGTTGCGTTTCATTATATTTGCACGATTTTTAAAACCAAAAAACAAATTTTAGTGACTTTATCTCAAACGTCAAAGCATATTTCTTTATTTACAGACATTAAACAGCTAACCAAATTCGGTTTGTCTATCAGTGTGGTTTTTTCTTCTGTGGCAGGTTATTTATTAGGAGCCGAAGTTATTGATTATAAGGAGCTTATTTTATTGGCGGTAGGGGGTTATTTAATGGTAGGCGCCTCAAATGCTTTTAATCAAGTAATTGAAATTAAGCCAGACGCTTTGATGACGCGTACCAAAACAAGACCGCTTCCGGCAGGCAGAATGTCAAAAAACACAGCCTTAATTATTGCTTTTGTTTTTACCATTTTAGGGATAGCTATTTTATACACTATAAATCCTAAAACAGCTTTCTTTGGTGCGCTGTCAATATTTTTATACACCAGCGTTTATACACCTTTAAAAACTGTTACACCATTATCGGTTTTTGTAGGCGCTTTTCCGGGCGCTATTCCGTTTATGTTAGGGTGGGTGGCTGCTACAAATCATTTTGGTATTGAGGCAGGAATGTTGTTTGCTATTCAGTTTTTATGGCAATTTCCACATTTTTGGGCAATAGGATGGTTGTTAGACGCCGATTATAAAAAAGCGGGTTTTAAGATGTTACCTATGGGCACAAAAGACAGAAAGTTAGTTATTCAGATAATATTATATACCTTAGTCATGATTTTAGCGTCTGTTTATCCTGTTTTAGGACTGACAGGACGTTTAAATTTAAGTGTAGTTGCGGCTATTTTAATTGCCCTTACAGGATGTTTAATGTTATATTATGCTTTTAAACTCATGAATGAACAAAACACAATTATGGCAAGAAAGCTTATGTTGTCTAGCGTTTTTTACATTACAATGATTCAGGTAATTTATGTTGCCGATAAATTTATAAATTAAAGAAAATGGATTATCAACTAAGGAGAAAAACCTCTAAACAAATGCTTTGGGTAGCTATGGTTAGTATTATTATGATTTTTGCCGGATTAACAAGCGCGTATGTTATCAGCACTAATAGAGAGGACTGGGTACATTTTAATTTGCCAACGGCATTTTATATCAGTACGCTATTAATAATTTGTAGTAGTCTTAGTTTTATCCTAGCTAAACGAGCTATAAAAAAAGACGATAAGTCGCAAACAGGTATTTTTTTAAGCCTCAGTTTTTTATTGGGATTTGCCTTTGTTGTCTCTCAATTTATGGGTTTTAAAGAGCTAATTGATGCAGGTTTATATTTTACAGGAAATAAAAGTAATATTGCTACGTCGTTTATTTATGTTATTACTGTAACGCATTTAGTACACGTTATGGCAGCGGTTTTAGTCCTTTTATTTATAGTATTTAAGCAGTTAAAAGGAGGTTACTCAAAAGATAATTATTTAGGTATCGAATTGGGCAGTATTTTCTGGCATTTCTTAGATATCCTTTGGATTTATTTGTTTTTGTTTTTCTATTTTATTAGATAACAGAATTTATATATATTTGACCACAATTAAAAAAATCAAACATACAACTTAAAATAACCTATATTTTATGGAAGCAAATAATGCTGAAATACAGCAAACAAGCACATGGAATGGCGGCAATAGACCATTAGGAGCCAGTTATGGCAAAATGATGATGTGGTTTTTTATCATGTCTGATGCCTTAACCTTTTCGGGATTCTTAGGCGCCTATGGATTAATGCGGTTTAAATTTTTAGACACTTGGCCTCTTGCCGATGAAGTGTTTACGCATGTGCCTTTTATTCATGGTGATTATCCAATGTACTACGTTGCCTTTATGACGTTTGTACTGATATTTTCATCGGTTACAATGGTATTAGCAGTAGATGCTGGGCATCATCTTAAAAAAGGGAAAGTCATTTTTTATATGTTGCTAACCATAATAGGAGGTCTTATTTTCTTAGGATCGCAAGCTTGGGAATGGTCTCATTTTATCAACGGCGAAAATGGCGCTATACAATTACAAGATGGTAAAATTGTTCAGTTTGTAAATGCCGAAGGACATCAGGTAAAATTAGACGATTTTGCGGCCACAACAACCGAAGAACGTGTCCGTCATACAGCTACAAACGGTCTGTGGTTTGTTAAAGGACCAGCCTTAGAATCTGTAAATTTAGAGCAGGTTTTAAAAGGTTTTGAAGCACATCCTGAATTACAATTGCGATTAGAAAGAATAGATTTGGCAACCAAAGAAAAAATATTGGTACCTCATAACGAAGCCGGTAAATATTTGGCTAAAGCCAAGGCTGTTATAATAGGGGCTAATTTACACGTAAACGAATACGGTAAAACACTGTTTGGCGATTTCTTCTTTTTTATAACAGGATTTCACGGTTTTCACGTTTTCTCGGGTATTCTTATAAATATCATTATATTTTTTAATGTTATTATTGGTACTTACGAGCGTAGAGGTCATTACGAAATGGTAGAAAAAGTAGGATTGTATTGGCACTTTGTAGATTTAGTTTGGGTATTTGTTTTCACCTTTTTCTACTTGGTTTAATTTTAAAAATTTAAAAAATGTCTGCAACATCATCATCACATAAAGCATTAATCTGGAAAGTTTTCGGAATTCTATCGGTTATAACAGCCGTAGAAGTAGTTTTAGGAATTATAAAACCCGCCTTTTTACACCTTACTTTTGTATTAGGAACAAACTTGTTAAACATCATATTTTTAACTTTAACTTTGGTTAAAGCGTATTATATAGCTTGGTTTTTTATGCACCTAGCCGACGAAAAAAAAGGTTTACGCCGCGCCATAGTGTGGACGGTTTTCTTTTTAATTCTTTATTTGGCAACCCTTTTACTTATAGAAGGCGGCTATCTAGAAACAATAGAAATGCATTACACTAATTGGAATTATTAGTTAAAAAATATATACTTTTATAAAGCGGTTTTAAAACCGCTTTTTTAGGCTTTAACTTTTGCTGTTATGAAGAAATTTTGGGTGCTTTTCGCTTTGTTTGCCGGCCCTTTGGTGTTTTATTTATTGCTGACACTGGGAACTATCAATTTTTCTAAATTACCTATAGTGTCTAAAAACTTGGATGACATTTCAAGTTTTAAATCAGAAAACGACACCCTTTATAGTTTGGATAATAAAGTATCTGTAGTTTGTTTTTTAGGAGATAACCTCCTCAGTAAAAAAACAAATGCTTTAAATTTGAATGAAAAAATTTACAAACGATTTTATACTTATACAGATTTTCAAATGTTTGCCATAGTACCTTATGGAAAAGAAAATGATGTTAAACAATTAAAAAAAGAATTGGGTGTGACTACCGATTTAAAAAACTGGCATTTTTTGTTTGGCACACCAGAAGATATTCGGATATTTTTTAAAAGCTTTAAAACGAATTTGAAATTAGATAGCTCAGCTTATTCACCGCTTGCTTTTATCATAGATAAAAAGAGAAATTTAAGAGGTAGAAATGACGATGAAGATAGTGTAAATAACATTTTATATGGATACGACGCGTCAATTGTGAGTCCCATTCATAAAAAAATGGTAGATGATGTAAAAGTCCTCTTAGCCGAATACAGACGTGCTGTAAAAGATAAAAAATAATGAATAAAAAATATACATATACAGGCATAGCCTTTGTGGTTTTGGTATTTGGCACTTGGGCATTACCTAAAATTATTGCCAAATTAAATCCTACACCTTTAGTAAAATTCGAAAAAGTACCTGCTTTTAGTTTTACAGATCAGTATGGAGAAACCATAACTAACAACAATTATGAAAATAAAGTTTATGTAGTTGAGTTTTTCTACACACGTTGCCCAACTATTTGCCCAAAGATGAATAAAAATATGCTCATTATTCAGAAAGCCTATTATGGAAATCCTAATTTTGGTATTGCCTCAATAAGTATAAATCCTACTTTTGACACCCCTCAAATTTTGTTAGATTACGCCAAAGAAAAAGGGGCGACTTTAAAAAATTGGCATTTTTTAACAGGAGATAAGGATGCTATATATAATTTATCGAATACAGGTTTTAAATTATATGCAGGTCAAAACGAAAAAGTAGAAGGTGGCTTTGAGCATTCGGGTTTATTTGCTTTAATAGATAAAAAAGGTTTTATAAGATCACGTACTTTAAAAGTTGGTGATATAGAAAACCCTATTAAATATTATGACGGTTTAGACTTAAAACAAGTTGAAATGCTCAAAGAAGATATATCAAAATTGTTAGCAGAATAAATGGCTACTTCAAAAAAACATATAAGACTTATTACAATACTTTCTATTGTCATCCCTTTAGCGGTAGCTGCTTTATTTGGTATTAAAATAGAGGCTCAGTTACCTGTTTTTTTACCGCCCATTTATGCTTCAATTAACGCTTTTACAGCTTTGGTTTTAGTGTCGGCTGTGATTGCTATTAAAAATGGACATCGGACTCTTCACGAAAAACTTATGAAATTGGCAATTACTTTATCGGTACTTTTTTTGCTGTTGTATATTGCATACCATATAACGTCAAACGAAACACATTTTGAGGGTGAAGGTTTTGTAAAATATCTGTATTACTTTATACTAATTACACACATCATTTTATCGATTGTAGTAATTCCATTTGTATTAATTACTTTTTCTAGAGCCTTACTTAAAGATTTTACAAAACATAAAAAAATAGCCAGATATGCTTTTCCTTTATGGCTTTATGTAGCTATAAGTGGTGTGTTGGTTTATATTTTAATTGTCCCTTATTATTAAGTGTATGAAAAGGAAGCTTAAATATTTGGTTGTAATTTTCTTTATTACACAATTTTCACAAGCACAATGTGCTATGTGTAAGGCTGTTGTAGAATCTGGTGACAGCTCTTTTGCCGAAGGTATTAACAATGGCATACTCTATTTAATGGCTATGCCTTATCTTTTATTATTTGTAGTCGCCTTTCTATATTATAAGGGTTCTTTTAAAAAGAAAATTTAACACTTTTATAAGAGCTTTAGCTTGTAACAAATTTTACTTTTACACGTCATATAGAAAATTATTAAAACTCATGAAGACAACAATAGCGCTAGCAGTAGTCTTATTTTTATCGTTTACTGGATTTGCTCAAGAATCACCTTCCAAAAAAGTTAAAAAATGGTCATTAAAAGAAAGTGTAGATTATGCTTTAAAGAACAATTTGTCTGTTAAAAGGGCCGCTTTAACATCCGATTTACGGAAAGAAGATATCACTTTGGCAAAATCTGCTTTTTTACCAACAGTTTCAGGTTCTGCAAGTCAGGGTTATAGTTTTGGCTCTAGTGTAGATTTAGCTACAAATACGCGAAAATCTGCCGACAGAAGGTCTAATAGTATCGGTGTAAATGCAGGGGTTACTTTTTTTAACGGATTTAAAAATGTCAATACTTTAAAGCAATCTAAAATTAGTTTTGAGACGAGTCAGTTTGATTTACAAAAAATGAAAGATGACATTGTGCTTAATGTTTTAAATAGCTATTTAAATGTTTTGTTTAATAAAGAAAATTTAAAAATAGCAAAAGCTCAAGTCACTGTAAGTAATGAACAAGTAGATCGCACTAAACGCTTGGTAGAATCGGGTGTGCAACCCAAGGGCAATTTATTAGATGTAGAAGCAACACTTGCCAGTGATGAAGAAAAATTGATTAACGCCCAAAATAATCTCGATTTAGCTCTACTTAATCTAGCACAGCTTTTGCAGCTACCTAAAGATGGTTTTGATGTAGAAGATGTTATTATAGATGTAAAGACAAGTCCCTTACCTTATGCCAACGTAAACCAGGTTTACACCAAATCTTTGGGCTTACGACCCGAAATTAAAAGTGCCCAATTGAGTATAAAAAATGCCGCTTTAGGGATAGAAGTTGCTAAAGCCGATTATTTGCCCAGCTTGAGTATGAATGTAGGTTTAAATACTTTTTACAATCATAACCAAGGTAAAAAGGACGATTTTATAAACCCCATTACAGGCGATTTAGTGTCGAATGGCTTTTTTACACAGCTCGATAATAATTTTGGACAGTCTGTTAGTCTGTCTCTTAGAATACCTATTTTTAACGGGTTTAGAACAAATACCAATGTTAAAAAAGCCAAGATTAATCATTTGTTGTCACAAAATAATTTGACAAGTCAGAAATTAAAATTACGTGAAGCCATAGAACGTGCTTTTACCGATGCTAAATCGAGTTTAAAATCGTATGAAGCGGCTACAAAATCATTAGCAGCCCAGAATGAATCGTTTAGATTTGCTAAAGAGAAATTTGAAGCAGGGCAATCAACGTCATTTGATTTTAACCAGGTTAAAAATCGTTTAGTAGATGCGCAAGCCGCTTTGTACAGAGCAAAATTCAACTATATTTTTAAAATAAAATTATTAGAATTCTACTACGGTATTCCTGTAAATATAGATTAGTTAATTGGTTAAAGAGGAAAAAGGGTCTTTTGATAAAATTCAAAAGACCCTTTTTTTATTTAAATGACCTTAAGTATGTATCTTTGAATTTTTAATTATAGAATTGGATATTTATATTTTAAACATAGAAACAGCTACAAAAAATTGTTCGGTTAGCATTGCTAAAAACGGGAAGGTTCTTGTGTTTAAAGATATTAATACAGGTGGCTATTCTCATGCAGAACAGCTACATCCTTCTATTGAATTGTTATTAACCCAAGCCGCTTTAAACTTTAGTGATTTAAACGCTATTGCAGTGGGTAAAGGTCCTGGCTCTTTTACAGGTTTACGTATTGGTGTTTCTGCGGCTAAGGGTTTGTGCTTTGCTTTAAATATCCCTCTAATTAGTCTTGATACTCTTAATGTATTGGCACACGGCATAAGTATAGAAAAGGGCTATATAGTGCCACTTTTAGATGCGCGAAGAATGGAAGTTTATACAGCGGTGTTTTCATCAGATTATAAAAAATTAACTGGCATAGATGCTAAAATATTAGCGGTTGACTCTTTTAAGGATTTCTTAGATAAAGACACTGTTTATTTTGTAGGTGATGGTGTAGCAAAATTTAAAACTATTTGTATGCATAAAAACGCTCATTTTGTACAGGATATCTGGCCGTCAGCTAGAGAAATGGGAGAGCTATCCTTTAAGAAGTATAAAAAAAGCGACACCGAAGATGTCGCCTATTTTGAGCCCTTTTATTTGAAAGACTTTTTAATAACAAAGTCTAAAAAAGCTTAATTTTTGGTGTCTAAAAATCTTACTAAGCCTATTAAATCACTTTTGTTTTTTAAACTAGGATGTGTTTTTTTAATGTAAGATTTTAAAATATTACTCATTTCAGAATAATTTTTATACAGCAATTTCTTTCTGGTAGGTAAGAAAGAAATATTATTTCCGTGTTTTAAATAATAGGTTACTTTTTTTTCAAAACTAGCAGGTTTAGGCTGTCTATAAGAGTTATCATGACTATCTTCTTTAGGTATGAAACGAGAACTTAACCTTTGGTATAAACTATAATTACTACCTTTATAAACAAGTTTAAGGTAACCATATTTTTTAGTGCCTTTTTCGTTGATAAAGCCTAAATAATAGTATGAAATATTATTTAAAATACAGCTTATGCCAGCCTCTTTTATTAATGCTTCTGCTTTTGGTATGTAAATGTTAGTTTTAATTTCAATTTCATCACTATACATATTATAACGTAAGTACATTTTAGATTGGGTTTTTTTAATACCATCAATAACAGAGCCGACTACAAATTTATTATTTTCGTAAGGGCTTCCTTTAAAAGTATTAAATTTAAGATCAAACGAACCATTACTCTTTATTTCATATAGAGTAGGGTTTAGTTTCTGAAAATATTGACTTAACATTTTGACTTGTTCTGTTCCTAAGGAATTATCTTGAGCATTTAGATTTATTGCGATAAAAAATAATCCAAGGATCGAAAAAAGTAATTTTCTCATTTTAAATTAGAATTAATTAAGTTATAACTTATAAGGCGGCTAATATAAAATAATTACTTCTAGGTATAAAAAATAAAGTGCTAAATAATTCTTAAAAAAGTGCTAATTTTTATTTTTATAAATAATGTTGTATAACAGATTTGATTTTTGGTATAGGCTGTAGTTTATACCTTTACATATCAGTTTTAAATAACTTTTTTTTTGTGCCCTCAGAATCCGCTAAAAGTTGAATAATAGTAATGTGTGCCATTTATAACACAACTAATATCGTCTTTTTTAAGCAATTCTATATTTTTTTCTTCGGGGTTTGAAGAAGCCTTGGTCTCTACTACGTCGTTATAGGTATTATACCTAAGAGTAGATTAACAGAGTTATGACTTATTTCGTACGGACTTCTCTTTACGTTGTTAAAACCTAATTCATAGCTACCATCGGATTTTAGAGTAAATATTCTGAAATTTACTCTCTAAGACAAGTTCTAAGAAAATCATTCTTTATTGTAAAAAGTAGATACTCGTTTATATTAAACCAAGAACCAAACGAAACGTCCTTAATATTTGGTTAATTTTTTAGAGAACCAAAACTCAAGATAATATTAACTTGTTTTGAGCTTAGTTTATTTAATAAACTTTAAGGCTTCTTTTATAGAAGTAACCGGCATCTTACAAGCGCCGTTTACACAGATATAAATATATGTGTCCTTAGAATTATAACGGCTCTGTAATAGCGGTAAATTAGAATCGTTTACACTGGCCGCTAAGAGTGTATTGGGTAAATACATTTCGTTAAATTTTTTAGAAAAGTCAAGAGCTTTTGGTCCTACAATAGCAATTTCGTAATAATTTTCTAGACTATAATTATATAAAGTAAGCCAATTGGAAGCCCCGGCGCCATAAGCGACAGCATTTTTTTTGACGTTGTGAAGCATTTGTTCTGCTGTTTCTAAATATTTAGTATTACTGTAGTAATGATATAGTTTAAATAGATTTAAAGCCATAACAGAATTAGATGAAGGGATAACATTGTCGTCTGTTTCTATTTTTTTAGCTACTAATTTGGTAGAAGTGTTAGATGTAAAGTAAAACATCTTTAAATCATCGTCAAAAAAGTTATCAAAGCAATAATCTGTTAAATATTTGGCTTGTGTTAGCCATTCTGTATCTAAAGTAGCCTGATACAAATCTATAAAAGCACTGGCAACGGTAGTATAGTCTTCTAAATAAGCTTTTATTGTAGTTTTACCATTTTTGTAATTTCTATAGAGCGTGCCGTTGGGTTTGAGCATAATGCTTTTTATAAAATGGGCATTTTTTAAAGCTGTTTTTAAAAAGCGTTTATCATTAAAAGTTTTATAGGCGGTTATATAGCCTTTTAAAGTTAGGGCATTCCATGATGTGAGTATTTTATTATCTAATCTGGGTTTTGAGCGTTTTTGACGCTCTTTTAGTAATGTTTCACGCCATACTTTTACTTTAGAACTCAGTTGCTTAAGATTTAGGTTGTGTTTTTTTGCAAATTCTTTATCTGTTTCTGTCCGTGTTAAGACAAAGTTGTTGTGTTCCCATTTTCCGTAGGAATTGATATTGTAATAGGCAGCAAACAAATCAAAATCAGATTTGATTAAAGTTTTTAAAGCTTCTTTTGTCCAGGCGTAATAAGCACCTTCTTCTAATTTGCCATTTTTGTCTTTACTATCGGCGTCAAGCGATGAATAAAATGCCCCGGTTTTGTCTAGAAGTTCACGTTCTAAAAAATTGGCTGTTTGGTACACAATATTTTTATACAATTCGTTTTTAGTAGCGGCATAAGAATTGGCATATAAACCTAGCATTTGACCATTGTCGTACAGCATTTTCTCGAAATGTGGAATATGCCAGCGGGCATCTGTAGAATAACGAGAGAAACCACCCCCAACTTGATCGTAAATACCACCAAAAGCCATATTTGTCAAGCTGGTATTTACATAGTTATACAGTTTGGTGTTATCTGTTTGACGCGCATATTGCATCAAAAAATTAAAATTATTAGGAATGGGAAATTTAGGGGCTCCTTTTCTACCGCCTAATTTATAATCTATATTTTGTTGCCACTTACTTACAGCCTTATTTAATTCGGCAGTTGTAAATTCTTTTTTAGAAGTATTTAAGGCAATTAAACCACTTTGTTTAACACCTTTTGTTAAATTATCGGCATATTGTTTGGCTTTTTCAGGATCTTCTCTATACAATTTTGCCAGTTGATTCAATACTTTAATCCAATCTTTTTTTCTAAAAAAAGTCCCGCCCCAAATAGGACGCCCATCTGGCAAAGCCACAACATTTAAAGGCCAGCCACCACTACCTGTCATTAATTGAACAGCCGACATATATACTTGATCTACATCAGGTCTTTCTTCACGATCAACTTTTATACTAATAAAATTGTCATTCATGATTTTGGCAACAGCAGTATCTTCAAAACTTTCGTGTTCCATAACATGGCACCAATGGCAAGAAGCATATCCTATAGAAATAATGAGTAATTTATTCTCTTTTTTAGCCAATTTTAAAGCGTTATCATTCCACGCATGCCAATTAACAGGATTATGAGCGTGTTGTAATAAATAAGGACTAGATTCTGTAATTAGACTGTTTGTGTATTTATGTTGAGGCATGGACTTTTTTATTTGACTTTCACAAGAAAGAATAAGCATTATAACAATAACACTAAAAAATTGTTTAGACATTTATTTTTTTTTCAAATATAGGTAAATACAATGGTTTAGATTAAGTATGATATAATTTAGAATGTTAACAATTAATTTAATTTGGTAACAATTTGTTAACATAGGGAATTGCACATCTCATTATTTTTGTAAAAATTTTTATATGGAAAACATTTATATTTTAATGGTAATTGCTTTAGCTGTATTAGCCGTTATTGATTTAATTGTGGGCGTAAGTAATGATGCTATTAATTTTTTAAATTCAGCTTTTGGTTCTAAAGCAATTTCAATTAGAAATATCTTAATTATTGCCAGTTTGGGTGTTGTTTTTGGAGCGCTTACATCAAGTGGCATGATGGAGGTTGCACGGAAAGGTATTTTTAATCCAAGCATGTTTAACTTCCAGAATATCATTTATATTTTTATGGCGGTTATGATAACCGATATATTGTTATTAGATGTTTTTAATACATTAGGAATGCCTACTTCTACAACCGTTTCTATTGTTTTTGAATTATTAGGAGCAGCAGTGGCTATGGCTTTTATAAAAATATCTATGAATGATAACGAAACGGTTTCAGCTGTTTGGAAATATATCAATTACGAAAAAGCAACCCTTATTATTTTTGGCATTTTACTTTCTGTAATAGTAGCCTTTACAATTGGCGCTTTTGTACAATTTACTTCTAGGCTTGTTTATTCATTCAATTTAGAAAATAAAAAGAGTTATGTAAATTCTTTATTTGGCGGATTCGCGCTAACATCTATAACCTATTTTGTATTTGTTAAAGGTTTAAAAGGGACACCTTTTTATGGCGATATAAAACATGTTATAGAAAGCAGTTTAACTCAAATAATAGTCATAAGTTTTGTAGCTTGGACACTTATATCCGAATTGTTAATTCGTTTCTTTAAAGCAGATATTTTAAAAATTATTGTCGGTTTTGGTACATTTTCTTTAGCGATGGCTTTTGCAGGAAATGATTTGGTTAATTTTATTGGCGTACCCATTGCTGGATGGAATTCTTACGAAGCTTGGCATCAATCAGGTCAATTAGCTACAGAATTTTCTATGGGAAGTTTAGCTGGTAAAGTCCCTTCTAACACACTGTTTTTAGTTTTAGCAGGTTTGGTTATGGTAGCTACAATTTGGTTTTCTAAAAAAGCCCGTTCGGTAATAAAAACGGGGGTAGATTTATCTAGGCAAGGTGAAGGATCAGAAAAATTTCAGCCAACAGATATGTCTAGAATTACAGTTCGCGCTGCTATCTCTATTAATAAAGCATTTTCTTTTGTAGCACCAAAATCATTAAGAGACTGGATTGACTCTCGTTTTCAAGTACCCGTTATAGCTTTGCCTAGAGATAAAACTTTCGAAATGCCCGCTTTTGATAAAGTGCGCGCTTCGGTTAATTTGGTTGTTGCAGGGATATTAATATCAATAGCAACGTCATTTAAATTACCGCTATCTACAACCTATGTTACTTTTATGGTAGCTATGGGGACTTCTTTTGCAGATCGCGCTTGGGGTCGCGAAAGTGCTGTTTACCGCGTGGCAGGCGTTTTAAATGTTATAGCCGGTTGGTTTGGCACAGCATTAATTGCTTTTACAGCCTCAGCTATAACCTTATATTTAATTAATTTAGGAGGTATTGCTGCTGTAGCTTTATTGTTAATTTTTGTCTTTTTAATGATAGGAAGAAACTATATAAAATTTTCTAAAAAACAGAAAGACAAACAAGAAGTTAAAAAGATTAAGCGTGAAGAAATAATAACCATCCAAGGTGTAATTGATGAAAGTTCTGAACATATTTCTGCTGTAGTGAATAGGGTTTGTAAACTTTATACAAATGTTGTAAACGATTTATCTAAACACGATTTAAATAAACTCAAAAAAACAGAGAAGCACGTAGGTAAATTAAATCAGGAAGTTGATGATTTAAAAGATGAAGTATTCTATTTTATTAAATCTCTAGATGAAACTTCTGTCGCTGCTAGCCGTTTTTATATTTTAGTTTTAAGTTATTTACAAGATGTAACACAAAGTATAAGTTACATATCTAAAGCCAGTTACAAGCATGTTAATAACAACCATAAACAATTAAAAAATAATCAGTTAAATGATTTAAAATCAATTAAAGAAGAACTTGTCGCTGTTTTAACAGAAATTAGTGATGTTTTTATTGATAGAAATTTTACAGATTTAGCGCGTATAATAGCAGAAAAAGAGCAAACATTAAATCGTGTTTCAGAGTCTATTGAACGTCAAATAAAACGTATAAGAACAGAAGAAACAAGTCCTAAAAACACGACGCTTTATTTTAGTATTTTATTAGAAACGCAAGACCTTATAAACGCCATAATTAATCTTTTAAAACTCTACGAAGAATTTTATTTAAATGCTTCTAAAAAAGCATAATATTAATATAAAAAAAGCCCCTTTTAGCATAGCTAAAAGGGGCTTTTTTTATGCGATAGTAGCATATTAAAAATCTATTTGAAAACGGATTAAATGCGCCTTGTTTTTTAAGCCTAAATCAGCGTTTTTAGCATCTACATAATTGTACATTATTCTTGTTTTAGGATTTAAATACCAATTTAATCCAAAAGTTAAATCATTTAATTTTCCTTGATTGGCATCAGTCAAGTTGAATGAAGAAATTCTAAAAGCTACTTCTAAAGCACCCCAACCGTTACCATTATCAAAATTATGAAGCGGTTTAACTCTAGAAAAACCACTATAGGAATTCTTATAAGGTCTGTGCTCTTTTGTTAAAAAGTAACTTATAAAAGCGTAATAACTAGGAACTGCATAATTTTTGGCTTGTGTGTTTATTGTGGCAGAGGTGTACTCACTCTGCAACGAAAATGGACCAGAAGTATAAGCAAATTCAAATCCGTTAAGGTTTATATGGTTTACATTTTCAAAAGTTTGCGATATAATTTTAGAAGCTAAATGACTTTCTGGCTTCACACCAATTTTATAAGTTCTAATACCAATATCATTTTTTGAGGGGACACGGTTAGAAAAACTAGTTCCTAAATGAAGTATTTGATGATTCTTTTTGTCAGAAATAGCCAATCCGGTGACGCGCACAGATACATTTTGACCTTCGTTAAGTTTATTGTCAAAACCATTAGCGCTATTACTATTTGAATTAAAAGCTAGCTGAAAACCCATTCTTTTATTTAGAAACGCTGTATTGTACATTAATCCAGTGTTTCTTGCTTGATGATAATTAACAAGCGTAGCTGCTTCTAAAAAAGTAATGTATTTGCTACTTGTAAGGATGTTTAAGCTAGAAGGTTCTTTAAAATTACCAACAGTGAGTGTGCCGCCAATTTTTGGTATTTTTTTAAATTTTATAAAAGCATCATTAACAACAACACGTCCTTTGCTGTAATCAACCTGAACTTTATAAGCAATATTTTTAGCTACGTTACCCGACATAAAACTTCTTAAACGCCTAAATTCGTTACCGGTACTAGAGGCGTCATTTAGTTTATTAAATCCGTAATCGAACATTATACGACCCCCAAATTTTACTGTTGGTTTAAAATCTACTGACTTTTTTTGAGCAAAATTATTTGAAAATATAGCTAAGGCGATGCTAAAGAGTAAAATTTTTAATTTCATAAAAGATAAATTTACAAAGCTTCAACAGATTCTATTTTGCCTGGCAATAAATTTTTAAGTGTCGCTTCTATACCATTTTTAAGTGTTACAGTAGATGACGGACAGCCATTACAAGCGCCTTTTAAGATTACTTTAACAGATTTGGTAACGTCATCGTAAGAATCAAAAATAATATTACCGCCATCAGCCATAACAGCGGGTTTTATGTATTTATCTAAAATACCTACTATTTCTTTAGAAATACCTTCTAATACTCGCGGTTCCTCTGTTTTAAAATCGCTAATATTCTCAATATTTTTTAAAGGTTCTAGATTGTATTTTATGTAGTTTCTAATTTCATCTGATATACCAAACCAATCTGCTTTTGAATCTTTAGTTATTGAAACGTAATTGTTTTCTACAAAAACACTGTTAACAAATCCAAGATTGAAAAAGTTAGCAATAAAGGAATTATTTTTTGTATTGACCGCTGATTTAAATTCAATATTACCCTTGTAAATTAGCTGATTAGTAACAAATTTCATCACCTCGGGGTTAGGCGTACTTTCTGCATAAACTTCTACTATTTTTTTATCTTTTTTTATAAAAAGAGCATTATCATTTTTAAAATAATCGTTTAAAACATTTTTTAATTCTTCTTGAACATCTGTCCATTCTACAGCTTCAATTTTTTGAAGGGCTATAAAATTTGCCGAAATAAAAACAGTTGTAATAAAAGGTAATTGTAAAAGTTGATTTGCTAAAGGCGAATCGCCATTATTATTGTCTTTAGAAAACTCGAAACTCTCTCGAGTTAGTATCTTAGAGCTTTCAAATTTTAGAATATTAGGATTTGTTGTATTTGCTATTTTAAACATCTATAAATTTTTTACAAAAATAACTTAAATAACACTAATTATATTAGATATTGATAAATTGCGCTATCTTTATTAAAAATATTTATATTTGGACTTTTATTCAAAGTTTGGTTTTAATTCTATTTGTGCTTTTAACATAATGAGAAAGCTTTTTTATTTGTTTTTATTATTTGCCGTTCCTACGCTAAAAGCTCAAGAAACACTACCTGTTTATTCTGATTATTTATCAGATAATATTTATTTGGTACATCCTGCAGCAGCAGGTATTGGTAACTGTGCTAAGTTGCGAATTACGCACAGACAACAATGGTCAAATAGTATTGAATTTCCTTCTTTACAAACATTGAGTTTTCATACAAGAGTAGGCGAAAAAACAGGTTTAGGTTTTATTTTTTATAACGACAGGAATGGATTTCATTCAAAAACAGGGTTTCAAGGAACCTATGCTTATCATATAATGTTGGGTAACAACTACCGCGTTTTTAATCAATTATCATTTGCCCTATCTGTTTCTCTTGTAGAAAATTCTATTGACGAAAGGACGTTTACAACACCAGATCCCGTAATTACAGGTATTATTAGAAACTCTAATTATTTTAATGTTGATTTTGGCATGGCATATCACTATAAAGGTATGTCGTCTTATTTATCTATAAAAAACTTACTTTTAAGTGATAGAACTCTTATAAATTCAAATTTTGAATCGTTAAATTTAAGACGCTACGTTGGGTCTATTGGTTATTATTTTGGGAAAGGTAAAAATTGGCAATTAGAACCTTCTGTTTTAGGTCAATATATTGAACGTACAAAAGAAAGTTTTGTCGATTTTAACCTAAAAGTGTATAAAAAATTAGACAATAATAATTTATTGTGGGCAGCTATTTCTTATCGTCAGAGTTTCGATCCAAATGCCATTCAAAAGTTTCAACAATTTACACCTATTATTGGTTTAAATTTCGGCCCCTTTTTGGCTTCTTACACATATACACAACCTATTGGCGATTTAATTTTTCAAACAGGAGGCTATCATCAGTTTACAGTAGGTGTTAATTTATGGTGTCGTAAAGCACGTGCAGCAGCGTGCCCTAACATCAATGCTTTGTATTAATAACTTATGCTTTTAAAATCTATTTTAGGTAAGAAGCCACAATTTGGCAAATCGTGTTATTTTTCTGAAAATGCTACACTTGTAGGCGATGTTGTTTTGGGCGATAATTGTAGCGTTTGGTTTAATGCTGTTATAAGGGGTGACGTTAATTATATTAAAATTGGTGATAACGTCAATATTCAAGATGGTGTCGTTGTGCATTGTACTTATAAAAAATATCCTACAGAAATTGGTAATAACGTGTCTATTGGTCATAATGCTTTAGTGCACGGCTGTATTATTAAAGACAATGTATTGGTAGGTATGGGTGCCATTATTATGGATAATTGCGTGGTTGAGTCTAATGTTATAATTGCTGCAGGAGCTGTAGTAACGCAACATACAACGTTAGAATCAGGTTATGTATATGCAGGTGTCCCTGCCAAAAAAATAAAACCCGTTAGTAAAGAATTAATTGATGGCGAAATAGAACGTATAGCTAAAAATTATATTAAGTACGCTAGTTGGTATAAGTAGCCTTTAAAAATCAAGCTCACTAATTGTACAATTCCTTTCTAATTTTAAAAGCTCTTTTAAAACTGACTTATCAGAATTTATATAAAATTGATGGCACCCCGGTTTAGAATCAGTATTTAATAAATGCTTATTATCTAAGATATTTTTTAATTGTTTAGCTACAGCAAAACCAGAGTCAATTATATTTACTTTTGGGCCAACAATTTTTCTTATCTGTGGCATTAAATAGGGGTAATGTGTACATCCTAAAACCAAACAATCAATATTTTTAGATAACATGGGTTTTAAGTATTTTGTAAGAAGTTCTTGTGTTTCTATTGAGTTTGTAGCTCCTTTTTCTATCAACTGGACAAGGCCGTCGCCATTTTGTTCATGAATATTTATATTGTTAGAAATAGTATTAGAAGTTTTGCTAAATAGTTGACTACTCAATGTTCCTTGTGTAGCTAAAACGCCAATATTATTAGTTTTGGTTTTTAACGCAGCAGGTTTAATGGCAGGTTCAATCCCTATAAAAGGGACATTATAATTATTTCTTAAATAATTTATAGCATTTGTAGTAGCAGTGTTGCAAGCAACAACAATAATTTTACAATCCTTTTTTAATAAGAATTCAGTATTTTTTATGTTTAGTTTTAAAATTTCATCCTTAGGTTTTTCACCGTAAGGTGCGTTTAAAGTATCGGCAAGGTAAAGGGTATTTTCTTGAGGTAATAGCTTGTTAATTTCTTTCCAAATAGAGGTGCCACCAATACCAGAATCAAAAATGCCAATAAGATTCGAATGTTTCATAAACTTACTGTAAAAATAAAAAATCCCACATAAAGCAGGATTTTTTTAATAAAAAATATTTATATTTTTTATTTTATACCTAATTTAGTCTTTACAGCTGGTAAAATATCTTCACCTTCGAATACTAATAAACCTTTACCTGGAGCTGAATCAAAAATGTATTTTAAACCTTTTTCTTTGGCAACCTCTTGAATAGCTTTTTGGGCTTTTTCTAAAATAGGTTTTAATAAATCTCTTTGTTTTTGTTGCAATTCTTTATCGGCAGTTTGCGCATAAACTTGTAATTTATTTTGAAGCTCTTTTACTTCTTTTTGACGGAGAGCATTTTCTTCGGCTGTTTTGCTTTCTTGCTCTTTACCGTATTTTAAATACTTAGCTTGTAAAGCATTAGCTTGAATTTTATAATCGGTGTCATATTGTTGTCCCAATTTTTTTAATTCATTTTGCATAGCTTTTGTCTCGGGCATTGAGGCAATAAGTGCATCACTATTTACATGACCAATTTTAACTTGGGCACTTGCACTATAGCTCAAGAATAATACGGTTGCTACTAATAAAATTTTAATTCGTTTCATTGTTATTGTTTAATAATTGTTAATACTTAATTGTCTTTCTTCTCTTTTTTATCTTTTTTGGCTTGTTGAGCAGAATCGCGCTTGCGAATAAGTTCTTCTTTATATTTTTCTAATTCTTTAATACGCGCTGCACGTTTGTCAAGAGCCGCTTTTCTATCGGCTATTTTTTTCTTGGTTTTTGCTTCTTTTGCCAAACGAATTTTTTCTAACATAACTTTGCGTTTAGCATTGCGCGCTTCAATACGCTTTAATACGTCGTTAGAAGGGGCTTCTTTTAGTACATTAGTATTTTCTTCTAACGGTTTTGTTGCCACGGTTACAGTATCTTTTTCTACTGTTTTAACTACAGTTAATGTGTCTTTGTTAGAGATGTTTGTAACAGTTGCTTTTTTGTCAACAGCTATTTTCTTGTTAACTACTGTGTTTTTTAGATTTTTTTTAGAAGATTTTTTTCTAGAAATTCTGCCGAATCTAGATGGTTTTCTTGAAGTTTTAGCGGTTTTATTACTAACTGTGTTTTTTGCTTTTTTACGTTTAGCTTGAATAGCTTTTTTCTTACGTTCTCTTACGATATTGTTAACAACTAAATCGCTTATGTCATAGCGTTTGTTAGTATAAAGCAGTATTAAATCACTGCTTTTATCTATTACAAAATCATAACGTTTTTTAACGGCAATTTCTTGAATGAAGTTGTACACTTTATCTTGAATGGGCTGTACCAATAATTTTCTATAAAGATATAAATCGCCTTTTGGACCAAAATACGCTTCTTGTAATTTTTTATAATCTTGTTCTTTATAAAAAATATCATCCTCACGTTCTTGAATGAGTTCTGGCGTAAGTAAAGCTTTTTCGTTACTAAAATCTTTTTTTAAGGCTTCAATATCATTTTTTTCTCTATCAAGACGTCTTTGCCAAGCTTTTACTTTACTGTCTAACTGATTTTGTGCTTTATTGTATTCTGGTATATTTTCTAATACAAAAGCCATATCTATATAAGCAAAACGTTGTGCTTTTTGCGCAAAACTTAATTGACTTATTAGTGCCAAGAAAAGAGCTATATAAATATGTTTTTTAATCATTTAGTTTGTCTTTATAAATAATCGTGCCAAAATTTAATCAACGCAAAGATAGTATTTTTTTAAAACTGTTGTCCGATTATAAAGTGTGTTTGCCAACCCGATTTTGTGTTAGTTCCGGGAATTTCATCAAGTCCGTTTCCAAAATCAATCCCCAACAATCCAAAAGCGGGCATAAATATTCTAATACCAAATCCGTAAGAGCGTTTAAGTTCAAAGGGTTTGTAGTTTATAAATCCGTCATAAGAATTACCTCCTTCTATAAAAGTTAAGGCATAAATAGAAGCTGTTGGTTTGAGTGTTAAAGGGTAACGTATCTCAAAGGCAAATTTATTGTAAACAGTGCCACCAAAACTAGATGACAAACTTGAGTTAGGATAACCTCTAAGCCCAATGGTTTCTCTTCCGTCAAATTGTCCAGAAGCTAACCCATCGCCACCCACATAAAATCTTTCGAAAGGCGAATCGCCAATATCGTGATTATAAGCTCCCAAAAAGCCAAACTCTGCATTAGACATCAATACAAGTTGGTGGTCTGCAGAGCCGGCTAAAGACGTGTACCACTTAGCTTTAAACGATGCTTTATAGTACTCTAGCCATTTTAGTTTTTCTTCTTGAGTTGCATTTGTATAATCTTTTTTATTAAAAGAAGAATAAGGTAATGTAAGTTTAAAACCTAGGTTAAAATCGGAGCCTCCTGTTGGAAAAACAGGGTTTATACGTGTATTATTTCTGCCAAAGTTTACACCTAAAGCTAAATTATTCGAAGTTCCATTAGTAAAATTAAATGTAGAAACAGGGAAGTTCTTTAAATTAAATTGTTGGAAACTGATAGAGGTTGATAATTGGAAAAAATCATCGGGCCAATTTAGGCGTTGTCCTAAAGCAATAGTAGCCCCTGTAATGTTAAGTTTCTGATCTTTATTAACACGATTTGAAGTAAAATCAGCTCTAAATTGGGTTGAGCTATAAAGAGAAAAAGACAGAGATTTAGGACGTTTACTACCACTTAACCAAGGCTCAGAAAAAGAAAAGCTATAAGTGTTAAAAAACCTACTAGTTTGTAAACGTAAAGATAATTTTTGACCATCACCCATAGGTAATGGTTTGTATTCCTTTTTGTTAAAAATATTTTTAAGTGAGAAATTATTAAAAGATAAACCTATTGTGCCAATAAAAGTATTACCTCCAAAACCACCTTGTAATTCAATTTGACTTGATCCTTTTTCAGCTACACTGTACTCTATATTTACTGTTTTATCTTGATAATTGGGTTGCACATCAGGTACAATATTTTCTGCATCAAAGAAGCCCATTTGTCCAATTTCTCTAATAGTTCTTATAATGTCTTGTTTACTAAATAAGCTACCGGGTAGCGTTCTTATATTTCTAAAAATAACATGGTCATTAGTACGGTCGTTTCCAACAACAGTAACTTTTTTAATATGAGCCGGTTTATCTTCTCTAATTCTAATTTCAATATCAATACTATCATTACTTACTCTTGTTTCTACAGGTAAAACAGTAGAAAATAAATAGCCATTGTTAAGGTAAATAGTAGATAAATCTTCTGAATCTGCTTTGCCATTACCACTAATACGTTCTTTTAAAAGTTTACCATTGTAAACCATCCCTTTTTTGAGTTTAACAAAACCTTTTAATTGATCGTCTGTGTAAACGGTATTTCCTAAGAATTTAATATCACCAAAATAATAGCGTTTACCTTCGGTTAAACTAATGTCAATATTAATTGTGTTATCTGCATTCCAAGAAATAGAATCTTTTAATATTTGGGCATCTCTGTAACCTTTTTCACTGTAAGCAGTAATTATCTTCTCAAGTTCTTCGGTGTATTTTTCTCTGATATATTTTGAAGCCGAGAAAATATGAAGTGGATTTTTTTCTTTAGTTTTCTTTAAAAGTTTTAATAATTTCTTAGTTTTAAAAGCTTTATTTCCGTGAAAACGGATATTTTTTATTTTTATTTTATCTCCTTTGTCAATATTAACCAATACTTTTTCTAAATCTACTTTAGAAGTGTCTGCTTTTGTATTAATGGTAACTTTAGCTTTTAAATAACCTTTTTCACGGTACTTTTTTTCTATGTAATTTTTAGAGGTTGTTATAAGGTTTTCTGTAAGCATTGCGCCTGCTTTTAACTTGGTGTCATTTCTTAAATCTTCTGTTTTAGATTTTTTAATACCACGATAAGTTACGGTACTGGCTTTGGGTAATTCTTTAACAATAAATTCTAAATTAACAATACCTTTAGGGCTAATTTTGGTTATAAAAACATCTACATTGCTAAATAAATCTGAATTCCAAAGTTTTTTAATAGAGCTTGTTAATTTATCGCCGGGTAATTTTATTTTTTGCCCAACTATTAATCCAGTATAAACTAATATAGCCTGCTCACTAAACTTTTTATTGCCTTTAATAGAAAGAGCCCCAATAGTATATTTTTTATTTTTTTCGAATCTAATACTGTCATTAGCTGTCTTTAAAGTTTTAAGATTAGCCGCGCCTGATATGCTTAGAGAATCCTTAACTTTTAAGATATTGGTTTTTTCTTGCGCAAAAAGAGTTATGTTCAATCCTAAAAAAAGGATAAAAAAAGGAAATATTTTTCTAGTCATTAGTGTTTTTAATTTGATCACTGGTTTTTCCAAAGCGACGTTCTCTGTTTTGATATACTTCTATTGCTTCGAAAAAATGTTCTTTTCTAAAATCGGGCCAAAGTACATCAGTAAAGTAGAATTCGGCATAAGCAATTTGCCATAATAAAAAATTACTGATACGCTTTTCACCGCTGGTTCTTATTAAAAAATCAACATCGGGCAAAGTAACTGTATATAAATGATTATTTATAATATTTTCGTCAATTTCTTCAACAGAAAAGGTATTATTAACAACTTTTTTAGAAATATTTTTGATTGCGTTAACAATTTCTTCTCTAGCGCCGTAATTAAGCGCTAAATTAAGAGTAAGACGCGTGTTATTTTTGGTTTTATCTATAACTTCTTTTAGTTCTTTTACAACTTTTTTAGGCAACATTTCTATTTTGCCAATAGTTTGTAATTTGATGTTGTTTTTGGTTAGTGTCTTAAGTTCTTTCCGTAAAGAATTTACCAAAAGCCCCATTAAGATATCTATTTCTTGTTTTGGACGACTCCAGTTTTCTGTAGAAAAAGTGTAAAGTGTTAACACTTTTACACCAATCTCTGCGGCAGCTTCTACAATATCTTGTACAGATTTGACACCATTTCTATGTCCAAAAACACGGGGCTTCCCTTGCTTTTTTGCCCAACGGCCATTACCATCCATAATTATGGCGACATGTTCTGGTATTTTATGTTTTTGTATGTCGGTTATTTCTGTCATAAATTAAAAACCATCAAAATAACAAGTGCGTTTACCAAAGGCATAAACCAAGCTTACACCTGTTAAAACATACCAATCTTTATTGTTAGGGTTGTTAAAATTTAAGGCGTTAATATCTGTTTGATTGCCTTCAAGATTGTCTTTTCCTGTATAGTTAAAACGTGTTTCAAAGGTTACGCCTAATTTATGCGCAATTCTAAATTTATAACCAATACCAAATGGAAATGAAATATTGGTAGCATTTTTATAATCTCTAAAATTAGAGGCTATTTGGCTAGGCGGAATCCTATAGCTATACACAGCTGCATTTAAAAACACATAAGGTGTGTGCATAAATTTAAACTGATTTAAATTGTATTTAAAAAAATTGAATTCGAAACCTAAAGCAAATTCTTTGATATTATTTGTAAATTTAAATGGAATATTTTTTATAACATCATTAGACGATTCGCTATTATCAGCAGAAAGTTGAGCGTAAGTAAAAGAGTAACGCAGTGCCGCTTGCGGACTCATATTCCATTTGTAAATAAGACCGATACTCACATCGTTGGGATCAATATAATCTGAATTACCTACTTCGCCTATATAGTTACTACCTCCCAAAAAAATGCCAATTTCATTTATCTGAGATCTAGAAGTAATTGTGAATAAAATTAATACACTAAAAACGAATCTTTTTTTCATATTAAAAATAAGTGTGCAAATATAAGAAACTATTTGCTTTGGTAAATTAAATACAGGTATTTTTGAGAACGTCTTTTATAGAAAAATAGTGTTTAAGGTAGTTAGTTTCTTGTATCGCGACCCCAAAGCATTTTTTCGCGTAAGGTTTTTAAGAATGTTTGGTTGTTTAAATGAATCATTTTAATTTTGAAATCGGCTGTTTCTATATAAATTTCTGTATGCTTTTCAACTGTAATGATACGTGAATCTAAAGATACTAAAAATTGATTGCTACGTCCTGAAATTTGTAATTTTATTTTAGAGTTGATAGGTATTACCAAAGGTCTTACATTTAAATTATGAGGAGCAATGGGAGTTACTACCAAACTTTTGGCACTTGGTGTAATTACGGGACCTCCACAACTTAAAGAATAGCCTGTAGAACCAGTAGGTGTAGCTACAATTAAGCCATCTGCCCAATAGGCATTTAAAAACTCATCGTCAATAAATGTATTAATAACTATCATAGATGTAGAATCTTTTCTATTGATAGCTACTTCGTTTAAAGCAAAATTAAGCTCCTTAAAGTCATAAGAATCTGTGTTGGTTTTAACGCTTAATAATTCGCGCTCTTTTATTTGATAATTGTTTTTATGAAGTGCCTCAATGGTTTCTTTAATTTGTGTTTTTTGAACGGTGGCTAAAAAACCTAAACGTCCGGTATTTATCCCAATAATGGGAATATCTAAATGTCTTACAAAAGTTACTGCTTTTAAAATAGTACCATCACCACCAATGGTAATCATCGCGTCAAAACTGTTGTCTAGATCATTAAAATCTATAAATCTGCTATAGTCTTCTGTGATGTCAGTAAACGACTTTAAGGCACTCAAAAAAGTTTTTTCAACAATAACCTCAAAGCTAAACTTATTTAAATAACCAAAAAGTTCTTCAATATGTTCTTTAGATTTGTCTAAATCAAAAAGGCCGTAAACTGCTACTTTCATCTATTAAATATTTAAGTATTTTTGAAGGTATTCGGATCTTTCTTTTAATTCGTCTAGAAATTTATCTTCTAGATTGCCCACGACAATATTATAATTGTATCGCCTAAATGTTTGTAAAGTATTATTGATGTCGTGTTCGCTTATTTTTAACATTATTTGGATATTGTCACCCTCTCTATTTGTAATAAAAGCACCTAGTAAACGGGCATTATTAGATTCGATAATTTGTGAAATTTCGCTAAAAGAATATTCTGAAGTATTTTTTTCTACAATTATTAGAATACCATTTTCATTTAAAAAAGGCGTTTCTAAAAATTGGTGTAAGACATCGTTTAATTCGTAATAACCCAAATATAAATTATTATCTACAACGGGTATCAAGTTACACTGTTCTGTAGCGAATTGTTTTAACAAGTCTATCCAAACACTTTTTTTTGAAGTAAAAAAATGAGATAAAATATCTAAATGAGCTTCAATTTTATCATTATCTGCATCAATACACTGAATATCATTTTCTGGCAGTAGTCCTATTAATTGCTTCTTTTTTACCACAGGTAAATGCGATAGTGTACAACCTGCAAAGTATTGTTTGGCTTTTTTTATGGTGTCGTTTAAGCTGAGTGCTTTAACATCGGTTGTTATGTAATCTAAGTGTGTCATAATTTTACTAAGTGCAAATTACTAAAATACCTTTAAAAAAGAGTAATTTTGCAGACAATAAAAGCATTATATCAAATGACAAAGTTAAGTGTAAATATTAATAAAATAGCAACTTTACGAAATTCTAGAGGAGGTAATATCCCGAATTTAATTCAAACGGCTATAGATTTGCAAGAATATGGTGCACAAGGCATTACGGTGCATCCTAGGCCAGACGAGCGTCATATAAAATACCAAGATGCTAATGATTTAAAAAAATTTATTGTTACAGAATACAATATAGAAGGCAATCCGATACCTAAATTTATTGATTTAGTGTGTGGTATTAATCCCACTCAAGTGACATTAGTGCCCGATGCTGTTGATGCTTTAACTTCCAATGCCGGTTGGGATACCATTAAAAATCAATCTTTTTTAAAAGAAGTGGTCAGTGAATTTAAAAGGCAAGGCATAAGAACTTCTATTTTTATGGATGTTGATTTAAATTTGATTGAAGCTGCAGCCTCTACAGGTGCTGATAGGATTGAACTTTACACAGAAGCCTATGCCAAACAATATGCATTGGGTAATAAAGCCACTATTAAACCATACATTAAAGCGGCCAAATTGGCTAGTAAACTCGGTATGGGGATTAATGCGGGGCACGATTTAAATCTTGAGAATATTGCTTATTTCGCTTCAAATATTCCAAATCTAGACGAAGTTTCTATTGGTCATGCTCTTATGGTCGAATCTCTTTATATGGGTTTTCAAAATGTTATTCAGCAATATTTATATAAGTTAGAGTCTTAATGGAGTTACTTCATTCTTTAATAATTGGCAAGGGTAAACCCCTTATAATTGCTCATGGTTTTTTTGGCATGGGTGACAATTGGAAGACTCTTGCTAAAAGATTTTCTACAGACTATGAAGTACATCTTATAGACCAACGCAACCATGGGAGAAGTTTTCATAGCGACGATTTTAACTACGATTTATTAATAGAAGATTTATTATTCTATATGCAACATCATAATTTGCAAGATGTTACACTTTTAGGGCATTCTATGGGTGGTAAAATGGCGATGTTATTTGCCGTTACCTATCCTTATTATTTAGACAAATTGATAATTGTAGATATTGCACCTAAATATTATGAACCGCATCATACTTTTATTTTAGAAGCTTTAAACAATATAGATTTTGAAAAAATTACAGCAAGGCGTCAAGTGGCCGATATTCTACACCAACATATAGATGATGCTGGTGTTATCCAATTTCTGCTGAAAAATGTCTATTGGAAATCAAAAACACAATTGGCTTTGCGATTTAATTTAGAGAGTTTAACAGAAAACAGTAATGAAGTTGGCGAAGCGCTCCCTTCGTTTACAGATTTTGACAAACCAACCCTTTTTTTAAAAGGAGACCGATCGGGGTACATTAATGTAGATGACGATTTGCTTATTAAAGCCCATTTCCCCAATTCAGAAATTATAACTGTCAAAAATTCAGGACATTGGTTGCATGCCGATAATCCAGAGGCTTTTTATGACATTGTTTCACATTTTCTACACAGAAATTAATTTGGCAAGGTTTTAGTCAATTCATATTTAAAAAAAATATGAATTATTTTATAAAACTTTTAATATCGGCGGCTTTTGTCGTCATTTTGGCCAGTTTATTGCCAGGAATTGCTGTGTCTAATTATTTTGCAGCTATTATTGTAGCGTTTGTAATGGCTTTACTAAACACATTTGTCAAGCCATTACTTATTTTCTTTACGCTACCGGCAACCATAGTCACTTTAGGGTTATTTTTATTTGTTATTAATGCGCTTATTGTAATGATGGCAGGTAGTTTGGTAGGGGGTTTTTATGTGTCTGGATTTTGGGCAGCTCTCTTATTTAGCTTGTTATTTTCGTTATTTCAATCCGTATTATCTCAAAAGTCAAGACAGGAATATTAAAACAACTGACATAGAATTGGTTAAATCTTTGTCAGATTGACAAAAAACACTAATTTTGCACTCTATTTTTAAAAAGGAAAGAAACTCACATTATGAATATTACAAAACAAGACATCGACGCATTAAACGCTGTTGTAACAGTTGATATTTCAGCTTCAGATTATCAAGATAAAGTAGCAGATATTTTAAAAGATTATCGCATAAAAGCGAATATCCCCGGTTTTAGAAAAGGCCATGTTCCTATGGGGATGATTAAAAAACAATACGGTCAATCGGTTATGATTGACGAAATAAACAAACTTTTACAAGAAACTTTAAATAAATTCTTAACAGAAGAAAAGTTAGATATCTTAGGGAATCCTTTACCTAAACAAAAAGACGATTTTTCTTGGGATGCCGAAGATTATAGTTTTGAATTCGAATTGGGTTTAGCTCCCGTTTTTGAAGTTAATTTACAACCTAAAAAAGCCATTACACAGTATGTTATAAAGGCCGATAAGAAAATGGTGGGCACAGAATTAACCAATATGCAAGAGCGTTATGGTAAATTAAAAACCCAAGCTGTAGTAGAAAAAAACTCAAATGTTACAGGAACTTTTAAAAATGAAGAAAAAGAAATAGACAAAAAGACCACTTTTAAAGTTGCGAAATTAAAAGGAAAGAAAAATTTAGATAAATTTTTAAATGCAAAAATAGGTGATGTATTAGAACTAAAAACAAAAGGACTTTTTGCAGATAATCACGATTTAATGCACGTTTTAGGCGTTTCGCACGATGAAGCTCACGATCTAGATATTTTGGTACAATTTACTATTGAAGAAATTTCTGAAACAGAGTTAGCCGTACTAAATCAAGAATTATTCGATAAAATATTTGGCAAAGATGTTGTTAAAACTGAAGCCGAATTTAAAGACAAACTCAAAGCCGATATAGAAAAGCAATTTGAACAACAAGCAGACCAACAATTGTTAAACGCTGTTACAGAAAGCTTGATTGAAAATACAAAATTCGATTTGCCTGATGCATTTTTAACAAAATGGATAGCTGTTTCTGGCGAAAAAGCGCTTACTGATGAAGAAGCCAAAGCAGAATATGAACGCTCAGAAAAAGGATTGCGTTATCAATTAATTGAAACAAAAATTATAAAAGACAACAATCTTAATCTTTCAATGGAAGAGTTAAGAGATTTTGCCAAAGGTTTTATAAAAATGCAAATGGCACAATATGGCAATGCAAACCCAGAAGAAAAACAATTGGATGATATTGCCAATCGCATATTAGAAAATAAAGACGAAACTAAACGTTTAAGCGAGCAATTAATGCAACAAAAAATGTTAGATTTCTTTAAAACCAACGTCAAATTAAAACCAAAAGAAATCACTTTCGATGATTTTGTAAAAGAGGTATATAAATAATATGCAAGAAGTCATCCTTTATATTGTCGTAGGTTTAGCCGTATTGTATTTGCTGCGTAAATTTATTTTTAAGTCTAAAAAAGATTCAGATTGTGGCGGTCCAGATTGCAAGTGTGGCTAAATGGTATAAACGCCTAAAAAAGCGCCCTTTTTAATTTTAAAAAGGGCGCTTTTTTGTTTGATTACTTCTAAACCTGAGTTCGACCTAAGATTTGTTCACAGTTTAGATGAATTTTTATTCAATTTGAAGACATGTTTTTGAAAAACTAACTGGTTAGTTTGAAAAAATAGGGCAAGAATTGGTGAAAATTCATCAAATCCGTAGGAAATCACAAGAAAAGGCAATCTTATTGTGTAAATTTTT
>JASFYX010000031.1:0-64266 GCA_045046885.1 Flavobacteriaceae bacterium
CCTTTCCATTTCTGGACAGCCGATGTTTACGAAGGAGCTCCTATAAATGTAGCTTCATATTTATCAGTAATATCAAAAGGCGCTGCTGTTTTTATTTTGATGGTGGTTTTATTCAATGTCTTTAAAGGGTTTGAAAGTGTTTGGCAACCCATGTTGTACATTATAGCAATCGCCACTATGTTTATTGGTAATTTATTTGCTTTAAGACAACAAAACATGAAACGCTTCTTAGCCTTTTCGTCTGTTGCACAAGCCGGATTTATGTTACTTGGTGTTATAAATGGGGGTATTTTAGGAACCACTTCAACAGTTTATTTTGTCTTGGTTTATATGTTCTCAAATTTAGCCGCTTTTGGTGTGGTACAAGCCATATCAGAAAAAACAGGCAAAGAGAATATGAACGATTATAATGGTTTATATCGTACCAATCCAAATTTGAGTTTGGTTATGATGTTAGGCTTATTCTCATTGGCAGGCATTCCACCAGTAGCTGGATTCTTTGGTAAATTCTTTTTGTTTGCTGCTTCGGCAGGTAAAGGGTATTACATCTTGGTGTTTATTGCCGTTGTAAATGCTACTATTTCTTTATTTTATTATTTAAAAGTTATAAGAGCAATGTTTTTAAGACAATCAGATAATCCAATTCCACATTTTAAAAACGATGTGTTTATGAAAATAGGGTTGGCCACAGCCTCAGCCGGCATTTTAATTTTAGGATTGTACAGTCCGCTTTATGAATATGTTGAAAGTTTAAGTAGTTTAATTTTTAATTAGAGATTATGGCATTAGCAGGAAAACACACTTTTGGAAGTATAGATGATATACGCGTGACTTTTATAGAGAAAAAAATTGAAGAAGGCCGTAAAAACTTCTTAAAAGAATTATTAGAATTTAACGGATTTGAAGTTGTCATTAAAGAAGAAAAACGCAAAACAGAAGAAGATCCTCAACTATATACTGTTGCTGTAACCGATATGACATTTAATCCTACTGTTTGGGTTTTTGGTCGCCGTTTAAAAACACCCGATGGTCATAAAGTTACCCAAGATTATTGGAATCAAGTTTCTACAGACACATCTCCACAGTATTGGAAAAATGATTGAGTTCTCCTTTTAAGGCTGTTAAAAATTAATATATTTGCAGTCTTAAGATAAAATTATGAGTGGACACAGTAAATTTGCCAATATAAAGCACAGAAAAGGGGCTCAAGACGCCAAACGTGGTAAGATTTTTACCAGAATTATCAAAGAAATTACCATTGCCGTTAAAGAAGGTGGTGGTCCGGATGCTGATACTAATCCAAGCTTACGCCGTGCTATTACCAATGCCAAAGGCTGTAATATGCCTAAGGACACTGTAGATCGCGCCATTAAAAAAGCTTCTGGAGCCGATGCCGATAATTATCACGAATTGACTTTTGAAGGATATGGCCCAAACGGTATAGCTTTTTTTATAGAATGTACCACAGATAACACCAATAGAAGTGTAGCCAATGTGCGCTCTATCTTTACTAAAAATGGTGGCGAATTAGGTAAAAATGGTTCACTTGAATTTATCTTTGATAGGAAAGGCGTTTTTAATTTAGATAAAACGACTTTAGAAATGGATTTAGAAGAACTTGAAATGGAATTGATTGATGGTGGCGCGGAAGAGTTTGAAGTAGAAGAGGATATTGTTACTGTTTACACGGGCTTTTCTGATTTCGGATTGATGTCATCTACGCTCGAAAAGTTAAATATTGAGCCTAAAAGCGCCGAGTTAGAACGCATACCTAATAATACAAAAGAATTGCCTTTACATAAAGCACAGTCGATATTAAATTTAGCCGAAAAATTTGAAGAAGATGACGACGTTCAAAATGTTTTTCACAATCTTGAAATTACTGACGAATTAATCGCCTCATTAGAATAATAAAAATCAAAAACTCTCCAAGAGTTTAAAACTCTTGGAGAGTTTTGTAAGTAAATTTTTACTATTCTGCTGTATTTTTCTTTTCTTCAATAAAATGATTTCCAATAAGGAAAGCACCACCAAACAAGAAAATCATAGAAAAGTAAGCCACTTCTTCTGGTAAATTAGTCGATTCTGCTATTATTGAGCCTACTAATAGACCTATAGCTACACCAACAAACAACATGCCAAATTTTAAAGTATAGCCTTTATTTTGTTTTTTTGTTAAAAACATAGAGGCATCTGCTCCTTTTTCAATCATTGAGAGACGCTCTTTATTTCTAGTTGTTAAAAATACATAAAAGATGCCAAAAATGGCTGCAAACATTGTAATAGGGATTAAAATTTCTTCCATTATATAAGATTTTAAATTAATATTCGTTTTCAGTATTTAAGACGCACACAATTTAATTTTGGTTACAATGAATTCAAATTAATTTATTTTTAGATAATATTGTAACCTATTTTATCTAAATGACGTCTCATTATTATAATGACTGACAGCCAAGATCAAATACATATAAATAAAGTGTTAGGTGGTAATGCACATGCTTTTTCTTATTTATTAGAAAAGTATAAAGACTATGTATTTACAATAGCTGTCAATATTGTAAAGAATAGAGAGGAAGCAGAAGATGTTGCTCAAGAGTCATTTGTAAAAGCCTACAGTCAGTTAAAGACATTTAAAGGAAATTCTAAATTTTCAACTTGGTTGTACACTATTACTTTTAGAACAGCTATATCGGCTACGCGTAAAAATAATTTAGCCATGTCTGATATTGACACTTATATAATAGATAATTATGGCGATGACGGATTGGTAAATCAGATTGAAATGTTAGCTAAAAAAGACCGAGAGTTTTATATTAAAAAAGCTTTAGCAGCATTACCTGAATTAGATGCTTTGGTATTAACTTTGTATTACCTAAACGAAAACACAACAGAAGAAATAGAAGAAATAACAGGATTAAATAAGAATAATATAAAAGTACGTATGCATCGTGCAAGAAAGAAATTAGCCGAATCAATCGAAAGAATTTTGCCAAATGAAATGGCATCATTTAATTAATACAAGATGAAAAAGAATAATTTAAAAAGCAGTCTTTCGGAGTATTTAAAAGAACAACCAACAAGTTCTTTTTCTAAAAATGTTATGCAGAAAATTCAAGAAGAGGTCTTTTTAAAATCAGAATTAAAAGTGGGTTTAATTCAAAAAGCACCTGCTAATTTTGCAGCTAGTGTTCTTAAAGAATGTTTGCCAAATTCGGTAGTTGAAAATTACGAACCTGTTATTAGTAAAAAATCTTGGTACCTTATTGGCGTCGTATTTGTTTTGTTTATTTCGTTAAGTCTTAACAATTCAACGGCTCCATCATTCATACCAACAAAATATTTATCAAATACTTTAAATATTATAAATACCAGCTTAAGTGTATTTGTAAATTATTTAAATTCTCATAACTTTATTGTCTTGACATTGCTAGGTATTTCGAGTTTAATAACCATAGAGACACTTTTTAAATTAAACAACTTCAATTTTAAAAAAGTATAAAGAATCCTTAAATTGTTAATTTATAATTGCTAAATTTAACTTTGCAATTTTAATATCAATAATGGCTTTAAGTTTACCCTTATTTGCAGGAATTATAGCAGCAGTTGCGCATGTTATTTCTGGTCCCGATCATTTGGCCGCGGTTACTCCATTTGCTATTGAAAGCAAAAAGAAAGCTTGGAAGGTTGGATTATTTTGGGGAATTGGCCATTTGTTGGGGATGCTCGCTATTGGGATGCTGTTTTTACTTTTTAAGGAATATATTCCTGTTGAAAAAATATCGGCTCACAGCGATAAACTTGTTGGTGTGTTATTAATTGGCTTAAGTATTTGGATTTTTTATCAACTATTTAGAAAAGAAAAAAACCACGCTCATACACATATCCATACCGAAAATAATGGGATTATTCATAAACATTCACACACTCACACAAACGAAACTCACCACAATCACAAGCATTTAAACTTAAAACAAAACACAATGGCTTCTTTGTCTTTTGGGTTTGTACATGGTTTGGCTGGTATTGCGCATTTTTTATTATTTCTACCTGTTTTAGGATTTACATCTAAATTAGATTCTACACAATATATTATTGGCTTTGGAATAGGAACCATCCTTGCTATGGTGTCTTATGCCTTTGTAATTGGGAAAATATCTAGCAGTTCAAAAAGTAACCATAATGCTAACTTTTTTAAAGGTATCAGGTTTGCAAGTGGTTTATTTGCTTTTATTATAGGATTCTATTGGTTATTGAATTAACAAATTCTAGGTAGTTGCTCGCCTACCAACGGACTCACAATACGCTTGCCGCCAATTAAACTTTCCATAACAACTTTGTTAGGATGTTCCTGTGTAAATGAACCAATACTAGCTGCATTTTTACCTTTATCGTTTTTTTGCATAAGTGTCAGCACCTCGGTTTCAATACTTGGATCAACAACTGCTATAAAAACACCTTCATTAGCTACATACATAGGGTCTAATCCAAGCATTTCGCAAGCGGCTGCTACTTGTTTTTCTAAAGGGATATCAGCTTCTTTTATAGCAACTCCTTTATTGATATCATTAGCGATTTCGTGTAAAACGGTTCCTAAACCACCACGGGTTGGGTCTCTAAACATTTTAATTTTATCGCCAAAAGCATCTAGTAAATCTTTGGTTAAGTGGTTTAAATTGGTAGAATCACTTTCTATAGTCGATTCAAATTCAAGTCCTTCTCTGTCGCTCATAATAGCCATACCGTGTTGGGCAATATTGCCATTTATCAGAATTTTATCACCCGTTTTTATATTCTCAACAGAAATATTTGCTTTAGGATGCATTTCTCCAAACCCTGTGGTATTGATAAAAATTTGATCTCCTTTGCCACGTTCTACTACTTTGGTATCGCCCGTAATTATCAAAACGCCGCTTTCGTCGGCAGCTTTTTTTATATCCTTAACTATTTTTATAAAATCAGAAACTTTTAAACCTTCTTCAATAATAAAAGCTAAACTTAAATATTTTGGGATGGCGCCACACATAGCCACATCGTTTACTGTGCCATGAACGGATAAACTACCAATATTTCCACCTTTAAAAAAGATAGGAGTAATGACAAAACTATCGGTTGAAATGGCTACTTTTCCTTTAATATTTATAATGGCGCCATCGTCTTTTTTATCTAAAAACGGATTGCTAAAAGTTTTGAATATGATTTTATCAAGCAAATTTCTAGTCAATTCGCCACCACTACCGTGACCTAAATTGATGGTTTCAAATCCTAAATTTTCCATAGCCATTTTTAATTATTTTAAAGTGTAAAATGATAATAAGCTGCACAAGCCCCTTCTGACGAAACCATAGGAGCTCCCAACGGATTAGAAGGTTTACAGGTTTTACCAAACTCAGGGCATTGGTGTGGCTTTTTAATACCTCGCAATATTTCACCTGCTATACATTTTGAGTTTTCGGGGACTTTAATATGACTGATATTAAATTTTGATTCGGCATCATATTTTTTATAGGCTTCTTTTATAACATAACCACTATTAGGAATCTCGCCAATGCCTCGCCATTCTCTTGTGCCAATTTCAAAAACTTTATTTATAACATTTATAGCTACTAAATTGCCTTTTTCTTTTACAATGCGCGCGTATTGATTTTCAACCTCATATCGCCCTTCTTCCAATTGTTTTACAGCTATAAAAATACCTTGAACTAAATCTAAAGGTTCAAATCCGGTAATAACTATAGGTGTTTTGTATTTTTTGGCAAGGGGATAATATTGTTGAATTCCCATAATAGCACACACGTGACCCGCTCCTAAAAAAGCGTCAATGTTGCATAAATCATCATCTAAAATGGCTTCCATTGCTGGAGGAACTAAAACATGTGAAGCCAAAATGGTGTAATTATTTAAACCTTCTTTTTCGGCATGTAAAACCGATAGGGCATTTGCTGGTGCTGTGGTTTCAAAACCAACGGCAAAAAATACAATTTCTTTATCGGGGTTTTCTTTAGCGATTGAAACGGCTTCAAGGGGCGAATATAAAATGCGTAAATCACCTCCTATAGCTTTGGCTTCTAGTAAGCTTTTTTTGCTACCGGGTACGCGAATCATATCACCAAAAGAACACACAATAACGCCTTTTTCTAATAATTCTATGGCTTTGTCAATCAGATTTAATGGCGTAACACAAACTGGACAACCTGGTCCGTGAATCATTTGAACCTTTTCTGGGAGTAATTCCAGAATACCATTTTTAACCAAACTATGTGTTTGACCACCACAGATTTCCATAATATGCCACTCTTTTGTAGCAATTTTATGAATCTCATCGAGGATTTTTTTAGTAGCTTCTAAATTGCGATATTCATTTAAATACTTCATAATCTATTCTTTAATATTTAAATAGTACATTATTTGTCCAAAAGAAATATTTTCGTCATTTGGCGATAATTCTTTATGAAAGTACAAATTTATTTCTTTAGGAGCTAATGCTATAAGCATATCAACCAAAGTTGTATTTTGAAAAACACCTCCGCTTAAAGCGATGTGTTTATAATCATTAGTTTTAGCTGTATCAATAATTGATTTCGCAAGGGTAAATAAAAAGTTGGTGATAATTTTTTCTCTAGTGATGCCATTTTTTAAATCGGCATAAATATTTTTTATTATTTCTTTTCCTGAAATTATATTCCCCTCTTGTTTTAAATAACTTTTACAGGAAGGTAAATCGTAATCTGTAATTGAATTTTCTAACAAAATAGCGGCTTCGCCTTCGTAGGTGTTTTTATCGGTGATATTTAATAGCGAAGCAACAGCGTCAAATAAGCGCCCCACCGAAGAAGTTTTTAAGGTATTTGTATTTTTAAGCGATTGGTAGGTTTTGAATTCATTCTTTGTAAATTTTTCGGAAACGATTTCTAGCATTTCATCACTAGTTAGAGAAAGTAAAGAAATACGCGGTTCTTTAGACATTTTATCACCTAAAAGCCAATCAAAATACTCAAGATGATTGATTCTTGAAATTGAATTTGATTCATAATTAAAAAATTCGCCACCCCAAATATTTGTATCATCGCCATAGCCGGTACCGTCAAAAACGACGCCTAAAACTTTTTTATCAAATAAATTGTGTTCACCTAAAACAGCTGTAAAATGTGCTTTATGATGTTGAATAGATATTAATTTAGCTTTTGTTTTTTGCGCCCATTCTTTGCCATATTGTGTGCTTAAATACGAAGGATGTGAATCTACTAAAAGAACTTCGGGTTCTTGTTCAAAAATATTTATAAAATCGGTGGCTGTATGTGTAAATCGCTTATAAACATCAAAGCTATCCAAATTGCCTAAATACTGACTTATATACAAATAGTTATTTGGTATAAAAGTAATTGTACTTTTAAGATGTGATCCCATAGCCATTATTTTTTTATCAGATTTTAAAGTAATATTAAAATAATTTGGGGCATAACCACGTGAACGTCTAAATAAAACTTCTTTGTTAAATTTTGTGCTAAACTTAACAACAGAATCGTCTTGCGGATGGGTAATTTTTAAGTTGTGTTGTAAAAAATAATCGGCTATATTTTTAAGCTTTTCTAAGGCTTCATCATTTTCATTGATAATTGGTGAGCCGTGAATATTACCACTTGTTGCCACAATTGGGAAATCTAGTTCGTTAGCCAAAAGTTGTAAAATACCAGAATAGGGGAGCATCACTCCTAACTGATTTAAACCCGGGACCACATCATTTAAAGCAATTTTTCCTTTATAATTCTGTAATGGAATTATGGTGATAGGTCTTTGTGTTGAGGCTAAAGATTTAATTTGCTTGTCATTTAAAATGACTTCTTTTTGTAAAAATTTCATTGAAGGGTACAGTACAGCAAACGGCTTGTTAGGTCGGTTTTTTTTGGTGCGTAACTTTTTTATAATTGCAGGATTCTCGGCGTTACAACACAGCAAATAGCCACTGGCATTTTTTATGGCGATAATGTTGCCCTTTTCTAAAAGGTTTGCTAAATATTTGAAGATTTTTTTAGGTGTAACTTCTATTTTATTTCCAACATTGTCCGTTAAAAATAAGGTGATACCACAAGTAGGGCAGGTGTTGGTTTGTGAGTGGAACCGTCTATCGGAAGGTGTGGTGTATTCTGCCTTGCAATCGTCACACATGTGGAATTTGTCTATGCTTGTATGATCTCGCTCAAACGGAAAAGTTTGCGTTATAGCCCAACGAGGTCCGCAGTTTACACAAGTTGTAAAAGGATAATTGTAGCGTCTGTTTTTTGAGTTTATAATATCTTTTTTACAGTCTTCGCAAATAGAAAAATCGGGGGTGAGGGGTAAATTTACTTGTCCGTTTTTAATAGAAGGAATGATTTTAAAATCACTGAATTTCTGAAATTCAACTTGATTGATTGAGCTGTTTTTTATTTTAGAAATCGGTGGCGGGTTTTTTATTAGTCCATTATAAAATTTTTGAATGTTTTGGTCTAATCCGGTAACGAAAATAATAACACCGTTTTCATTATTTGAAACTGTTCCCTTCAATAAATATTGAATAGCCAAGTTATAAACTAAAGGCCTAAAGCCTACACCTTGAACTTGTCCTGATACTAATATTTTAAAGGATTTAGTCATAAAATTTTTAAAAAATAACCCTATAAATTTACACTTTTTTAATGTAATTTATAGGGGTAATTTCAACAATTAAGTTTGGTTGATACTAGTTTTTAATTGTTATTGTGTTTAATATTTCTAAAATTTTATTTGTTGCGTTTTGCAAACTATTTTCAACTTCTTTTGTCAAGTTTATGGTCATTGGAATCATTTCAGTTATGGTGATGGTTAAAAGAATAATTTTTGGCAGTTGGTTTTGGAATTCCAATGCTTCAATCATGTCTTTTAAACCTACATCGTGAGCGCTTAATACCGTTGGAAAATCGGCTGCAAATTTTGGGTACAATACATTTATTGTTCCCGCTGCTTTATTATCCATAGTGGCATCTACAAAAATAACTAAAGGATATTGCGATAAAATGGGCATCAAATCAAAACTACCGGTTCCACCATCCATAATATCGACATTATCAGGTAATTTAATTTTGCTTAGGGCGTGAATGGTATGAACGCCCACACCTTCGTCTCCCATTAAATAATTACCAATACCGAGTATTAAAATGCGATCCTTTTTGTCGCTATCTAAATCGTCGTTGGTTTGATAGAATAACTTTTGCAACTCGATAACATCATCTGAAATCATATAAATCTATTTCTTCTTTTTAGGTTTTTTATCCTTTTTCTTCCAAGTTATTTTTTCTGCTTTGGCAATTATTTCAGATTCGTCTTCTTTCAACCTTTCAGAACGGACAAATTTAAAACCACTTATCATAGCAGATGCTTCGCCACGTGCTTCTACATAATCATGGAATATAACTAAATAAACATGGATAACAACAAAAGCCATAAATAACCAAGTGAGAATGTGATGGATATAACGTGTGGTTATATCGCCACCAAACATGGTTGAAACCCATTTAAACATGTGTGGTAGAAACCAGCTAGAAGAATCTGCAATTAAGGCCAAGCCCGTCATGACTTGTAAAATAAAAAATAAGGCCATTATAAAATAAGAAAAAGCGGCTAAATAATTATGCCCAATACTAATATTGTATAACTTATTTTCTTTATCCTTCATCAAAAAAATATCAACTTTTAAGACATGAAGAATATTATGAATTCCCTTTTTAGTGTATGGAATAAAATTACGCCAATTTGCAAATTGATTTCCTACAAAAGACCAATAAACTCTAAAAATCACATTTGCAATTAATATATAGGCTGTGATAAAATGTATTGCTCTAACATAGCCAAACCAATAGGAATTAGTTGCTTCTACGTTGGCATTAATAGCTGGCGGATTTGCAATAATAAATCCCGTAATTACTAAAATGGTGATAGATAGTGCTGTAATCCAATGAAAAAAGCGAACAGGCATTTCCCATACATAAATTCTTTTATAATTAAATGTTGTTGCCATAACTTATAATTTTAGGTTTTAAATATTACAAGATCCACCAATTTGAACCTGGCTAATATGTTTACCATGAGCATCATATAAGTGTACAGCACAAGCCAAGCAAGGATCAAACGAGTGTATGGTTCGTAAAATTTCAACCGGATTATTTGGATCTGCAATAGGTGTTCCCAATAAGGCAGACTCATAAGCTGAACGTTGCCCTTTAGGATCGCGTGGTGACGCATTCCAAGTAGTCGGTACAACCATTTGGTAGTTTGCTGTCTTCTTGTCTTTAATTACAATCCAATGGGCTAAACCACCACGAGGTGCTTCAAAATAACCAACTCCTTTGGCTTCTTTTGGCCAAGTTGAAGGATCCCATTTTTCCATATTTGCCATACGGGTATCACCATTTTTAATATTGGCAATTAACATGTCGTAAAACTCTAGACCCCAATCGGCTAATAATTTAGTTTCTAAACCCCTGGCAGCTGTTCTTCCCAAAGTTGAGAATAAGGCTGTAACGGGAACATTAAGTTTTTTTAAGGCGTAATTTACTACATTTTTATACTCATCTATACCAGAAGCATAACCAATTAACATTCTAGATAATGGGCCAACTTCCATAGGTTTTCCTTTCCATCTTGGCGTTTTTAAGAAACTATATTCTTTATCAACATCTAAATGTTTAAAAGGTGGTTTTGGACCTGTATAATTAATATTTGTTTCACCGTCATAAGGATGTAGACCTTTGTCTTTACCACCTGTATAATCATACCAAGATTTATTTACAAACTCTTGAATTTCGTTTGTATTTTCTAAATCAATTGGATGAATTTTACTGAGGTCGCCATTTAAAATAACACCTTCTGGCCATTTATAACTGGCTTTATTTCTGATGTTATCTGTTGGTAAACCACCATATGATAAATAGTTATTAAATTTAGAATCGCCTATAGCACCCCAGTCTTTATAGAAGGAAGCGATGGCCAACAAATCGGGTATATAAACTTCGTTTACAAATTTATGGGCATCTTTTAATAATTGTCCTATATAGGCTAAGCGTTCCATATTTAAACCACCAGCACCAGCAACGTTAATAGGGCTAGACATGCCACCTACTAAGAAATGTGGATGTGGATTTTTACCCCCTAAAATAGTATGGACTTTTACAATTTCTTTTTGCCATTCAAGTGCTTCTAAGTAATGCGCTACAGCTAATAAATTAACCTCGGGAGGTAATTTCATTGCTTTATGACCCCAATAGCCTTTGGCAAAAATGCCTAATTGACCACTTTCTATGAATTTTTTGATGCGATTTTTAACATCAGAAAAATAACCTGGAGAGCTGTTAGGCCATTTTGAAATACTTTGAGCCAACGCTGAAGTCTTTTTAGGATCTGCACTTAATACTTTTGTAACATCTACCCAGTCTAAAGCGTGTAAATGATAAAAATGTACCACATGGTCTTGCATAGCATGCGCTACAGATATAATGTTTCTTGCTATTTCTGCATTTGGAGGTATGACTATGTCTAGGGCGTTTTCTACCGCTCTAACGGAAGCAATGGCGTGTACAGTTGTACAAACGCCACAAGTTCGTTGAACAAAAGCCCAAACATCTCTTGGGTCTCGACCTTGAACAATTTTTTCCATTCCTCTAACCATGGTTGAGGATGTGTAGGCATCTACTACTTTGCCGTTTTTTATTTCGGCTTCAACGCGTAAATGTCCTTCAATTCTAGTGATGGGATCTATTACAATTCTATTTGCCATGATAAGTTTTTTTAAGCTTTAATATTTTGTTCGTTTTTTTCTCCGCGTTCTGTCGACTCACGAATTTCTTTTTTCTTAGCAAAATTGGTCGCTATTGAATGCACAGCAGCAGCACCAATGGCAGCACCAACTACTATTTTGCCGACAGTATCTGCCGTGGCTTCTATACCCATACCAGGTACATTTTCTAATCTTTCTGTAAACGGACTATTATCCCAGAAATTATTTTCGCTACAGCCAATACAAGGATAGCCTGATTTTATTGGGAAACTCACGCCGTTATTCCAACCCATTGTACCACAAGCATTGTAAGTAACAGGGCCTCTACAACCTAATTTATAGAGACAGTAGCCATCTTTAGATTCTTGGCTGTCAAAACTTTCTGCGAATAATCCTGCGTCAAAATTGGGTCTTCTATAACAAGAGTCGTGTACGCGTTTGCCATAAAATTGTTTGGGTCTGCCCATTGAATCTAATTCAGGTAATCTTCCAAAAGTTGCATAGTACATCACAACACCTGTCATAACTTCGCCAATAGGCGGACAACCGGGAACACGTATAATAGGTTTGTTTTTAATAATTTCGTCAACAGGTACAGAACCTGTAGGATTTGGATAAGCTGCTTGTACACCACCCCAAGATGAGCAACTGCCAAAAGTAAGTATGGCAGCAGCACCAGCTGCAGATTCTTTTAAAATATCAACAGCAGTTCTACCGGCAATTGTACAATATACACCATTGTCTTTTGTTGGGATACCTCCCTCTACTACTAATATGTATTTTCCATAATTCTCTTTCATAGAATCTTGTTTGGCTTCTTCGGCATTATGACCCGAAGCGGCCATTAAAGTATCTGTGTAGTCTAAAGAAATATTATCAAAAATTAAATCGGCAACTAAAGGATGGTCAGAACGAATAAATGATTCTGAGCAACCTGTACATTCTTGAAAATGTTCCCAAATAACGGGAATACGTTTTTTGGTTTCCATCGCTTTTACAATTTGACCTACCATAGAATGTTCTAGCCCCATAAAAGCAGCCATATAGGTAGTGAATTTCATGAAATCTCTGCGAGAATAGCCTTTTTTTATGATACTTTCATAATAGGTATCTTGCTTGGTTTTTTGCTGTGTTCCCATATATTTAAGTGATTATAGATTATTGTATTTTATTAATTATCAAAGAGTTATAATTCAATGACTCAAATTTAATATTCATAGATGAAAATTTATATGACAAATGTCATCTTTTGGTATTTAGAATGATTTAAAATAAGCGTCAAAATCGTAGTGAAAACCTGATTTTCGAATAGTTTTGTTGATAAATAGTTAGACATTTAATTTTGTAATTAATAAATTCGTAACTTTGATAGCAACTTATTTTAACACCATGCACGAACTTTCTATTGCTCTAGGTATTGTGAAAATTGCCGAAAAAGAAGTTGAAAAAGCAGCCGTAAATAAAGTGACAAAAATTGAGCTTCAAATAGGAATTTTAAGTGGTGTTGAAATAGCATCTTTAAATTTTGTTTGGCAAGCAGCAGTAAAAGATACAGTGCTTGAAAATGCCGTGAAAGATATTGAAATAATAGCGGGCAAAGGAAAATGTGCTGATTGTGAAACGGAGTTTGAAATGAAAAATATTTTTGATTCTTGTCCCAATTGCCAGAGTAATTTAAAAGGCATTATAAAAGGGAAGGAATTAAGAGTAAAAGCAATAGAAGTCATTTAAAAGTATATAATTATGTGTGGAACTTGCGGTTGCGGTACCGATGATAACGGCCCCGTAATATTAAAACCAGGAGAAAAACAACATGGGCATGCTCATGATGACCATCATCACGGTGAACATACACATTCTCATAACCACAGTCATGAACACACGCATGACCATCAGCATAAAGTGTTAGAAATAGAACAAGATATTTTGCAAAACAACCAATTGTTGGCGGCAAGAAATAGAGGTTATTTTGAAGCTAAAAATATTTTTGCTTTGAATTTGGTGAGTTCTCCCGGATCGGGTAAAACAAGTTTACTAGAAAAAACCTTGGCGGATTTAAAAGACACCATTCCGTTTTATGTTATAGAAGGCGACCAACAAACACTAAATGACGCTAACAGAATTGACAGTTTAAATATTCCTGTTGTTCAAATAAATACAGGCAAAGGTTGTCATCTAGAAAGTGATATGGTTTACAATGCCGTTAAAAAACTAGAACCGAAAGACAATTCGGTTTTAATGATAGAGAACGTCGGTAATTTGGTATGTCCTTCTATGTTCGATTTGGGCGAAAGCAAACGCGTGGTCATTATCAGTACGACAGAAGGAGAAGATAAACCCATAAAATATCCCGATATGTTTCATACGGCAGATATTTGCATCATCAATAAAATAGACTTGTTGCCTTATGTTAATACAGATATGAATAAACTCAAAAATTATGCCCTTCAGGTTAACCCTGACTTAAAATTCTTTGAAGTTTCGGCTACAAAAGGCGATGGTATGACGGCTTGGTATGATTGGTTAAAATCTAATATTAAAAAGTAAATTATGTGTTTATCTATTCCCGGAAAATTAATCTCAATAGAGTCTGAACTCGACGAAACTTTTAGAACAGGCAAAGTGTCGTTTGACGGTATTATTAAAGTTGTGAGTTTAACTTTGGTCCCGGAAGCTCATGTGGGCGATTATGTTTTGGTACATGTAGGTGCTGCCATTTCTGTTGTGGATGAAGATGAAGCCAAAAAAACGTTTGATTTGCTAAAACAATTGGACGAACTAGAAGAATTAAAACCGCCCGAAAGTTTTTAATTGAGCCTTCAAACCTTAGGTCGAACTCAGGTTTCTACACATAAAAGATAAGTGAAAATTTAGTTGACTAGTTTTTTATCACTTTCCAATAAAGAATTTCTCGTGTTGTGATAGGTTGTAGTACCTTGCGATTTGTAGCGCGGTTACCTGTTTTAATCAAATCGAAAATATCTGAAATAATAGAACTGGTAGAGGCAAAATAAGAATGTCCTAAAAAGCTTGTATCTACACCCGAAGCATCAATGGTTTCTATACCTTTTACCAGCACAACGCCTTGACCAGAATCTCCAGCTCTAAAACTACCGTGTACTTGTCTAGAGGCTTTTAAAGCCACGTCGTCTGAAGAAACATAAAGTGTTATGGGTTTGTGAGTTCTGGCTACCATTTGCGGTGCTATGTCGCGTTTAAAAACATCGGCATCTATGTCAGGAGCGGCTAATATTATTTCTTTTATTTTTTTACTCAGTTCGGGTTTTTCGGTCATTAATGAGACCAAGGCTTTTGTCAATCCTCTATTGCCCATACTATGTGCCACCAGATAAATATCATCGGCTTTGGTTCGTGTTAAATAGTCTGCTAAAAAATTTTTGATATTGGTTTCTGACCAAGCAATATTCGCTTCATCAACCGTGTAATCGGCTGTAATGCCACGTGAAGGCCACGAGTAAAAAACGGCTTCGCCATCAAAGAGTAAATCATATGATATTTGAGCTGTGCGTTTGGCGGCATCGGCAAAAGAAACATTATAACCGTGTACAAAGAGGAAAGAACTCTTTTTATCCGATTTCTGAATATTATTAGATAACTTTTTAAAGAAATTATCTTTCTCTAATAAATTAATTGAATGAATAACAACATGTTTTTCAGGTTCTTCAGAAAATTCGAGACGCCATATTGACGGCCGTTCTATTTCACCAATTTTATGGTCGTGCGGAATACTAACCATACACACGCCGTATTGTAAAGTGCCTCTTTTACCGCCAAAACGATTGTTGAGTTCAGCGTTTTTTGTGTCGTTTCTGTCGGTTGCAAAATAGATAGGCATTTTAAAAATCGGGTTGTTTATCGTAGGTAGCGGGGTTTAAATCGCGTGTGGCTTTAGTGGCTTTTATACAATAAGAAAGGACTTGGTGTTTTTTAGCCCCATCTATCATTTCAGATTCAATTTCAAAAATCAGCGTGGTTGTTTTGTCAAAAGCTTTGTTGTTAACAAGCCAATTTTTAAGATTAAATTTTTTAAAATCATTAAGGCTAGAAAACTTTTGTGTAGCATTGTTAAGCGCAAGGGTGAGTGTGATAACTGCATTATTTACGGCAAAACCAGGGCCTTTTACCAACTTTAAATTAATGCTAGAAAAACTATCGTTTTTGGTAAAACAACGTGTGGTTTGCTGTACTTTATTGGTGTTAAATAAAGCATAAGTAATCTTACTTTCTTGGCTAAAAAGATTAGTACCTATTAGAAGAAGTGCTACTATTAAACTGTATTTTCTTAAAGCCATAATGTCACAGAATTTAATAAGCAACAATTAAATGATTAATTGTTGCTAAGATAAATAAAAATAAAGAAGTAGTGGTTATTGCTAAATTGGGTTAGCCTTATGATAAGAATTTTGTATTGAAATTAAACTAAAAAAGACTTGTTTTTTAACTCAGTTCTTTGTTGTGCTTTCGTTATTTCTTTCCATTTTATTTTTCTACAATTATTTTATCAATTTCGGTTGTGGCTAACTTTAACTGGTTTAGATACCATTCCATTTGTACATAATGATGATATAAGTCATCAAGAAATTCAGTCAATTGTTCAGGTTTCATTTCTCGGAAGTGTCCAGTTCTTCTCTCGTAGCTATATTTTTTACTTAAAAATGCCCATCTTTCGTCCAAAATTTGACCGTTATCAATTAGTCTATCATAAGTTGAATTATATAATTTAATAATCTTTTGAATTAATTCTTTATTTCTGAAAATAGTAATTTGATTTCCTGAAATCGCTGATTCATAAGAGCCAGATATTGGATAGAATGTGCGTTGACTTTTAAAATAATTCTGAAATATGGAATCTAATGAATTTCTGTCATTATAATATAAATTCGGCAAGTCACTATTTAAGGCTTTATAAGCCTCAATTCTTGGTTTTATTAGTTCTACTATCAGTTGAATAAAAGCTTTATCTTGTTTGAGGTCATTTTTCACACTCGTAATGAATTCCTTTTCTGATATAGATTGTTTTCTATTTTCGTTCCAATTATTAATGCTTAATGCAATCAAAATTCCAATAACTACAAGTATAATTTCTCCAATGGCATATTTCAAATACTTTCCAGTTTTATTTTTTTCCATAAGGTCGTAACGTATTTTTCGAAAGAATTTTATCATCGGTTTGTATAAAAGTCAGTAAGGGTTAAAATCCGGTGGATTTTCAGCCGTAACTGACGGTTTTGTAAATATATGGAATTTCCCTTTTGGAAAATTCCGCCCTTATTGCTTTTATGCGATGTTGTACCTAGTGTTTTTTATTTGTTTAGTTCAAACACAATTCCTCTGCACTCGTCCCCATCTCCAATTTCGATAGGTATTGATATTACTCCTTTTTTATTTTTCGTTAATGCTGTCACACATATTTTATTTAATTCAATTAAACAATCATAAGATTTTCCGCAATCAACATACCATTTTCCGCTTAAATAATTATTTATTTTTTTTGTATTCTCTCTGCCAAAATCATCTAAAATGAATTGAGGAAGGTTGGTCAATTGGTAATTTCCAGACTCAAGAATATTGAGTACACATTCTTTCGTATAACCTTTGTTTTTAAGAAAATATTTCGATTTTTCGGATAAGGTATATTTCCCAATTATTGAACTTATATCTTTCAATTCAGTTAATTGCTTGTACCCACTGCTCCAATTGCAAAACAGAGGATGACAAGATTGTACAATCATTGAAATTAAAATTATGAGTATTATATTTCTAATTTTTCGTTTTTTTTCAGACATTAGGTACTCATGTTATAACCCAACAAATATAACTGTTAATCAGTTAATATTTCTTTGTAACTGTACTTTTGTGTTGGTTTAATGTGTTAAAAATAATCATTTTTAAATTATAACTTTGTGACGTTAAAAATTAATTTATGAAACTAGTCATTTCGCCTGCCAAGTCTTTAGATTATACGTCATCTTTACCTACCGAGCGGTTTACACAGCCTGTCTTTTTAGAGTATTCAGAAAAAATTCAAAAAACACTTAAAAAGAAATCGGCTAAAAACCTGTCTGAGCTGATGCATATTTCAGACAATTTAGGACGTCTGAACTATCAACGCAATCAAGAATGGCAGTTGCCTTTTACATCTCAAAATGCACGTCCCGCATTGTATGCATTTAAAGGGACGGTTTACGAAGGGCTTGATGCTTACAGTTTACCTGTAGATAAAACAGATCAAATTCAGAATAAATTACGCATTTTATCGGGTTTGTACGGCTTGTTAAAACCGCTTGATTTAATGCAAGCTTACCGACTAGAAATGGGCACAAAATTAAAATTGGGTCGCAAAGAAAACTTGTATAAATTTTGGGGAGATACTTTAACCAAAGCCTTACAAGCAGAAATGCAACCCGATGAGGTATTGGTCAATTTAGCCAGTCAAGAATATTTTAAGGCTTTACAGCCAAAGGTATTAAACCGACCTATAATAACACCTGTATTTAAAGATTTCAGCAATGGTAAACTAAAAGTAGTGGCCTTTTTTGCCAAAAAAGCACGAGGCTTGATGGTACGTTATATTATTGATAATAACATAGAAGACGTAAAAGAAATCAAGAATTTTAATACAGATGGTTATTGTTTTGACACTAGTCTTTCTTCAGAAAATCAGTGGGTTTTTACACGGTAGATAAAAAGGAACTATATTTAAGTTTAGGACGAGCTCAAGTTTTAAAGTGTATGTGTTGTACCTACGGCACAAATTGGCATATTTCTATTTTTGTTACATATATTTCGTCCCTAAAGGGACGTTTGCTTTAATCGTTTTTTTGGTTTAATTCCCCGACGCTCTTCGTCGAAATAAAAAAGAAAACTCAACTTGATACCTCGTACGCTTTGCGTCGAGGTAGTTCATTTTAAATTATGTCCCGTTAGGGACAACATATGGATAATTTAAACTGATGTATTGTTTACTGTGCCTTTAGGTACAACATATAATAAGTATTTTAACCTTTTTTTTTGCTGGTTATAACTCAGGTTTATAGAGTTAGCCGTTCGAGTCGCGACATAAGCCTAAGTATCGAGAACTAATACTAACAAGAAATACTAAAAAAAAATAAAACTTTTTAGCGGCTGTATCAAAAAACCCACTACATTTGTAGCCTTAAATACGTTCATAAATTTAATACTTATCAAGAAAGGTGGAGGGATTGGCCCTGCGAAACCTTAGCAACCCTTAATTTATTTTAAGAAGGTGCTAATTCCTGCTAAAAACAGCAAGATAAGTCAGAAGAAAATATATTTTACCTCTTTTGACATTATAAGTTGAAAGAGGTTTTTTTTTGCCCCTTTCCGTCCTTTTTTGATAAGTATAATAATTAACGTCATTGCGAAAATTATAAGCTAAAGCGAATAATTTGAAGCAATCTCATACTTTTTTAGAGATTACTTTGTCATTTCACTCTGTTTCATTCACCGCAATAACATAAATATTAAAATAGAAAAAATGGAAATAAAACTAACAAAAACAGAAGCCGCATTCGAATTTACGGCTACCAACAACCAAGCAACACTGCCTATTTGCGCCTCACCAAGTTTAGGCGCAGAACAAAACGGCTTTCGCCCGATGGAACTCATGTTAACAGGTTTGGCTTCTTGCCTTTCTATAGATGTACTTACTATTTTATACAAACAAAAACAAGATGTAGAAAAGTATAAGGTAAAAGTATCTGCCACAAGAACAGATAGCGAACCTGCCCTTTTCGAAAATATAACGGTCAGTTTATATGTTTGGGGTAAGGTAAGTGCTTTAAAACTCGACAAAGCTTTAACACTGACAAAAGAAAAATACTGCTCGGTTTATCACATTTTAAAACCCACAGCACACATTAATACACAATATTTTATAAACGATGAAAACTAAAAACTTCGAAACCCAAGCCATACGTACACAATCTAAACAAACGGCATTTAAAGAACACAGTACCCCTTTGTTTTTAACGTCAAGTTTTACCTTTGATTCAGCGCAAGAAGGTAAAGCTTTGTTTAAAGGGGACGCTGATGGGCATATCTATTCACGTTTTTCAAACCCTAATGTAGATGAGTTTATAGATAAATTGTGTTTGATGGAACAAACCGAAAAAGGCGTAGCTACCGCCACAGGAATGGCCGCTGTTTTCACCACTTTTGCCGCTTTGTTAAAATCGGGAGATCATATTGTGGTGTCGAAAGCTATTTTTGGCAATTCGGCACATATCATTCAGTCAATTTTACCCAATTATGGCATTACACATACTTTAGTCGCAATTGATGACAATGACGCTTGGCAAAATGCTGTGACAGGAAACACAAAGTTATTATTTGTAGAAAGTCCGTCAAACCCCACTTTAACAATAGCCGATTTATCTTTTTTAGGCAATTTAGCCAAAGAGAAAAATCTTATTTTTTGTATTGACAATTGCTTTGCGACACCTTATTTGCAACAACCTGTAAAATTTGGGGCGCATTTGGTTATACACTCGGCCACAAAATACATCGATGGCCAAGGACGTGTATTAGGCGGTGCTATTTTGGGCGAAGCCAAATATGTCGATTTGTGTTACGATTTTATCCGCCGTACAGGCGCAAGTTTGTCGCCTTTTAATGCGTGGGTTTTGTCAAAATCTTTAGAGACTTTGGCTTTGCGAATGGATAGACATTGCGAAAATGCGGCTAAATTGTTTAATTTTTTAGCTTCCCACGACGCAATTGAAGCCTTGTATTATCCTTTTAACAAAAACAGTTCACAGTACAAATTAGCCAAAAATCAGATGAAGTTAGGTGGTGGCTTAGTGGGTTGTCAATTAAAAGGCGGTAAGGAAAGAGGGATTCGTTTTTTAAATGCCTTAAAATTACATTCGCTTACGGCTAATTTGGGCGATACGCGTAGTATTGCTACACATCCAGCATCTACAACACATTCAAAATTAAGTTCCGAACAACAATTAGATCAAGGTATCACACCCGGATTTATTCGGTTTTCGGTAGGTTTAGAACATATTAATGACATCATCGCAGATGTAAAACAAGCCATAGAAAAATCAAAATGAATAATAAATATCACAATATAAAAAACTTTGTTTTAGAGTCGGGAGTTGTTTTACCCGAACTTAAAATTGCTTATCAAACTTTTGGGAAACGCAATGACGACAAAAGCAATACGGTTTGGGCTTTTCACGCTTTAAGTGCCAATGCTGATGTATTAGAGTGGTGGCCAGGTTTATTTGGCAAGAATGATTATTTTAATCCTACAGCACATTTTATTGTTTGTGCCAATGTTATAGGCTCGCCTTATGGCAGCTCTACACCAACCGATTTAAATTTTCCTCTTTTTACGGTTCGCGATGTCGTCAAAGCGCATTTATTTTTAGCAGATTTTCTAAATATTAGCAAAATTAATGTCGCTATAGGCGGTTCATTTGGCGGGAATCAAGCTTTAGAATTTGCCTATGATTTTAAAGGAAAAATTGATAATCTTATTTTGTTAGTGTCAACGGCTCAAGAATCGGCATGGGGAGTTGCTATTCACGAAGCACAGCGTATGGCTTTAAAAGCCGATGAAACTTTTGGCAAAAAAGATGGTGGCAAAAAAGGGGTTAAGGTAGCACGCGCTATTGCGATGTTGACATACAGAACACAAAAGTCGTATAAAATAACACAAACAGATTCTGAAGCTAAAACGGATGATTTTAAAGCGGCTTCTTATATAAGATATCAGGGTGATAAATTCGAAAAAAGATTCAACGCCCTCTCTTATTATTTTTTGAGCAAATGTTTAGATACTCATAATATTGGTCGCAATAGAGGAGGTGTTGAAAAAGCTTTATCAAATATCAATCAGAAATGTTTACTCATTGGTATCGATTCGGATATGTTGATAGAACCGCATCAGCAAAAATATATGGCACAACATTTACCAAATGCCATCTATAAAGAAATACATTCCGATTTTGGACACGACGGTTTTTTAATAGAAACAAAAGCTATTACCAAGTTGATAAGTGCATTTTTGTGCTAAAAAAGCACATCAGCTTTAGCTATTTCTGACACTATGTCATTTTATTTCTTTGAATTCTGACAAATACTTGTATTTATTACGATGGCATAATGATTGTCATAGAGGTATCAGTATTAAAACTGAAATTAAAAAATAAATTATAGAATTATGAGTAAAATTATAGGAATTGACTTAGGTACAACCAACTCTTGCGTAGCCGTTATGGAAGGTAATGAGCCCGTAGTTATACCTAATGCAGAAGGTAAAAGAACAACCCCATCAATAATTGGTTTTATAGAAGGTGGCGAACGTAAAGTAGGAGATCCTGCCAAACGTCAAGCTATTACAAACCCAACAAAAACGGTTTATTCTATCAAACGTTTTATGGGAAATAAATTTTCTGAAGACAAAGAAGAAATTGCACGCGTACCTTATAAAGTGGTAAAAGGTGATAACAATACACCTCGTGTAGATATTGATGGTAGATTGTATTCTCCTCAAGAAATATCAGCAATGATATTACAAAAAATGAAAAAAACAGCCGAAGATTATTTGGGTCAAGATGTAAGTGAGGCAGTTATTACTGTGCCAGCTTATTTTAATGATGCCCAACGTCAAGCGACTAAAGAAGCTGGCGAAATAGCCGGTTTAAAAGTGAGTCGCATCATAAACGAACCAACAGCTGCAGCTTTGGCTTACGGTATTGATAAAAAAGGAAAAGACGAAAAAATTGCTGTTTACGATTTAGGTGGTGGTACTTTTGACATTTCTATTCTTGAAGTAGGCGATGGCGTTTTTGAAGTATTGTCTACAAATGGCGATACCCATTTAGGAGGAGATGATTTTGACCAAGTAATTATTGATTGGTTAGCTGACGAATTTAACAAAGCAGAATCTATAGATTTACGTAAAGACCCAATGGCTTTACAACGTTTAAAAGAAGCTGCTGAAAAAGCTAAAGTTGAATTGTCGTCTAGTACACAGACCGAAATAAATTTACCTTATGTTACTGCTACAGCTAGTGGCCCAAAACACTTGGTAAAAACTTTGAGTCGTGCCAAATTCGAACAATTATCAGAAAGCTTAATCAAACGCTCTATGGAGCCTGTTAAAAAAGCTTTAAAAGATGCCGATTTAAGTATTGGTGATATAGATGAAATAATTTTAGTAGGTGGCTCAACACGTATGCCAGTTATTCAAGAAGAAGTTAAAAAATTCTTTAACAAAGAACCTCACAAAGGGGTAAATCCTGATGAAGTTGTAGCAATTGGTGCTGCTATTCAAGGGGGTGTTTTAACGGGCGATGTAAAAGATGTATTGTTGTTAGACGTTACACCATTATCTTTAGGTATTGAAACTATGGGTAATGTAATGACTAAATTGATAGACGCTAATACAACTATCCCTACAAAAAAATCACAAATATTTTCTACAGCTGTAGACAACCAACCATCAGTTGAGATTCACGTTTTACAAGGCGAACGTGCTATGGCAAAAGACAATAAAACCATTGGTAAATTCCATTTAGATGGTTTACCACCAGCACAAAGAGGTGTGCCACAAATTGAGGTGACTTTTGATATTGATGCGAATGGTATTATTAAAGTATCTGCTATGGATAAGGCAACAAACAAATTACAAGAAATCCGTATTGAAGCTTCATCCGGTTTAACCGAAGAAGAAATCAAAAAGATGAAAGCTGAAGCTGAAGCCAATGCTGAAGCGGACAAAAAAGCCAAAGAAACTGCTGATAAAATTAATGGTGCCGATGGTATGATTTTCCAAACAGAAAAACAATTGAAAGAATTTGGTGAAAAATTATCTGATGATAAGAAAAAACCAATTGAAGATGCCTTAGTTGAATTGAAAAAAGCACACGAATCTAAAGACTTAGCCCAAATTGATGCGGCTATGGAACAGATAAACGAAGCTTGGAAAAACGCTTCAGAAGAAATGTACAAGGCACAACAACCCGAAGGGGGTGCTGATGCTGGCGCAGGCCAACAAGCGCCACAAGGCGAACCTGCTGCAGCTACAGATGATGCTGTTGAAGACGTTGACTTTGAAGAGGTAAAATAAACAGCCTTTATTTTAAATAAAAAAACCGCTCTTTCAAAAGAGCGGTTTTTTTCTGGGTTAAATTCAAAGAAAACCCAATCAATCACAAATCGTAAATCTTCAATATAAAATAGTACAAGACTTTGTATCTTTGAATTTTTACAGAATCTATGGAATTAAACTTATCAAAACCCATCGTCTTTTTCGATTTAGAAACGACAGGTATTAACATTACTAAAGACCGCATTGTAGAAATTGCTATTTTAAAAGTGTTTCCTAATGGCAACGAAGAAAGTAAAAGATGGCTGGTAAATCCCGAAATAGAAATCCCTAAAGAAGCTTCAGATATTCACGGTATTACCAATGAGCAAGTGGTTACCGAACCCACTTTTAAAGAACTCGCGTCACAAATTACCGAAATGATTAAGGGATGTGATTTGGCTGGATTCAACTCTAACCGATTCGATATTCCGCTTTTAGCCGAAGAAATGTTACGTGCTGATATAGATTTTGATATGAAAAATAGGTCGACGGTTGATGTACAAGTTATCTTTCACAAAAAAGAACAACGTACTTTGGGTGCCGCTTATAAATTTTATTGTCAAAAAGATTTAGAAGATGCGCATACAGCTATGGCAGATACCGTTGCTACTTACGAAGTTTTAAAAGCGCAATTAGATAAATATGACGATTTAGAAAATAATGTAGAGTTCTTAGAAAAATACAGCCATCATAAAAAGAATGCCGACTTTGCTAATATGATTGTTTTTGACAAGGATGACGAAGAGTGTTTTAATTTTGGCAAACACAGAGGTAAAAAAGTACTCGAAGTCCTAGACAAAGAACCCGGTTATTACGCGTGGATACAGAATGCCGATTTTCCGCGTTATACCAAAAAAGTGCTGACGGCTATAAAATTGCGAAGTCTAAATACCAATTCACATAAATAAATTATAAATACTGTCATTCTGATCGACCGAAGGGAAGTGAAGCATCTCAAATTGTAAATTCTAAAACCCAAATAACAAATTCCAAACAAAATGTTCGTACCGTTTAACACCTTATTGCCAAAATCAAAAATTTGGATTTACCAATCTAATAAAACATTCTCTGATGATGAGGTGTCTAAAATCAAAACTTTATTAGAACCTTTTGTCGAAATATGGCAATATCATGGTCAGGATTTAAAGGCGTCATTTAATATTTTATACAATCAGTTTATTGTTTTAGCGGTGTCTGAAGACGATACAGTTTCAGGATGTACTATAGACGCATCGGTTCATACTATTCAGCAGATAGAACGTGAATTTAATGTTGACTTAACCAATAAAATGCAAACAGCTTTTAAAAATGGTGATAATATAAATACCGTTTCATTAGCCGATTTTAAAAAATATGTGGGTCTTAATAAAATAACAGAAGATACTATTGTGTTTAACAATATGGTTAATACCATTGAGGCTTTGCAAACAAAATGGGAAGTGCCTGCCAAATTGAGTTGGCATAAAAGATATTTTAAATAATAATATATGCGACTAAAAATCACAAGCCTGATTCTTATTTTGCTTTTAGCGATAAACGTATCTGCACAGCAAAACCCACTTACAACATCAGATAAAAAAGCACAGACACAATGGGTAGATAGTATTTATAATTCGCTGTCTCTTAATGAAAAAATTGGTCAACTATTTATGTTACCCGCTTATTCAAACAAGAACAAAAAACATGTCAATTTTGTTAAAAAACAGATAAAAAAATACCACATTGGGAGCCTTATTTTTATGCAAGGCACGCCTACAAAACAAGCCATACTCACAAATAATTATCAAGCACTTTCTAAAGTACCTTTGCTTATAGGTATTGATGCCGAATGGGGACTCAATATGCGTTTACAAAACACTTATCGTTTTCCGTGGAATATGACACTTGGCGCGATTCAAGACAATAGTTTAATCACGCAATTTGGCAAACGCGTGGGCGAGCAGTGTAAGCGTTTAGGGATCAATATTAATTTTGCACCAGTTGTAGATGTCAATACAAATCCCAAAAACCCTATTATTGGCAACCGTTCTTTTGGACAAGATCCATTTAATGTCGCTGCCAAAGGTTTTGCTTTTATAAAAGGCATTCAGAGTGAACATATAATAACATCGGCTAAACACTTTCCGGGGCACGGCGATACTTCGGCCGATTCTCATAAAACATTACCGTCGGTTTTACACAGCAAAGCCTATATAGACAGTGTTGATTTAGTGCCTTATAAAAAGTTAATAAATAGCGGATTAACAGGTGTTATGGTGGCGCATTTAAATGTGCCAAGTTTGGTAGAAACACCCAATTTACCAACATCCTTATCAAAAGAGGTTGTAACCGGATTGCTGAAAAAAGATTTGGGTTTTAAAGGATTGATTTTTACCGATGCCCTCAATATGAAAGGTGTTGCCAATTTTGGCAAATCGACTACAGTTGATTTAAAGGCCTTTGAGGCGGGTAATGATGTGATGATGTTTTCGGCCAATATTCCCAAAGCCATCAAAAAAATTAAGAAAGCTATTTTAAAAGGAAATATTTCTAAAAGCCGTTTGGAAACTTCGGTTAAAAAGATATTAAAAGCAAAATATTGGGCTGGCTTAAATAATTACAACCCCGTTGCGCTTAAAAACCTCCAGAGCGACTTGGTTAACGTAAACGATGAAATCTTGCACAGAAAACTGGTTAATAAGTCTATTACCTTGGTTAAAAATGAGTTTAGTTTAGTGCCTGTAGCAGATCTAACACAAAAAATAGCCTATGTAAAATTAGGGAATGCCTCTAATGACACTTTTGTAGAAACTTTAAAAAGATACACGCGTGTAGATGTTATTTCTGGTGTTAATGCTATTCAAATCAATGAAAAATTAAAAGCTTATGATGTGGTAATTGTGGGGCTTCATAAAAGTAATGCCAATCCATATAAAAGTTATAAATTTTCTGAGTCCGAATTAAAGACCTTACAACTTATTGCTAGAAATAATAAAATCATTTTAGATGTATTTACAAGTCCGTATGCCTTGTTGCAGATAAAAACATTTACAGATATTGAGTCGGTTGTAGTATCTTATCAAAACAGTAAAATAGCCCAAAGTATTTCGGCTCAAATACTTTTTGGCGCTTTGCAAGCTAGTGGTAAATTACCTGTAAGTATCAATGATAATTTTGAAATAGGACAGGGTATTATGACTAAAAATTTGAACCGCCTGTCTTACGGTATTCCCGAAGAAGTAGATATGAGTAGTTCTCAATTAGCGCGTATAGATTCTATGGCGCAAGCTGTTTTGTCAGAAAAAATGGCACCTGGGATGCAAGTCCTTGTAGCGCGTTATGGTAAAGTCGTTTTTCAGAAAAGTTATGGTTATTACACCGATAAAAAATCCGAAAAGGTAAATAATAGCAGCCTTTACGATTTGGCTTCATTGACAAAAATTTTAGGGGCTTTACCGCTCATAATGAAAACTTATGAAGAAGGTGATTTTAATCTTGAAACACGATTAGATTCCTTATTTCCAGTCTTGGTAGGTAGTAACAAAGATACTGTTACCGTGAGAGAAGTGCTTTCACATGTTGGTCGTTTAAAATCTTGGATTCCATATTATTTAAAGACTATTGATACTGTAACACATCAACCTTTAGCTAAGTATTATCGTTCTGTAAAATCTAAAGAATACAGTATTCCTGTAGCCAAAAACCTCTATTTAAGAACTGATTATACCGATAGTATTTACAAGGCTATTGCTGATGTGCCACAGCGCGAAGCATCAGGGTATAAGTACAGCGGTTTGGTGTTTTATTTGTTTAAACACTATTTTGAAACTCATTTAGGTAAGCCTATGGAAACCTTAGGTGACAAATATTTTTACCATCCTTTAGGAACGCAAAATTTAGGATATTTACCGCTTCAAAAATTTGATAGTAGCAGAATTGTACCAACTGAAAAAGATACTTATTTCCGTCATCAATTGTTGCGCGGTTATGTACACGATATGGGCGCCGCTATGATGGGGGATGTAAGCGGTAATGCTGGCTTATTCTCAAATGCCAATGACGTAGCTAAAATGATGCAAATGTATTTGCAAAAAGGCTATTATGGTGGCAAGCGTTATTTTAAAGCTAAAACCATTGACACGTTTAACCATCGTTATTACGCAAAAGACAGTGTGCGTCGTGGTTTAGGTTTTGACAAGCCTCAAATAGACCCTGAAGTATTGGCTACTTGCGGCTGTGTATCTGACAAGAGTTTTGGTCACAGTGGTTTTACGGGTAATTTTGCGTGGGCCGATCCCGAAAGTGGTATTGTGTACGTGTTTTTGTCAAATCGTGTTTATCCAACAATGGCAAACACTATTTTAGCAGATAAAGATGTGCGTACCAAAACACAACAAATAGTTCAGGATGCTATTATTAAGCACGATACGGTGCCCATTTTAGTAAAAAAGCCAGACTAAAATAAGTCAGTAGAAAATACAAACTGTAATTTAATCCGTAAAAATAATAAACTGTAAAAGTTTGTATTAGAAAAAATAGTGGTACTAAAACTATAAAAACTGCCAATCTAAAAGTACCTATAAATATTTTATCTTTTATTTTGGGTTTAATAAATTTCCAAATGATAAAAGGTAACCAATTTATAAAAGCATTGAGCGCAAATACAATTTGAAACCAAATAGTACTTTTTTTCTTTTTTGGATTTGGTTTAGGGTTTAAATCTTCTAACAATTTATTGGTAGCAATTGGATCTAAAAAATTGGGATTTAACTTTTCTAATTGCTCTATTTTAGCGTCATAGGATTCTAAATCTTCTATATGTGTGGTCAATTTTTTAAGTGCCTCTCTTGTTTTTTTTACCAGTTTTTTAGTAGATGAATGAATGTCTTTTTCATCATAAAAAGGATTTGCCAAAAACGCTTCACCATAATACAGAGAAATACTGTGCGGGTAATTGATGTGTTGATCGTAATTAATACCCACAGGCACAATATAAATATTGAGGTTTTTGTATTTGTTTAAAGAGCCGAAAATTATTCTGGTAAACCCTTTGCTTAAATGCCGAACGCGGCGGTTAATATGATGGTTGCCTTCAGGAAAAATAGCAATAGATTTTTTAGTATTTAAAAGGTCATAACAATTTTCAAAAACTTCATGGTTTTTAGTGATAGTTTGCCAACCATCACGGACACGGTACACAGGGGTCATTCTAATGGCATTTAAAAATCTTTTTACAAGAGGGTTTTTAAAAACAGAGGCACGTGTTAAAAAATAAGATTTCCGTTTGTTGCTAACAGCCAAGTTAATGGAATCTAATAAAGCATTTTCGTGATTTCCGACAAATATAAGGGCTTCTTTTTTTGGTATATTCTCTTTACCGATTATGATTATTTTTTTGAAATAAAAAAACAAAATCATTCTTATATAAGCACGAAGAAGTAGATAAAGAGCCATTATTTTATTTTTTTATTTGCCCAATAAAAACCAAGGCTCAAACCAGAAATAATATGCCAAATACCCCAAGTAGCCGCAATTAATGCCATCCCGCCAAGGCCTTTAAAAAAAGTAAAGATGAGTAGAAGTCCCAATCCTGAATTTTGAATACCCGTTTCTATGGCTAAAGTCCGTTGATTTTCCTTAGACAACCTAAAAATTTTAGCTGTAAAATATCCTGTTAAAATAGCTATTAAATTATGCAGAATTACAATGAATAAAACAATAAATATATATTGTTTAAGTACTTCAAAATTAGTGATAATAGCACCACAAACCAGTGCTATAAAAATTGTGATTGAGAATATTTTAAGAGGTTGTACTACTTTTTTTGAAAATTTTGGCAAATAACTATTACAGGCCATACCTAAAATTAGTGGGACGCCTAAAATTAGTGCGATAACCTTTATAAGTTCATACGGATTAAGTTCAATAGTCTTTAAAATTTTGGCTGTTGGTGGATATAAATTGCTCCATAATTCAAAATTAAAAGGGGTTAAAAACATAGCCAATAAAGTAGCAAAAGCTGTAAGACTTATTGAAAGGGCTGAGTTGCCTTTAGCCAATTTTGTCATAAAGTTAGATATGTTTCCTCCTGGGCAAGCGGCTACTAAAAACATTCCTAAAGCAATGCTGGGTTGTGGTTTTATAACTGTTACCAAACCAAAAGTCAGCGCTGGCAATAAAATAAATTGTGATAAAAACCCGATGATAATGGGTTTGGGTTTATTGGCTAAGAGTTTAAAATCGGAGACTTTTACATCTAAAGCCACGCCAAACATTATAATAGCTAAACTGAAGTTTAGCATCCAAACGGTATCTTGACTAAAATTTACTTGCGCATTGTTTAATAAATCTTCCAATAGGCTAATTGTTAAAGATGTAAGATAATATGTTAGCGCCCATTTGTAATGCTTTTGTGCGAATTTCTAAAGGATCGTGATGCACTTCGGCTACTTCCCAGCCATCGCCTAAATCACATTCGTAATCGTAAAAAACAACGAGGCGTTTTTTATAAAAAATGCCAAAACCTTGCGCGGGTTTACCATTGTGTTCGTGTATTTTTGGCAAGCCTTTTTTGAATTCAAATTTTTGATGATAAATAGGATGATTCAAGGGTAATTCTACAAAATCTAATTCGGGAAAAACCTTTTTCATTTCACGTCTCAAATATTTATCGATGCCGTAATTATCCGAAACGTGTAAAAACCCTCCAGAAATAAGATATTTTCTCAAGTTTTGGACTTCATCATCAGAAAAAAAGACATTGCCGTGTCCTGTCATATCTACATAAGCGTAGTTAAAAATATCTGAACTACCCGGCGTAACAGTCTCTACATTTTCAGAAATCAGGGTTTCATTATTACTATTAGAAAACTTGATGAGATTTGGCAAAGCCGTTGGGTTTGCGTACCAATCGCCACCACCTCCATATTTTAGAACGGCAATTTGTTGCGCGCTTAAAGGCATCACAATTACCAGAAATATTAAAAAGAGTATTTTTTTATACATCTAAATCATTCATTTATAAAGGCCACACTATGACAGGCCACAACTCCAGCTGTTTCTGTCCGCAGGCGGCTGTTTCCCAAAGATACTGGTTTGAAGTCATTTTTCAAAGCTTCTTTAATTTCTGAAGACGAAAAATCACCTTCTGGCCCAATTAAAATACATATATTTTGTTTTGGTTTGACAGTATTTTTTAGCAACACTTTTACACCCTCTTCGCAATGAGCAATGAGTTTTAGTGCCTTATTTTCTTGATAGATAAAATCTTTAAAAGAAGTCAATTTATTTAAAACAGGAAAATTAAAATGAAGCGATTGTTTAGCGGCGGTTACAATTACCTTTTCTAATCTTTCAGGCTTGATGACTTTTCTTTCTGAATGATCACATAGTAAAGGTGTAATTTGGTCAATCCCAATCTCGGTTACTTTTTCTAAAAACCATTCAAAACGATCGTTTAATTTTGTTGGCGCAATGGCAATATGTAATTTATAGGGATGTTCTTTTTCTTGTTTTTCTATTGCAATTAAACTTACAGTACAATGTTTTTCATTGGCATCGATAATTTCTCCTTTAAAAAGAAGACCTCTGCCATTGGTGATATTTAAAATAACACCTTCTTTTTTACGTAAAACCTTTACAATATGACGGCTTTCAACTTTGTCGAAAGTGAGTAATTTGTCATTTACAGTTAAAGATTTATTGTAAAATAGTTGCATAAATGTTACAAGGGTTTAGAAAAAGTACAGCGTTTTTTATGAGTTACTGGTTCAAATTTTTTAAAGATATGACTGATAGCCACATTATCGGCTAGTTCAGGAGTTCTGATAAAATTTTGGATACCCAGTTTTTCAAAAACTATTTGAAAATCCCTGAACATTAAAGCATTAATACCTTTATTTTGATAATTGGGATGGACGCCAATTAAATAAGAGATGGCATCTTTAGGATGTTTTTTGGTGTGTAATAAATGAAAAATTCCGAAAGGAAATAATTTACCATTGGCTTTTTGCAAGGCTCTAGAAAAGGAAGGCATGTTTATGCCAAAACCAATCATTTTCTTGTCTTGATCAATTACAAATGTTATGAATTCTGGGTTTATAAAACTGATAAAGCGTTTTTTAATATAAGCTTGTTGCTCTTTAGAAATAGGTACAAAAGAAGATAAAGAAGCGTAACAGGTGTTAAATAAATCGAACATTTCATCGACGTAAGGCATCAAATCTTTTGTTCTTTTAAATGTTAAACCTTTTACATTGTATCGTTTTTCTACCATTTCACTCACGCGAATCAAAGGCTCAATTTTTACATTTTTAAAAGGGAATTTATTTTCGAGGTATTCTTTTTCGACCTTAAAGCCCAATCTTTCGTAATGAGTAGCATAATAGGGGTGGTTGTACCAAGTTATCATAGTGCCAATATGATCAAATCCGTAGGTAAGGACACCTACTTTGTCGAGGTTTGAAAAGCCTACAGGACCTTCCATATATTTGAGTTTGTTTTCTAAACCAATCTCTTTTACTTTCTCTATCAAGGCTTCACTAACAGCATAATCGTCAATAAAATCGAACCAACCAAAGCGCATTTTTTTAACGCCTTGTTTTTTAACTTCAGTCCAATTTATCATGGCCGCTAAACGACCTACAATTTTACCGTTTTTATAGGCTAAAAAGAAATCGGCTTGCGCTTCTTTAAAAATCGGATTTATGCTTGTGTCAAAACTATCTAACTCGTCATTTATAATAGGAGGCACCCAATATTTGTTATCCTTATAAAGTGAAAAAGGAAATTTAACAAAAGCTTTAAGCTCCTTTTTAGAGTTGACTTTTTTTATTTCAATCATTTTTATTTGAATCTGATTTATTTTTCTTGTCTTTTTTAAAGCGTTTTGTACGTTTAGAAAAAAGACCTTTTTTCTTTTTCTTAGTCGATTTGGTTTTGTCTTTTTTGATTCTTTTTCTAGGCGTTTTTATTTTTTTAATACGTCGTTTATTGTTTTTAATTTTATGTGTTTGCTTAAGCCTCTTTGGCTTGCGGACTTTTTTAGCTTTTCTATACAAGTGTTGTAGCGCACTTTTCTTTTTAGCCATAGTATCCTTATCACGATTTTTATCAGTAATAATTTTTTTGGTAGATTTTTTATCAGTATTTATTTTAACGTATTTACGATGTTTATCTATCCGCCAAGACGCACCAAAACCAAGATAAGCACCAACAGATTGCCCTTCTATTAAAATACGTAGTGAAGCATCTAGTTGTAAATTTTTAGATTTTAAATAAGCAGCTCCAGCAGCAAAATGCATTTCGTTGCCAAAATTGACATTATAGCGTCCAAGGTTTTCAATGAAAATAGAATATTTGTCGTTTAATGTATAAGTTTCTGTGATGATATAAGTGTAGGAAGCATCATCTGTTCCAAGTTTATCAGCAATAAAATTACTCAATATCGCATAACGGTTTGTAATATTATTTTGGAGGAATACAGCTAATTTAGGACTCAATTTCGGATTGTAATAGCCATTTACTAAAGGTGTGTTGATGCCAAGGTAAATACCTACGCTAGGTATAAGTCTGTTTTTGTCGAAGGCATTACGCTTTTTCCAACTTCTAAATTCTTGTGAGTTATCGGTATACTTTTTTTTGAAAATCAAATACTTAGCGCCAATTGTAAAACTACTGAGGCCTTGAATATTTTTGTATGAAGTAAATATATTTCTAAAAGCCAATTTGTTATATTGATAGACAATGTCAAGATCAAATTCTAGTTTTTCATCAAAATTACTGTATCTTAAATTGAGTTTATTACCAAAAATTTGTGGATTAGAAAAGCGCTTTTTTATCTGTGCTGTGCGATAAAAAAAACCAGTTTCTACCTGATAAACATGCGACCCTATGCTGTACGGACTGTTAGAAAAACTCGGTCTGTTAGAGTTAATAACATCAGTATATTGAGCAGTAACAAGTTGTGTGAAGCCTATAAGTATAAAAAGCCAAAAACTTTTATGCATTTGTAAATATCCTTTATTTTTCAAATATAACAGATTTTATCAATTTAGACGCTTTAAGTTACACACAAATTAGTATTTTTGAAAACGTATAGAATTTTAATTTTAATATAAACATGGGCTTATTAAGAACCCTATTCGTAATTTTAATAATTTATTACGCACTCAAAATTGTGTCGCGTTATATTTTACCAATAATTTTAAAAAGTGCTGTTAACAAGGTTCAAAAAAACATGAACAAGCAACAGGTACCAAAACAGGATAATACAAAAGTTGGCGAAACTACAGTTGATTATTCTCCTAAAACAACTTCAAGTAGTAATAAAGTTGGTGAATATGTAGATTTTGAGGAAGTTAATGATGATAAACCTAAAGGAGAATAGATGAATTTTAAAAAATATTTACCCTACTTAACAGCAATCATTGTATTTTCTGTTGTGTCATTGGCTTATTTTTATCCTGTATTGCAGGGTAAAGAAATTTTGCAAAGTGATATAGTTCAGTTTAAAGGCATGTCTCACGAAGTGGTACAGTTTAGAGACAGACATCACACAGAACCTTATTGGACAGATGCTGCGTTTGGCGGTATGCCTACCTATCAATTAAGTGCTTATTATCCTTTGAATTATATTCAGAAAATAGATAAAGTTTTGCGTTTTCTACCGCGCCCAGCTGATTATTTATTCCTTTATTTTATAGGATTTTTTATCCTACTGACTGTTTTAAAAGTGGAGTGGAAACTGGCTGTTTTTGGTTCTTTGGCTTTTGGATTTAGCACCTATTTTATCATAATTTTAGGGGTTGGTCATAATGCCAAAGCACATGCTATTGCTTATATGCCACTTGTAATTTCGGGTGTTTTGCTCATGTTTAAAAACAAGTTGTTTAAAGGTTTTGTTTTAACGGCTTTTGCTACAGCTTTAGAATTATCTGCCAATCACATTCAAATGACATATTATTTATTTTTTGTCTTGCTCATTATTGGTGTAGTTTATTTATATGATGCTTATAAAAGTAAAGCGCTTGCTCTTTATTTTAAAAAAGTAGGACTCCTGTGTCTAGCAGGTATTTTGGCTTTGGGTTTAAATGCCACACCACTTATGGCAACATCACAATATGCCAAACACAGCACACGTGGTAAAAGCGAATTAACCATTACACCCGATGGCAAAACAAAACCCATTACACAAGGATTAGATTCAAAATATATTACCGAATACAGTTACGGTATTTTAGAAACATTTAATTTGTTGGTGCCACGTTTTATGGGTGGGGGCTCTCACGAAAACTTAGATTACAATTCTAATACCTATCGTTTTTTAAAAAATAAAGTCAATGTAAGTCAGGCTAAACAGTTTACCCAATTTGCACCGCTTTATTGGGGAAATCAACCCATTGTAGCCGCGCCAGCTTATATTGGTGCCGTTATTATTTTTCTTGCCTTATTAGGTTTTTTCTTGCTTAAAAATAAACAGAAATCGTGGATAGTAGGTGCTATTATTTTAGCTATTTTGTTGAGTTGGGGTAAGAATTTTAATTTCTTAACCGAGTTCTTTATTAAGTACATCCCACTTTATAATAAGTTTAGGGCGGTTTCTTCTATACAAGTTATAGTCGAATTGTGTATGCCACTTTTAGCCATTTTGGGATTGGTACAATTCTTATCGGATAAAACAGCAAGAGCACTTAAAATAAAAAGTTTAAAATCGGTCTCATTAATTGTAGGTGGATTGCTTTTAGTTTTTGTTCTTTTTGGTAAAAATTTATTTTCGTTTGAAGGTGTAAATGACACTTATTACGCCCGCTTGCTCAGCGGATTAGATTTAGCACTTGTTGCCGATAGAAAAGAAGCTTTTTTTAATGACAGTTTGCGCTCATTGCTTTTAATTATTCCAGCAGTTTTGCTATTGTGGTTTAATATAAAACAGAAAATATCAAAGAAAAAAACAGTACTCTTTTTAGGCTTGTTGATGGTTGCTGATCTTGTTTTTGTCGATATTAATTATGTCAACGACAATAATTTTGTTTCAGCTAACGAAGTAGAACGTCCCATACAAAAAACCGATATTGACAAACAAATATTGCAAGATAAAGCACATTACCGCGTAGCAAATTTTGACGGTGGTGTAGCGAGTGCTATGAACGACGGTAAGACATCGTATTTTCATAATTCAATAGGCGGCTATCATGCCGCTAAACCAGGACGTTACCAAGAATTATTCGATTATCAAATAGCTAAAAATAATATTGAAGTCCTAAATATGCTCAATACCAAGTATTTTATATTTGATAAAGACGGTAAAACAGCCCTTCAAATAAACCCTGGGGCTAATGGTAATGCGTGGTTTGTTTCGCATTTAAAAATTGTGAAATCTGCCAACGAAGAAATAAAAGCTTTAGACAGTCTTAATACAAAAACGACGGCTGTTTTAAATAATGACGATTTTGGCAGTAAATATTTCTTAGATGACAAAATTTCAACCTATACTGTAGATTCTACAGCTTCTATTGCATTAAAATCGTATGAAGCTAATGATTTAAAATACACTTCAAAAAACACCCACGACGGTTTTGCAGTATTTTCTGAAATGTATTACAAAGAAGGTTGGAACGCTTATATTGATGGTAAATACACGCATATTTATCGTGTCAATTATGTGCTACGCGCTATAGAAATTCCAAAAGGAAACCATCAAATTGAATTTAAATTTGAACCTAAAGTTATTCAGCAAGGTACTATGCTGACGGGAATTTCATATTTAGTGCTTCTCGGATTTATTTTTGGCTGGTATTTTTACGACAAAAAGAAACCTGTTTAATTTTGAAAGCCAATCTGCTCTATTTTTATCCTAAAAAAGCCACTTTCGTAGCAAAGGATATTTATATTTTAGGAAGAAACTTTAAAGTCAAAACTCAAGATTTAAAGTGGACTAGCAAATCCTTACTGCTTCTAAATTTTATAAATCAATTTATTTTTATTCTTAGAAATTTAAAAAACACGCCTGTTTTTATAGTGATGTTTGGCGGTTATTGGGCCTTTTTACCGGCCTTTATTGGCAAAATATTTGGTAAAAAAGTATTTATTATTCTAGGAGGAACAGACTGTGTGTCTTTTCCTGAGTTTAATTATGGAAGTTTGCGTAAACAACCTTTAAAGTGGTTTATAAAAAAAGCGTATCAATGGAGTACAAAATTGCTACCAGTTGACGATTCCTTAATGTATTCAGAGCATAATTATTTACCAAATTCTATAAACAAAACACAAGGAGTTAAAGCTTTTTTTAAACAATTAAAAACACCTTATACAGTTATTCCAAACGGCTTTGATACGTCATTTTGGGATGTTAATAAAGACAATGTAATACCTCTATCTTTTATAAGTATCGCATATGTTACAGATGACACACGACTCACATTAAAAGGATTTGATACCGTCATAAAATTAGCAGCACAATTTAAAGAGGCGTCATTTACGCTTGTTGGTTTGTCAAAAGCGATGATAGATAAACTTAAGCTTCCTTCAAATATTACAGTTTACAAAAGCATGCCCCCCAAAAGGATAAAGAAAAAATTCGCAAAACACCAATTCTATTTACAGTTATCATTATCAGAAGGTTTCCCTAATGCTTTGACAGAAGCTATGTTATGCCAATGTATCCCAATTGGTTCTGCAGTAGGAGGCATTCCCAAAATAATCTCAAAATATGGCGTCATTTTGCAAAAACAAGATTTTGAGGGGCTTAAAAATGAAGTAAAAAAATTAGTAGCTTTACCTCAATCAGAATTAAAAGAAAAAGGAGTGGCAGCGCGTCAACATATTGTCACCAATTTTAGCCTAGAAAATCGCGCTAAAATATTGTATAAAACTATTGTTCATTAACCGATGAAAAAAGTACTTTTAATCACGTATTATTGGCCGCCAGCCGGTGGCGCAGGCGTACAGCGTTGGTTAAAATTCACAAAATATTTAGTCGAAAATAATATTGCACCTATTGTCTATACGGTAGAAAATCCGAGTTATGCATTAGAAGACACTTCTTTTAAGACACCTAAGGGTGTGGAAGTTATAAAAAAATCTATTTGGGAACCTTATGCTTGGGCGTCTAAAATATCAGGTAAAGACCAAAAAAAGACGAGTGCTGGTTTTCTTGAGGAAGCTCCCTCTAAAAAAAATAAAATGGTAAATTATATTCGAGCTAATTTTTTTATTCCAGATGCCCGAAAATATTGGGTCAAACCATCAGTTGCTTATTTAGAGAATTTTATTAAATCAGAAAAAATCGAAACCATTATTACAACAGGCCCTCCACATAGTTTACATTTAATTGGTTTAAAATTAAAACAAAAATTAGGAATAAAATGGTTAGCTGACTTTAGAGACCCTTGGACACAAATTGATTATTTTCACAAACTCCCTTTTAATAAATGGGCTTTAAAAAAGCATTACCAATTAGAAAAAGAGGTGGCAACAAATACCGATGCCGTTTTGGTAATTGGAGAAAAAATGAAGACGTATTTCTCTCAATTTAACAAACAAACACGTGTTATTACCAATGGTTTTGATGGGGATGATACTATTTTAAAAGTAGCTTTAGATAAAGATTTTACCATAACGCATGTCGGTTCTCTTAACGCGGATAGAAATCCCAATTATTTTTGGGAAAGTTTGCAAGAATTGATAACCGAAAATGCCGATTTTAAAAAACATTTAAAAGTCAAATTAATAGGTAAAATAACATCTCAAGTTTCTGAAAGTATTTCGAGATTCAGATTGCAAGACTTCGTTGAACATATAGATTATGTACCACACGAGGAGGTTAAAAAGTACCAACAAGCGGCTCAAATACTATTATTGCCAGTTAATAATGTGCCCAGTGCCAAAGGTATTTTAACAGGAAAAATATTTGAATATCTACAAGCTAATCGCCCAATTTTGGCTTTGGGGCCAACCGATGGTGATTTGGCAGCGCTTTTAAATAAAACAGAAGCAGGTAAAATTGTTGCTTTTGACGATACAGAAGTACTTAAAAAAATTTTATTGTCGTATTTTGCAGACTATAAAAAAGGGAATTTAAAAGTAACAGTTAAACATTTATCAGATTATCAAGCCAAAAATATAACACAAGAATTGGTAAAAATTATTAAGCGTATTTAATGAAAAAGATTGTCACAATATTAGGCGCACGGCCACAGTTTGTAAAAGCAGCTGTTTTAAGTCGGATTATTTTACAACACAAAGCTATTGAAGAAGTTATTGTTCATACGGGTCAGCATTACGACAACAACATGAGTGCTGTCTTTTTTGACGATATGGATATTCCTAAACCCAAATATAATTTGGCAATTAATGGATTAAATCACGGTGCTATGACGGGGCAAATGCTCGAAAAAATAGAAGTCGTTTTGCTAAAGGAAAAACCACAAGCTGTTTTGGTTTATGGCGATACCAATTCTACAATTGCTGGCGCTTTAGCAGCAAAAAAATTGCATATAAAAGTGGTACATGTTGAGGCTGGTTTGCGGTCTTTTAACATGAAAATGCCCGAAGAAATAAATAGAATTTTGACAGATAGGATTGCTGATTTGCTACTGTGTCCCACACAAAAAGCTATAGATAATTTAGTGCAAGAAGGTTTTGAAAATTTTGAAACCCGATTTGTAAATTGTGGTGATATAATGAAAGAAGCCGTAAGTTATTATGGTGCACAAATCAACGATAAATCTACTATTATAAATAATTTAGAGTTAACAGAAAACAACTTTGTTTTAGCCACAATTCACCGACCAGAAAATACAAATGACATCCAAAAACTCAACTCAATTTTTAAAGCATTAGATGTTATAAATCAAGATTATAAAGTAATTTTACCGCTACATCCGCGTACAAAAAAATATCTTGAAGAGTACAAAATTAAAACAGAAGTGACGCTAATTAATCCGTTAGGTTATTTTGATATGTTAGCTTTGCAAAAAAACTGCAAACTGATTGTAACAGACAGCGGCGGCTTACAAAAAGAAGCCTATTTTAATAAAAAATTTAGTGTCATTGCTAGAACAGAAACAGAATGGGTAGAGCTTGTAGAAAATGATTTTGCCAAAGTTGTAGGGAGCGATTACAATAAAATCCTAGAGGCCTTTAATTATTTTAAAGGCATTAAAAAATCGTTTGATTTACCACTTTATGGAACAGCAGTAGCCCAAACGATTTATAATGAGATTCTCAAGATTTTATAAATTATTTTTCTACAGGTAAAGCAGCCTTTTTCCAGCCGTCCATACCAACAGTAAGGTCATAGATATATTGATATTTTTTATCGATTAATAACTTTTTTGCCAACCCACTTCTATGACCAGAATTACAATATACTACAATAGGAGTTTCTTTAGAAATACTATCTAATGTGGCAATAAATTCATCTTGTTTTGCCCAATCTAAGTAAGTGGCATTGGGAATATGACCTGCTTTAAAGTCTTTAGGAGGCCTAACGTCTAAAATCACTAGATTTGGATTTGTCTTTATAAGTTTTTCAACATCCTGTACATTAACATCTTTTGCAATTGTTTTAGTACTTATTTTAATTGTTTGCGTTTCAACCTTATTTTTATGAGTAGATTTTTTACAACCAGAGAAAGTTAAACTTAGTATAAAAATGACTAAGGTAATTTTAATATATTTCATAAAATTTGGTTTTCAGATTTAATGAGGTAGTTTATAATTTTACTTAGCTACATTAAAATTAGCAGCTTTCCATCCCATTATTCCAGTCTCTAGATTGTATATTTTTGTATAGCCCTTTTTTTGCATATACTTTTTAGCATTGCCACTTCTATGACCCGAATGACAATAATTAAGAACTGTTTTGTCCTTAGAAATTTTGGCTATTTTTCTAGCAAATTCTTTTTGATTTTTCCAATCAATATTAATAGCACCAGCAATATGACCACTTGCAAATTCTTTGGGTGTTCTTACGTCAACTAATAAACCTGCTTTTGAATCGACAAGACCTTTAAAGTTCGTAGCATCTACATCTTTAGCAAAAACAGTTGCTTTAACTTTTGCAGATTGCGTTGGTTTAAGAGTGTTTGTAGACTTATCAACAACTTCTTTACAGCTAACTAGCATAAGACCGATACATAATATCAGGCTTATTGATTTTAATATTTTCATAATAAATTTATTTATTGGCTCCAAAAATAGACATTTTTTGTTTAGAAAAAAGTACTCGTCTTTTAATTTTTAAAAGCTTGCAAAAACTTTGCGTAATTAATTGTTATATTTGCGACTAACACTTGTAAATTCGACTTCAACTCATGATAGATGCTATTGAAAACAACCTTTTAAGAGGTGTTAAACTACTGAATGCCATAACAGATAAACAATATAGTGATAAATCGGTTGCGCCTTATTATTCGAGTATAGGTGGCCATATGCGTCATATATTAGATATTTTCGATTGTATTTTTGAAGGACTTCCCACTAAAAAAATAGATTTAGCAGCCCGTAAACGCAATGAACTTGTAGAAGATTTTACGATTCAGGGTCTCATATATTTCGAAACTATTTTAAATAAATTGCGTGCTTTAAAATATTACGATTATAACGAAATTGTAGAAGTAAGAGACGATTTGGGTATGGGCGAAGTGGTTGTAAATTACACTTTGGCAAGTGCTTTAATTCAGGCACATAGTCACGCTATTCATCATTTTGCAAGTATTGGTTATATAATTTCTCAATTAGGGATTGAATTACCCGATGAAGATTTTGGTTATAATCCTACTACACCAAGGAAAGAATTTTTAGAAAATTAAAGTTCGCTCAGTTTTTTTATTTTTTTATTATAAGGCCTTAAGGCAAATAACTCCTTGAGTTCTGGAATAATATTGGCGTAAGCCACACCTCTTTTTTTATGATTTATTTTTGCAATTTTATAGACAAATCGCCAATGTCTTGCCAAACTTTTTAAAGCGATATAATAACTACTTTTTGACGCGTCGTAAATATGTGTTGGTTCTGCTATGACACCATTTAGTTCGATTATTTTGAAATTTTCTCCTACTTCTAATTCACTAAATTCAGTGTATTTCACATCAAATCTACCAAAATAAACGCCCTTTATTTTATGACTCAACGCGTCGAAAGTTTGTGTTAATTTTTCACTAATTAAATGATTGCCATTAATAAATGACGCACCTTTACAATGATTGCCAATTTCGTTTAAAATGTAAGATTCATCTTTCTTTGGTTTATAGTCTAAATAATCTACAATGCGATCTTTATAGATAGATTCATAACGCTTTACGTGTTCGTTTTTAGCGATTAAATCGGATAATTTAGTTTCTCCATCACCTTTAACATGAAGAAAGCTCTTTATTGTAATTGACGTGATAGTCCCTTTTTTTTCATTGGGATAACGATAGTATAAAATACCACACTCTTTTGGGGAAGCTACAAACTCCTGAATGATTAAATCAATAGAGCTGTACTTTTTTAAATAAATTTTTAAACTGGCTACATCTTTTAATTTATTGACTAAAAGTCCTCTATAACCAATATCTGGTTTAATGATAAGCGGAAAATCAATTTGATGTACTTTTATTTTCTCTAACACATCACTGAGAGACGTGTCCTTTGGAATGAAAATAGAGTTCGGAATCAAATGTTTCGGTAAAATTTTAAGGGTGTCAAATTTTGATTCGGTAGCATCGCCACCATTTTTAATACCAGGATTGGTGGCAACAAAATAAGTGAAATTACCCGATCGTAAAGAATAATAAAGATACAACGGAAAGAGGGGGATATAAAACATATAGGTTGGCCAAAACTCCCAATTTAAGCTGTCTTTTATGCGTGATAAAAGGCTCTTTTGTTGCACCATTTTATTGGTTAAATAAGTGTTGCAAAATCCGTTTAACGGCAGTTGCCAGTAAAATTATGGCCGCTAGAGAAAGGATAACGCCAATGATTAAAAATAAATAATTATCATCCTTTTTTATCGCTTTAAAACCTATTGTTGTCACTATGGGGCCTCCAAATAAAAGGGGTAAAGCATATAAAAATTTTACAAGTCCTTGTTTTAAGAAATTTTTACTTTGTGTCATCCTTATAATTTTTAATAGTATTTCTTACACTACCGTGTTTTAGTAGTAAATTCTTGGCAGAACTTTCATTAATATTTAAAGAATCCATAAGCATTTTTGTCCCGCGATTTACCAACTTATTATTTGATAGTTGCATATCTACCATTTTATTGCCTTTAACACGTCCTAACTGAATCATACAAGCCGTTGAAATCATATTGAGCACAAGTTTTTGAGCTGTTCCGGCTTTCATTCTAGAACTGCCTGTTACAAATTCAGGTCCCACAATTACTTCAATAGGATACTGAGCTGTTTTAGAAAGCGGACTCCCCGCATTACAAGTAATACAACCTGTTATAATATTTTGCTTATTAGCTTCTTCTAAAGCGCCCAAAACGTAAGGCGTCGTTCCAGAGGCAGCCAATCCGATAAGGACATCTTTATCAGTAATATTAAATTTTTTTAAATCTTCCCATCCTTGAGTGGTTGAATCTTCGGCAAATTCTACCGCTTTACGGATAGCAGTATCGCCTCCAGCAATGAGACCAATAACTACATCGTGTGAAACGCCAAAAGTTGGTGGACATTCAGAAGCATCTAAAATTCCTAACCTGCCACTTGTGCCTGCGCCGATATAAAAAATACGGCCTCCTTTTTTTAATTGACCAACTGTAGCTGTAACTAGTTTTTCAATTTGAGGTAGCGCTTTTGCGACACTAAGCGGCACAGTTTTATCTTCATTATTTATATTGAAAAGAAGTTCTTGAATACTCATTTTTTCTAAACAATCATAATGAGAATCTTGCTCTGTAGTTTTGGTAAAATCCATCACTCAAAAGTAATAAAAAAAGCGCCAATATTAATTGACGCTTTTACATTTGAATTAATTCTAGAATTAAGCTAATGCTTTGTCTAAATTTTCTTTTAATGCGGCTAAAAATTCTTGAGTAGTTAAATAATTGTCTTTAGTCATTTTATCTTTATGGATAAGTAAAGCCAAATCTTTAGTCATTTTGCCACTTTCTACGGTGTCAACACACACTTTTTCTAGGGTATGTGTGAAGTCGATTAACGCTTGATTTTCGTCTAATTTACCACGGTGTTCTAAACCACGTGTCCAAGCAAAAATAGAAGCTATAGGATTTGTAGAAGTTTCTTTACCTTGTTGGTGTTGACGGTAATGACGTGTTACTGTTCCGTGAGCCGCTTCGGCTTCCATAGTTTTACCATCGGGAGTTACCAAAACAGACGTCATTAAACCTAAAGAGCCAAATCCTTGTGCTACGGTATCAGATTGTACATCACCGTCGTAGTTTTTACAAGCCCATACAAATCCGCCACTCCATTTCATAGCAGCAGCTACCATATCATCAATTAAACGGTGCTCGTAAGTAATTCCGGCAGCAGCAAATTTTTCTTTGTATTCATTTTCAAAAACTTCTTGAAAGATATCTTTAAAACGACCATCATAAGCTTTTAAAATGGTGTTTTTTGTAGAGAGATACAAAGGCCATCCTTTAACCAAAGCCTGATTAAAACTTGAATGTGCGAATCCGTAAATAGATTCGTCTATATTGTACATAGCTTGAGCTACGCCATCTCCTTCAAATTTGTACACTTCGTGAACTTGAGGTTCGCCATTTTCTGGCGTGAAAGTTAGGGTTAGCGTCCCTTTTCCTTTAGTTACAAAATCGGTTGCTTTGTATTGATCGCCAAAAGCGTGACGTCCCATACAGATAGGTTTTGTCCAACCTTGTACGTAACGTGGTACGTTTTTCATAATAATAGGTTCTCTAAAAATAGTACCTCCTACAATGTTTCTAATTGTTCCGTTAGGCGATTTCCACATTTTTTTAAGTCCGAATTCTTCTACGCGCGCTTCATCTGGTGTGATGGTAGCACATTTTATACCGACGTGGTATTTTTTAATAGCCTCGGCACAGTCAATAGTTACCTGATCGTTAGTCTCGTCTCTGTATTCAATACCCAGGTCGTAATATTTAATATCTAAGTCTAGATAAGGCAGTATTAATTGGTCTTTAATAAACTTCCAAATAATACGTGTCATTTCATCCCCGTCAAGCTCAACAACAGGATTTTGTACTTTTATTTTCGTCATGATTTGTAATTTTTTTTGCGTGTCGCAAATGTACAAAATATAGTCGTAAAATGGAGGTGAAATTATTGGCTTTTTATGTGATATTTAGGCATAAAAAAACCTGTAAGAAAACTTACAGGTTTAGTGTTAATTTTTGGCTTAATTTATTTTTTCACCTCTTTAATACGCGCTTTTTTACCAGTTAGATTTCTGAAGTAGAAAATACGAGCACGTCTTACTTTACCACGTTTGTTAACTTCAACTTTTTCTATTGTTGGTAAGTTTATTGGGAAAATACGCTCGACACCTACTGTGCCAGACATTTTTCTAATTGTAAAAGTTTCGCTTCTACCAGTACCTCTTTTTTGAACTACAACACCTCTAAAGAACTGTGTTCTTACTTTGACACCCTCAACAATTTTATAATAAACTGTAATTGTATCTCCAGCAGAGAAATTAGGTAATTCGTTTTTTGGTACAAATTCGTTTTGTACAAATTTTACTAAATCTTCCATTTTTAAATGGTTTTTTTTTGATATTAATCATAAAACAACGTTCACGGCATTCGTCAGAGGTTGATTTTGAGTGCGCAAATTTAAAAATAAATTTTTAAACAACACTAATTTTCAGGCTTATTTTTATAGTTGGTTACGTAGTAGATAAGAAATTTACGTACCGTTTTGCCATTGTGTTTAATTAAAATTGGATTTAACTCTGTAATAGTGTCAAAATAAGGTTCTAATTTTTCTGGAATCTCACCTAATTTATCGTCGTTTTTAAAGCGTTTTTTTGAGTTTATAAATATGGCATTCTTACCGTTTAGTAATGATAAATCATCACCAATATAATCGTATTGATGCGCAAAAAGACCAATGATATTACGGCCATAAAATTTCTGATCTAAATAAAAATTTAAGACAGAAGTGGTTTTGTAATTGTCGTCAGAAAAAATAAAAGCATCGGGATATTGCGTGTGTAATGTTTTGACTTTTTGTGACAATTCTTCCCAACCAAACCACGTGTCATCGCCTTTAATGGGGACGGGATAAAAAACAACTTCTATAGCTATTAATAGGTGTAAGAGTATTGCGAAAACAATATTACTTTTAAGCCATTTTCTTGAAATATAGATGCTTGTAAAGATTATTCCTGTAATATAGCCTGGCATAAGCCAGTTAATTTTAACCCAATAAAATAATGAAATTGCAAAGAATCCTAAAAAAGTAGGTATAAAAAATGACAATAGGAAAAGCTTTTTACTTTCTGGAAAGCGCCATTTTAAAAGCTGCTTTTTAATTGTTTTAAAGGTTAAAATGGCCATAAAAATAAAAAGAGGCGGTAATAAAATAAACATTTGATGCCCTATGGTGCCAAGGAATAATACAGGATTAAATCCTACAGATTTTTTGTTTTCAGCACGCTCATTTACCTGAAAAATAAATGAGACAAAATCGTGTTGGTAATTCCAATAAAATACAGGAAACGTCAAAAGTGTTGATAAAATCATCGCACCAATAAATCCTTTTGACCATAAAAGTTTACGGTATTTATTTGAGAGTACTAAAAAACTAATAAGGCCAAATTGTAAAAAGATAGCGGTGTATTTACTGTCAAAAGCCAAACCCATAAAAAGACCTGCCCATAACCATTGACTCTTTTTTTCTAAAAATATGGCTTTGTAAAGTGCTATAAGAGATAAAGTCCAGAATAATAAAAGCGGGATATCTGGTGTTGTCATAACCGATATTATAGATACTAAAAGACTGGTACCTAAAAGTGCAAAAGCACTGTTTTGTTTCTTTTTAGTCAAGAATAATCCTGCTAAATTGTAAAAAGCAATAAGTGTAAAAGAGGTAATTATAAAATCAGTCAGTTTTATAACAACTGGTGTCGCGCCAAAAAGATCTGTCATAAGTCTTACGGCATAACCAATCATTCCTGGATGGTCTAAATAAGATAGCGCCAAATGTTGTCCGTAAAAATAATAATAGGAGTCTTGCGGCATTAATCCCGAAAAGGGAATGAGTATCAATCTAAATAATTGAAAAGCTAATACAATAGCAACAAGCGGCTGATTTTTTATAAATTTTTTCACGATTTAAAAATAAAGTATTCCAGAAATTCCGACTGTTTTGTTGTTAAAAGTTGGCACAAATATAGACGTTACCTTTTTCTCTTTTTTATGCGTTCCCTGATGCTTATTTTGAATTTTATAAAATATGTCTGTTACCAACATACCAACACCAGCACCTACCAAAACATCAGACACCCAATGTTTGTTGTTAAGCACTCTAAAAGCACCTGTAGTTGTAGCAAAAAGATAGCCGCTATAACTTAAAACAGGATGACTGTCTTTTAGTTCGTGACGTAAAATACCCGCCAAAGCAAAGGCATTAGAGGTGTGACCAGATGGAAAAGAATTTTTACTGCCATTAGGTCTGGTTTCATTAGTAGCAACTTTTAAAATTTTAACAACTACATAATTAGCCGCTGTAATAAGTGCAATATCTTTTACTTGTTTTTTGAAGTTGCTAGCTGTTTTTAAACCCATCATATCAGCAAAACCCAAAACAGCAATAGGTGCAAATTGAAGAAAATCTTCTGCACGGGTATCAAAATTAAGACCTCTTTGAATGTTGTTTTGTAATTGGACTTTCCCCAAACTACCGCCCGCGTAATTAACATAAAGACCTGCCCCTATAAGCGATAAAGGGACTATTTCTTTTTTAAAAAAGGACTTTTTAATAGTGTTTATACTGTCTTTTTGACTGTAAGAAACACTCATTACACAAAAGGTTAGGCTCAATAAAATATACTTTTTAATCATTTAATAAATGCGGTTTTAATTGTTGTGTTTTTTTAAGCGCTTCTTCGTGACGCCAATCGTCTATTTTTTTAAAGTTACCTGATAGCAATACTTCGGGTACCGTTAAATCTTTATATGCTCTAGGACGTGTATATACAGGTGGCGCTAATAAGTCATCTTGAAAAGAATCGGATAGCGCAGAGGTTTCATTGCCTAAAACACCAGGTATAAGCCTGATAATGGTATCGCAAAGCACAGCGGCAGCTAGTTCGCCCCCACTTAAAACATAATCGCCAATTGATATTTCTTTAGTAATAAATTTATCGCGTACACGCTGATCAACCCCTTTATAATGACCTGTTAAAATCAAGATATTTTCTTTTAAAGAAAGTGTATTGGCCGTTTTCTGATTTAAAACAGGCGCATCTGGTGTCATAAAAATGACTTCATCGTAAGTGCGCTCACTTATAAGTTTAGAGATACATTTATCAATAGGCTCAATCATCAAGACCATTCCGGCGCCACCTCCAAATTGGGTGTCGTCTATTTGGCCGTATTTGTTTAGCGCATAATCGCGTAAATTGTGAAAATACACCGTTACAAAACCCTTGTTTATGGCACGTTTGATAATGGAATATTCAAACGGGCTCTTAATTAAATTGGGTTCTACACTTATAATATCTATACGCATGGGGCAAAGATAGGAATTTTGTAATGCGGATTTGAGATTTTTGAGTTGAGATAAAAACGGTATTTGCAAAAGAACCCCATTAGGGTCGCTTGAAGTAACACAACTAATAAATTAAATATCTGTTTGCATTCCGTACAGTCTACCTAAAGCAAGTTTTACGAAGTGCGAGAACTTTTTTCTAACAAGTTTAAATGATTTTATTAGTTTGCTAATCTAAAGGCTAAGACGTTTTAATGTTCAAAATTCCAAGTTGATAAATTATTTTCCGCGCCATAAGAACCTTCTTTCTTATTAATTATAAGTTTGTTAGGTGAGATTAAGATATTTCCAAATTTATTATTATCAATCATAAGGTATGAAACCCCATTCTTTTCAATAATTGAATATTCGTAGATGCCACTATCCAATCCAATATAAATAGATTCATAGTTTTCCAACGTTGTTGCCGAAATATTAATTTCAACTATTAATTTATTCGAATTTTCATTAAAATTCCAAACAATATCATTTCTAATGAAATTAACATTTTCACCATTTGTTGAATGCTCATATTTTACTAAATGCCAATCACCATCAATAGTGGAATTTTCTACTAAATTATTTTTAGTACAGCTTGATGCAACTAAAATGATTAAAGTTAAGTAAGAGTAAAACCCATTTAATTTCATAATAAATTTTATTTTTAAAAATAGTAAATAGCCTTTTGAGTTGTTAATCAAATTACTTACAATATTAAGATATGATACAGCTTTTATGTATTATATCGTAATATAAGCGAGCCTAGTTATTTATTAAAATAAATGTAATAATATTGTAATATATTTATTATAAATCTGTTACTTAAAATCCAATAACCACAGTAGCAGTAATGCGTTGGTTTTCTATAGCTAAATTACCGGGGGCACTGGCTTGTAAAAAGGCATAAGGTTGATTATAACTTGTATTGGTGTACGCAAAATCTATTTTAGAACGGTTGCCTAAATCAAAACCCAAACCAAATGAGTAGCCAGTTACATCATCACTACTCGGGCTATTTTTATACGGGTTTTGTTCCATAAAATAGCCACCGCGTAAACTTACCATTTCTAAACGCCATTCGGCACCTACACGGTATTGAGAAGTTCCTCTTAAATTAATACTCAATTCTTGGTTTTCTGTCGCAAATACAGCCGAAGGTCTCAACTTTGTGTTTTGGTAATCTTTATAGGCATAATCTATACTTAAAAGGCCGTTAGATCCAAAAATAAAAGCCAAACTGGCGTTTAAAACACTTGGGGTTGTGACCTTATAATCGAAAGCACCATCGGTTACATCGCTAAATAATTCAGAGTCGTTGCTGACATCTATTTGTAAATCGTCTGAGTAAAAGTCGGTTAAATCATACCAAATAGGTGAGTGGTAAGACAAACCTAAACGGATACTATTTACAGGCTTGGCAATAAGACCAAAACTAAAAGAAAAACCTGTGCCGGTAGTTTGCAGTGTCTGAATGAGTGAGGCATCTAGGGTATTGCCATTGCCATCGTTATTGTATTCTTCTAAATTGGCTGTTTGGGCAAAATCCATATTGTATGTTGAAACAGAAAGACCATAATACATTTTATCGTTGTATTGGGCGCCAATACTAAAAGTAAATTTATCGTTTAGACCACTGGTAGCATTAATAAACGATTGCCCATCTACGTTGTTGTAAAAAACATCATTGGTGTTATCTGAGTCACTATTTAAAAAAGGGTCATCAAGAAAATCAGGTGTGCCACTATTGCCTTCCATTATAAAACTATTATTGTAATCGTTTACAATAGAATAGTTAAAACCTAAGGCTACTTTTTGCCAAGTCTCGTCATCACTCAAATTAAAAACCAAAACACCGCCTGCCTGACTAAAATTTATAAACTGATCGTTATTATTTAAAGTATTTCCGTAAAAAGAGGTGTTTATTTTTGTCTTCCTATAAGCCAAACTCATATTTGATTGGTTTTCTAAAAAAACGGCAATTCCGGCCGGATTAATTTCTGCCGAAGACATGTCGCCACCAAGTGCCCCAAAAGCACCGCCTAATGCTTCAAAACGGGCTGTACCATAATGGTCGTCGTTAGAAAATAGGACGGCCGCATCGGTTGAACTGATAATTTGCGCTTGTATAGTGAGTGTTAAAAATAGACTTAAAAAGAGGAATGTTTTTTTCATTTTTTGTAATTGTTTTGTGATGTCTAAAAGCTATTTTAAACTATAAATTAAGATGTTTTTATGGAAAAATTAATGTCCTTTTCTGCTAGAACTGCGGCTGTAGCTTTTACTACTAGAGCTTCGGTTTGAACTTCTTCTTGGAGTATAACTTCTTTTAGGACTACTATAGCTTCTATTACTAGAACTAGAGGGCGTGTATGACCTAGAAGATTTTTTAGGGGTATAACTCCTACTTTTATTACTAGAATAGCTTTTAGAGGGTACCTTGTAAACAGGACTTCTTTTACTTGTGTAATTGCGTGACTTAGTACTTCTTCTTCCGTAATATTTTTTATTGTTTTTAGAATGAGAAACATTTGTAGGTGTTCTCTTTGAGGTATTTCTCAAACTTCTATAAGCATCACTAGAGTTAAACTCAGACGGATTCCTTCTGTAATTAGCTGCAATATTTGTATTAGAGCGTTTGTGGTTCACATTGGAATTGTGGCGTTTGTAACTAGATTTAACGGGTGGATGTGAGTTATTTCTTGTGCCTCCGGTGCTGCGTCTGTAGTTAGTGTTACCTGAGTTGCCACTTCTTCTATAATTACTCTTATCTGTATTACCACTTCTGCGATAATTACCGTTGCTGTTTCTAGAATTATTTCTGTTGTAGTAACTTTTTTTACTAGAAGGATTATTGTATTTATTAGAGTATTTTCTATTTGTAGAGCCACTTCTTTTATATCTGGAAGCAAAACTTGTGCTGTTTCTAGAATGGGTGTTGTAAGCTACACGCTTGGCATAATTGCTGTAATGTGAGCCATAAGAATTACCAGTATAATAGGGGGCATTGTAATAATAATTTCTGTATGGATTGTAAAAAAAGAAAGTGCTATAAAAACCTATACCAAAATAACTGTCAGGATAATAACCGCCATAATACGGGTTGTAATAGGGACTGTTAAAGCCATAAAGACTATAATAATAAGGGTAAGGGTTATACCCGTAGCCATAGAAGCCATAATAATAAGGGTTGTAATAATCGTAATAAGAAGGATGTGTATAAATATTTATTGTAACGTCTTTGGTATATTCCCAAGGAGCACCGGAGTTATAATTAGCTTGGTTATCTTCAGCGTAAATAGTATCTCTATCTGTAGACAAACTGTCTATTTCTGTAAAAATATCATCGTCATTTAAGTCTTCAAATTGTTTGGCTTGTTCTAAAAAATAGTTGCTCTTATTCTTAGACTTTTTTTCTACGTAAACAACTTGTCTTTTAATATTAGACGAAGCATAAATACCATCGGTATCACCATTTGAATTTTTATAAGACCCACAAGAAGCAAGGCTGATTAAAACAATACTTAAAGCAGTTAATTTGGTAATTTTTAGTGTAATGTTAGTTAAGGCTTTCATAACTTGATATTTTTATTGTCCTACACTACAAATTTAAGTAGTTTTGCACAGAGTTAAAGATATATAACAATATTTAACAATATTTGTGCCAAAATAATTAATAATGAGTAAGAAGTTAACAAAACGCAGTGAAGATTATTCTAAATGGTATAACGAATTGGTAGTAAAAGCCGATTTAGCAGAAAATTCTGGTGTACGTGGTTGTATGGTTATAAAACCTTACGGATATGCTATTTGGGAAAAAATGCAAGCGCAACTCGATAAAATGTTTAAAGAAACAGGACATCAAAACGCCTATTTCCCCCTTTTTATACCCAAATCTTATTTTAGTAAAGAAGCCAGTCACGTAGATGGATTTGCTAAAGAATGTGCCGTTGTGACACATTACCGCTTAAAAACTGACGAAAACGGTAAAATTGTTGTCGATGAAAAAGCCAAATTAGAAGAAGAGCTTATTGTAAGACCTACTTCAGAAACCATTATTTGGGATACTTATAGGCGTTGGATACAATCTTATAGAGATTTACCATTATTAATAAACCAATGGGCAAATGTTGTGCGATGGGAAATGAGGACTCGTTTGTTCTTAAGAACAACCGAGTTTTTATGGCAAGAAGGGCATACAGCTCATGCCAGTAAACAAGAAGCTTTAGAAGAAGCCGAACGTATGCAAGGCGTTTACGCTGAATTTGCAGAAAATTTTATGGCAATCCCTGTAATAAAAGGCACAAAAACAGAAAGTGAACGCTTTGCGGGTGCTTTAGAAACCTATAGTATTGAAGCTTTAATGCAAGACGGCAAAGCTTTACAAGCAGGAACATCACATTTTTTAGGTCAGAATTTTGCCAAAGCATTTGATGTTAAATACGCTACAAAAGAAGGTAAACAAGAGTATGTTTGGGCCACTTCTTGGGGTGTTTCAACACGCTTAATGGGGGCTTTAATTATGACACATTCAGATGATAACGGTTTGGTTTTGCCACCAAATTTAGCACCCATTCAGGTGGTTATAGTGCCCATTTATAGAAATGAAGAACAATTCAAAGCCATATCTGATAAGGCAAATGAATTGATGAAAGATTTGAGAGCAGAAGGCATTAGTGTAAAATACGACGATAGAGATACTTTTAAACCCGGGTGGAAGTTTGCAGAATACGAATTAAAAGGGGTGCCTTTGCGGATTGCTATTGGACCAAGAGATTTAGAAAACAACAAAGTAGAATTGGCTAGACGTGATACGCTTACAAAAGAAATTGTAAATCAAGAAGGTTTAGCACAAAATATAAAGGAAAAATTAGCGCTTATTCAAACGGAATTGTTTGAGAAAGCCTTTGCATATAGAGAAGAGCACATCACAAAAGTTGATACTTTTGAGACATTTAAAGATGTTTTAGAAAACAAAGGTGGTTTTATATCTGCGCATTGGGATGGCACATCGGAAACCGAAGAACAGATTAAAAACCTTACTAAGGCAACAATAAGATGTATCCCAAACGATGCAATTTTAGAAGAGGGAAAATGTGTTTTTTCAGGAAAACAATCCTCTAGACGTGTGCTATTTGCAAAAGCTTATTAAATTTATTAAAAAGCCCTTGCAGAGAAAAAAAATTATATTATTTTTGCACTCGCATTTGCGGTAAAATATAAATTGGTCCGTTCGTCTAGGGGTTAGGACGCCAGGTTTTCATCCTGGTAACAGGGGTTCGATTCCCCTACGGACTACAAAAATAAATTAAAGAAGATGGCAAATCATAAGTCAGCATTAAAAAGAATTAGAAGCAACGAAACAAAACGTTTAAGAAATAAGTTTCAACACAAAACGGTAAGAAACGCCGTTAGAAAACTACGTGCCTTAGATGTTAAAGAAGAAGCTTTAACTATGTTACCCAAAGTGGTAGCTATGTTAGATAAATTGGCTAAAAAGAATATTATTCACAATAATAAAGCTTCTAATTTAAAGTCAAAATTGACAAAACACGTTGCGACGTTATAAACAGTAAAACTGTTTAATAAAATATAAAAGTAGCTTCATTGAGGCCACTTTTTTTGTTTAAGAACTTACCACTCGTAATATTTATTAGCGTCTAAGCGGATAAAAATAAAGAGTAAAATAGTAAATCCCCACAAGGCAGAACCGCCGTAACTAAAAAAGGGTAGTGGAATACCAATTGTAGGTAACAAGCCCAATACCATTCCTATATTAATAGTAAAGTGGATAAAAAACACCGCAGCAATACCATAGCCATAAACCCGACTGAATTTGCTTTTCTGTAATCGTGCTTTTTTTAAGATACGCGTTATAAAGAGTAGGAATAAAATAATAACTAGGCTACTACCAACAAATCCGAATTCTTCTCCTAAAGTGCTAAAAATATAGTCTGTATGTTGTTCGGGCACAAAATTGCCTTTTGTTTGGGTGCCTTGTAAAAATCCTTTTCCAAAAAGGTTTCCAGAACCAATAGCAATTTCAGATTGACGTGTGTTGTAACCAATACCTTTAGCATCGCTAGCCTTACCAATTAAAAGATTTATTCTATTGCGATGCCTTTGTTCAAAAACGTTGTTAAAAACAAAATCTACGGTATAAATATAACCTATTGCAATTAAGAGCAAAAAAGAAATATTTAAAAATTTAGACTTTTTTGTTTTATATAAAAAGTAAAAAAGTAAAGCAATTACCGTTAAAGCAGCACTGATAATTAATTTGTCGAATAATAGTGCTAAAATAAAAAGCACTATCATACTAAAACCAGTTACAAAATAAAATTTTGGCAAACCTTCATGATACAGTACAAGACTAAAAGCTAAAAATACAATAGCAGAGCCTGGATCTGGTTGGGGTACTATTAAAATAATAGGTAATAAAATGATGAAGAATGCTTTAATCTGATTCTTCACTAACTTTAAATTGTATTGTTTGTCACTTATTAATTTTGCTAACGCTAGGGCAGTAGCTACTTTTACAAATTCTGAAGGCTGAATACTAATACCATTAAAGACATACCAAGAAGTGGCGCCAGAAATGGTTTTGCCAAAAGCAAAAAGGCCTATTAACGATATAATTGAAAATACATAAATAAGACTGGCAAAACGCTCATAAAATTTGGCATCTAAAAAGAGTATAAAAATTATTAAAACCGAGCTGAGTAAAATCCAGATGAGTTGTTTGCCATATTTTACGTTTAAATCGAATAATTGAAAGTGGGTGTCATCCATTGAAGCTGAGTAAATACTCAACCACCCCATAATTACCAAAGTAAAATACAGAAAAACAAGTGGCCAATCTAGCCCTTTAAATATGTTATCATTTCTTCTGCGCAAGTTGTTGTTGTTCTATTTCTAACTGTTTTTTATATAAAGGTTCTAAATCTCTTCTCATTAAAACATCTTCTAATATGGGTCTTTCTACTTTGCCCTTTAAATATTTTTCTACCATTAAACTGGCCATTGGGGCGGCTATTGTCGAGCCGAAACCACCATTTTCAACAAAAACAGCTATGGCAATTTTCGGATTATCTTTTGGTGCAAAGGCTATAAAAATTGAATGGTCTTCAAATTGAAATCTTTTACCATTTACGCGTTTAAAATTTTCAGCAGTGCCTGTTTTTCCACAAATTGAAATATTCTTTATCTTGTAAAAACGTGCCGTTCCTCGTTTTTCAAAAACGTCATACATACCTTGGATAACAGGTTCGAAATTGGCTTTATCAATATCAGAATAATGAGGCGTCGTAAATTTAGGGTCTAAAATAGAATCTTTAATATTTTTAACAATATGAGGTGTGTAATAAAAACCTCTGTTAGCAATAAGCGCTGTGAAATTAGCTAACTGAATAGGTGTAGTTAGTATTTCGCCTTGTCCAATGGCATTTGAAATTGTGGTAACAGCTCGCCAGTTTCTTGCCGGATAATAATGGTTGTAATAGCTAGAACTAGGAATTAATCCTTTGGCACCTGCTGGTAAATCGTATCCTAAATAATTACCAAAACCAAAACTTTCTAAATGTGCTTTCCAGGCATCTATACCTTTACTGGGTGTGGGATATTTTTCAATTATCCTTCTGTAAACATTTGCAAAATAACTATTACAAGAACGGTAAATACCCAAATCTAAATTTATGGGACTGTTAAAAATACCACAATGGCATTTCATAAACTCTTTTTCGCGTTTGCCATATCTGTAACCGTGAAAACACTTAAAAGTGGTATTTGGTGTTATTATTTTTTCTTGTAAGCCAATAAGGGCATCAGCCAATTTAAAGGGTGAGCCTGGTGGATATTGCGCCAATAGGCCTCTATCGTATAAAGGTTTATTTATAGAGTCGTAGTAGAGTTTTGTGAAGTTTTTGGAGCGTTTTCTTCCTACTAAAAGATTGGGATTATAACTAGGCGCTGTAACTAAAGCCAATATTTCGCCTGTACTAGGTTCAATGGCTACAATACCACCGCGTTTATGTCTCATCAAAGCTTCTCCGTATCGTTGTAACTTAGAATCTAAAGTCAACGTAATATCTTGACCTGCTTTAGCTTTTGTGTCTAGTAAACCATTTTTATACGGACCTATATCTTTATTAAATCTGTTACGTTGAATATGCTTTATACCTTTTGTACCTCTTAAAATAGACTCATAAATTTTCTCGACGCCACTAGCCCCAATTAATTCGCCTTGCTGATAATATTTTTGTTTTTGGAGTTGCTCTACATTAATTTCGCTAATATATCCTAAAACATTAGCGGCACTATTTATAGGGTAATTTCTCAAGATACGTTTCTGCATATAAAAACCTGGAAACTTATACATAACTTCTTGTAGCGCCCCAAAATCTTCTTTAGACAATTGCTTTAAAAATACTGATGGGATGCGTCTAGAATAATGAATAGCTTTATTTATGCGTTTGTCAAAGCTCTCTTTAGAGATGTTTAATATTTTGCAAAAAGCTAAAGTGTCTAGTTTTTTAACTTCTTTTGGAATTACCATTATGTCGTATGACGATTGATTGGCAACTAACAAAATATTATTTCTATCGAAAACATAACCGCGCTCTGGATAGTCGTATTTTATTTTTATGGCGTTGTTGTTAGACAGTTTCTCGTAAGAATCATCTAGAATTTGAAGATAAAACAAACGACCAATAAATATTAACCCTACTAGAATGGTTAAATTCCGCAACAAATATCTATTTTTTATCATCGTATTTTTTTTAGAAATAACTGACTGTAAAAAACGAGAAGCATAAGTGTAAAAGCACTTGAAGCTAAAGTGTCTATTGTTATAAACTTTAAAGCACTTAATTTAAAATAAGAGAGCGAAAAAACTATAAAATGATGAATGATAGTCAAACTTAATAAATAACTTATTTGTTGCCCAAAAGGAAGGCTATTGTACTGAAATAGAACAGAATCGAAGTCAGATTTATTAGAGATTATTTTTAATACAGGCATTCTAATATACGCTATAAATAAAGTAGCTGCTGCATTAATACCTCCTGAATTAGAGAAAAAGTCAATACTCAACCCGAGTAAAAATGCTAATAAAAGAAAAAAACCTTTTTGATTTGTCATAGGATACAAAAACACAAACAAAATATAAAACATAGGTTGTGCATAGCCAAACAAAGAGATGTTGTTAAAAAGAGCTACTTGTATAAAAATAAGTAAGAAAAATAGAAAACTATATTTTATTAAGTTGTTATTCATTAGCGCTTTCTAAATTTAGGATTTCTTTTTTGTCATTGTTTAAAATGAGATAAACGTGCCCAATAGCACTCATATCATTAAATAATTTGATATTAATTTTTGTGTACCTACTGTCATCTGTTTCCCAATTTAAAATACTACCAACAGGTAAACCTTTGGGGAAAATAGTAGATTGCCCACCTGTTACAATGGTATCTCCTTTTTTAAGAAGTGCTTGGCGTGGCACATCTTGCATTTGCATAATGTTGTAATCATTCCCGTCCCAAACAAGAGAGCCGTAATAATTAGCGTTTTTAAGCTTTATATTTATTTTTAATTTATGATTTAAAATAGAGATAATTGTGGCATATTTTTTTGATGTACTGTTAACTATCCCAATAATACCTTTTTCGTTTACTGCGCCAATATCATTGTTAATACTATCGTTTTTACCTTTATTTATGGTGAGGTAATTATTGATTTTGGTGTATTCGTTTCTAATAACTTCGGCACCCAAAAATTTAAAATTCTTATCGATAAAAAGGGCACGTCCTTTTACACTTTGAACCGAATCGGCATTAATTATAGTATTTTTTAGACGGGTGTTTTCTTCTAAAAGGAACTTATTTTCTGACGGTAAATTTAAATAATGGTCAAAATCATTTAATGTATTTAATAAGCTTCCTGTAACTGAATTAGAGGAGTTTACAAATGTACTTTGATGGTATGAATGACTTTGAATTGTGAAGAATAAGGCTAAAAATTCAAGCAACACAAAAAGTAAAAAGTATTTATACTTTGCCAGTATATAAAAGAAATGTTGCATAAATACTTAGTCTATTTCATCAATACTATTTTATATTTATCAAGATTTTTAAGAGCTATACCTGTACCTCTAACAACAGCTCTTAACGGATCTTCGGCAACATAAACAGGTAAGTCTGTTTTTTTAGAAAGACGTTTGTCTAAACCGCGTAACATAGAACCGCCACCAGCTAAATAAATACCTGTATTATAAATATCGGCAGCCAATTCAGGAGGTGTTTTAGAAAGGGTTTCCATTACGGCATCTTCAATACGCAAAATTGATTTATCAAGTGCTTTGGCAATTTCACGAAACGACACTTGAACTTGTTTTGGTTTTCCGGAAAGTAAATCACGTCCTTGAACCAACATGTCTTCTGGTGGTGTCTCTAAATCTTCTGTAGCAGCACCAACTTGAATTTTAATTTTTTCTGATGTACGCTCGCCTACATACAAATTGTGTTGTGTGCGCATATAATAAGCAATATCGCTTGTAAAAACATCGCCAGCTACTTTAACAGATTTATCGCAAACAATACCACCTAAAGCAATAACAGCAATTTCTGTAGTACCGCCCCCTATATCAATTATCATATTACCTTTGGGTTGCATAATATCAATACCAATACCAATACTGGCCGCCATAGGCTCGTGAATTAAGTAAATTTCTTTGGCGTTCATGTGTTCGGCAGAATCGCGTACGGCACGTTTTTCTACCTCGGTTATCCCGGATGGGATACAAATAACCATCCGCAACGACGGCGAGAAAAAACGTTTTTTTATAGAAGGAATACATTTTATAAATTCCTTTATCATTTGTTCTGACGCTTCAAAATCGGCAATAACACCATCTTTTAAAGGACGTATAGTCTTAATATTTTCGTGTGTTTTACCCTGCATCAGGTTGGCTTTTTTACCAATAGCCAATATTTTACCTGTACTGCGATCGCGAGCTACTACAGACGGACTGTCTATTACAACTTTATCATTATGAATAATTAAAGTGTTGGCTGTGCCTAAATCAATGGCTATATCTTCGGTCATGAAATCAAAAAATCCCATTCTATACTGTTTTTTTAAGGTGTTAAATTATGTGAGTTGACAAAGTTAATAAAATTAATGTTTAAAATGACGCATCCCGGTAAATACCATACTCATTTTATTATTGTTACAATAATCTATTGAAAGTTGGTCTTTAATAGAACCTCCGGGTTGTATAACGGCATTTATACCGGCTTGTTGTGCTATTTCTACACAATCAGGGAAAGGGAAAAAAGCATCGCTGGCCATTACGGCTCCCGTTAAGTCAAAATTAAAATGCTGCGCCTTAGCAATGGCTTGATTTAAAGCATCAACACGACTTGTTTGTCCGGTGCCACTGGCACATAATTGTTTGTTTTTAGCTAAAACAATGGTGTTAGATTTGGTGTGTTTGCAAATTTTTGACGCAAAAATTAAATCGTCTATTTCTTGTTCTGTCGGATTTAAGGTTGTAGCTGTTTTTAAATCGGTAACGGCATCGGTTTTTAAATCTCTATCTTGAACCAAGATACCATTTAACGCTGTTCGCGATGTGCTTATAGGCATGTCAACCGATTTTTGAATTAAGATAATACGGTTTTTTTTGCCTTTTAAAACGGCTAAAGCATCGGCGTCATAAGCGGGAGCAATAACCACTTCGCAAAATAATTTATGTATTTCGGTAGCGGTTGCTAAATCTATTTTTTTGTTAGAAATTAGAATTCCGCCAAAAGCCGATTGTGGGTCGCCGGCCAAGGCATCAACATAAGCCTGATGTAAGGTGTCACGTTGTGCCAATCCACAAGCGTTGTTGTGTTTTAAGATGATAAAAGTGGGCTTGTCATCTTTAAATTCGTTCATTAAATTCACAGCGGCATCAACGTCTAATAAATTATTGTATGAGAGTTCTTTGCCGTGAAGTTTGTCAAACAAAGCGTTTAAATCGCCATAAAAATACCCTTTTTGATGGGGATTTTCGCCATATCTTAAACTGCTGACTTTATTAAAACTCTGTCTAAAATTGGTTTCGGTTTCATTTAAATAATTGTAAATAGCCGTGTCGTAATGACTCGAAACGGCAAAAGCTTTTGCGGCGTAAATTTTGCGTTGCGCTAGCGTAAATTCTCCTTTTTGTGCTACTAAAACTTTTAAGAAATCATCGTATTGTTCCATCGCCGAAATACACAAAACATCTTTAAAATTTTTAGCCGCAGCACGGATTAACGATATGCCACCAATGTCAATTTTTTCTATAATATCTTGTGCATCTGCACCGTTTGCAACCGTTTTTTCGAAAGGGTATAAATCTACTATCACTACATCAATTTCGGGAATGGCGTATTCTACTAACTGAGCCATGTCACCATCATTATCGCGCCGACTTAAAATGCCGCCAAAAACTTTGGGATGCAGTGTTTTTACACGACCGCCTAAAATTGAAGGATAGTTGGTTAATTCTTCTACGGGCACCACATCAATACCTAAGTCGGTAATAAATTTTTCGGTGCCGCCGGTTGAGTAAATGGTAAAATTTAAAGCGTTTAATTGTTCTACAATAGGTTTTAAACCCTCTTTGTGAAATACAGAAATTAAGGCCGATTTAGCAGGTTTTGAGGCAGACATAACAATGATTTATTAGTTTCAGCAAAACTACTAAAAGCGCAAGGTTTACACAATGTAAAACCTTATAAGAATTGTTAAATTTATGAGCAAAAAGAAAAGGTTATTAACAAACCAAACGGCGGTGGTAATTTATTTGACCTAAATGATAATTGAGATGCCCTGTTAAATGGATTAAAAAATAGGTGGTTGTCATTTCTGTGCCAAAAACATTGATGGGGTAAATAGCGTCAAAATCATCTTGTGTTAGATTATTTATAGCTTTTTTTACGATTTTTCTGGTGGCTTCAATTTGTTGTTGTAATTCAAGCACAGGAATAGCTTTTAAGCTGAATTCTTTATCGCGCTCACGCTGATAACCGTCGTTACCCAAAACGGCTCCAATAAAATGGTTGAGGTTGCCTATGAGGTGTAAAGTTAAATTTCCAGCCGAGTTGTTAATGCCTTTGGGTGTTCTCCAAAGTAACTTTTCATCAGAATAAAGTCCTATTTCTTGGATGAGTTTTGAGAGACGTAAATCGAAAAGTTTAATGAGTGATGCTTTCATGGGGTGTGCTTTATAGAGGCTAAGTTAGTTAAATAAAATTTTTGAATAGCTTTTAGTTGTAAAATTATTTATTGTAAATGCTGTTTCATAAAGAATCGTAAAGCTTAACCGCAAAGAGCGCAAGGGTTTCGCAAGGTTCGAAAAAATGAATATTGATTACTGTAAATTGTTTTAAGTTTTTGGAATTTGGAATTTGTGATTTGGTACTTGGGATTTTAAGAGGCTGTTCCACAGAGCTACACAAAGAACCTCAAAGTTTCACAAAGCTTAAAAAATAAATACTGCCTACTTTATTTTATACGGTAAGTCAACTTCATAGTAATAAAGGCTGTTTTTTATCTGCGTAAAGCGATAATTCTTTACTGAGTTTAGAAAGACGTAAATCGTAAAGTTTGATGAGTGCAGATTCCATAGTTATCAATCTTATATTACATGTTTTTATATTAGCACAGATTACACCTTAAGTTTTTTAAAATTAAAAAGTTAAATTCATTTTTTTGAATAAAAATTTGATACATTTGTGTCCCTCTCAGAATTAGTTTTGACGACATTAGAATTAAAGTGATTGTTTAATCTATTTTACAATTATGAGTGCTTATTATTTTTATACAAGGTTTTCCCCAATTTTTTTAGTATTATTACCCATTTATCTATTAAGTATTCCGTTTTGTGTTGATGTTGAAAATACTATTAAGTGTCTTTCAATAATATTGATATTAACAGGCTTAGTGTCATTTATTTCTAATCTTGATAAGAATTTTGGAAAGAAAAAAGAAAAAGAATTATGGAAAATTTGGCAAGGTGCTCCAGTTGAAATATTACTGAATGATAACACTAATTATATTGATTTAAAAACAAAAGATAATTATCATTCAAAATTATTAAAAATATTACCCAGATCAAGAGAAATTGATTTAAAAACGATTTCAAATGAAGAAAAAAGCCATATTTATCAATGGCTTGTTATGTATTTAATTAAACAGAGGTTTTCAAAAATAGACAGTACCGAATTGAATAATAAAAATATGGTTTATGGATTTAAAAGGCATTTATGGGGTTTAAGAAAATTTGGTATAACCTTCCTGATTATAAGTATAATCGGCTATTTTGTTTATCGTCTTAAAGTAAACAATTTTGATTTGTCAACATTACATTTAAGTTTTTATTTACAAGAATTGATATTGATTATATTACTTTTTGGATGGGTATATTTTATTAATAATTCTTGGGTTAAAAAATCTGCAATGGATTATACTAAACTATTATTAAGTCACTTAGATCAAATTTAATCAATTAGGACGACAGCCTTTTCTTGCGTCTTTCTAAAGCTTTTTGATAACGTAATTTCTGTTCTTCTGTTTTGAGTTCTAGCTGTGGTACAGTTACTTTATTGCCTTTTGCATCCATGGCAATCATTGTAAAATAACTAGTATTACTATGACGCACCGTGCGGTTTTTAATATCTTCGGCTATAACTTTAATACCCACTTCTAAAGAGGTTTTACCTGTATAATTTACCGAAGCCAAAAAGGTTAAAAGCTCCCCTATAAAAATAGGTTCTTTAAAAGTGACTTTGTCAACAGAAATGGTTACAACATATTCGCCACAAAATCTGCTACCACAAGTATAGGCAACTTTGTCTAAAATTTTGAGAAGTTCGCCACCGTGCATACGGCCACTAAAATTGGCTAATTCTGGTGTGACCAAAACGGTCATTTCGGTACAAGGTTGTTGGATGCTAATTTTGTGTTTCATAAAAAAGAATTTATCACAAAGTTAGACTCTTAAAGAAGAATTCTTTACAAAATAGCGGAGAAATCTAGTTTTGAAATTTCATCACAAACAGATTCTAAAAAAACTTCATCGGCATCGGTAAAAGGGGCGGTGCTGTGAGAATCTATATCAAGTTGTCCTATGTTTTTATTATTCACAAAAAAGGGAATTACAATTTCACTTTTTATTTCGAAGCCACAAGAAATATAATTGTCTTGCTCGCTAACATCTTGAACTACATAATTTTCTTGACTTACAGCAACTTGTCCGCAGATGCCTTTTCCAAAAGGAATAATGGCGTGTTCTGTAGGCTTTCCTGCAAAAGGGCCTAGTTTTAATTCGTCTTTGTCGCCATTTTTAAAATAAAAACCTACCCAATGGTAGTGTTTTACATTCGCCTTTAGATGATTACAAATATGTTGTAATTTTTCTTTTGTTGTTAAATTGTCTGCAAGTATGTTAATAACATCCGTTTTAAGCGTTTCAAAAGTCATAGCTTTCTTGTATATTTGAAATGTATAAAAAGCAAAAATACCAATCTTTTTTAAGTGAAAAACAATAAACCTGTCATATTATTTTTAGTCAAATTTTTTGTAAGCTACTTTTTGCTATTTGGTATTTACTCTACTTATTTACACAAAAC
>JASFYX010000032.1:0-16785 GCA_045046885.1 Flavobacteriaceae bacterium
AATTTCAGGATTTTCATTAGGAGCTTCCTCTATAGCCCTTTTTGCGCGTGTTGGTGGTGGTATTTATACCAAAGCGGCTGATGTAGGAGCCGATTTAGTAGGTAAAGTTGAAGCCGGTATTCCAGAAGATCATCCCTTAAATCCTGCTACTATTGCAGATAATGTGGGTGATAATGTTGGTGATGTTGCAGGTATGGGCGCCGATTTATTCGAATCATTTGTTGGATCAATTATTGCCACAATGGTTTTAGGGGCGATGTTTTTTGATTTACCGGCTTTCGCCGAATTCAAAATTGGCCCCGTATTATTACCATTAGCCTTAGCTGCAGTAGGAATTGTAGTTTCTGTTTTAGGTACTTTCTTTGTAAAAGTAAAAGAAGGCGGCAATCCACAATCTGCTTTAAATTTAGGAGAATTTTTATCTGCGGGACTAATGGTTGTGATATCATACTTTATGATTCAACAATTTTTACCTGAAACTTGGGTAGTTGCTGGCAAAGAAATGTCGTCTATGGGTGTATTTTATGCAACCATAGTTGGTTTATTAGCAGGTTTAGGTGTTGGTAAAATCACAGAATATTATACAGGTACAGGTTCAAAACCAGTAATGAGTATTGTTAAACAATCGGTTACAGGTGCCGCTACAAATATTATCGCTGGTTTAGGCGTAGGTATGATGAGTACAGCCATTCCAATTTTATTAATTGCTGCTGCCATCATTATATCTTATGATGTTGCCGGATTATACGGTATTGCTATTGCTGCCGTTGGTATGTTAGCCAATACAGGTATACAATTAGCTGTTGATGCTTACGGACCAATTTCTGATAACGCCGGTGGTATCGCAGAAATGGCCGAATTACCTAAAGAAGTCCGCGAACGTACCGATAAATTAGATGCTGTTGGTAATACAACTGCTGCTATTGGTAAAGGATTTGCTATTGCTTCTGCGGCGCTAACAGCCTTGGCTTTATTCTCTGCCTTTATGCAACAAGCACATATTACTTCTATTGATATTTCTAAATCATTTGTAATGGCAGGCCTTTTAGTAGGTGGTATGTTACCATTTGTGTTTTCAGCATTATCTATGAATGCTGTTGGTCGTGCCGCTATGGCGATGATTGAAGAAGTAAGACGTCAGTTTAGAGATATTCCACAATTAAAAGCGGCTTTAGCTGTCATGCGTAAATACGATTCAGATATGTCTAAAGCTTCTGCTGAAGATAGAAAAATATTTGATGCAGCAGACGGTCTAGCCGAATATGATAAATGTGTTGACATTTCTACAAAAGCTTCTATTAGAGAAATGGTTTTGCCGGGTGTATTAGCTATTTCTGCTCCTGTTGCTGTTGGTTTTATTGGCGGTGCCGAGATGTTGGGTGGTTTGTTAGCAGGTGTAACCGTAACAGGTGTTATGATGGCTATCTTCCAATCTAACGCTGGAGGCGCTTGGGATAATGCTAAGAAAATGGTTGAAGAAGGTGTAGAAATTGATGGTGTTACTTACAAAAAAGGTTCTGAACCTCATAAAGCGGCCGTTGTTGGTGATACAGTTGGAGATCCTTTTAAAGATACATCAGGTCCCTCATTAAATATCTTAATTAAATTGATGAGTGTAGTAGCATTGGTTATTGCGCCAAGTATTGCTGTAGATGTTCCGACAAAAGTAGCAGATATGAAGGAAGTCACTGTCGATATGCACAAAATGCACAAGGCCGATATGGCTAACGAAGTTCAGGTTAAAATGACTAAACAAGATGATGGGACTTTTAAAGCTGTTGTAATAACTACAACAACCGTAAATGGTAAGGCAAATAAAAACGAACAAGTTTTTACAGGTACAGAAGCAGAAGTTAAGGCACAAATCCATAAAATTAAAGGTATGGATGTGTCTTTAAAAGGCTGTGCAAATTGCAAAGGTAAAAAAGAACTTTGTGCCAATTGTAAAAAGAAGGCTGCTGCAAAAACGACGGCTACTTGCCCAGATTGTAAAGGAAAAAAAGAAATGTGTGCCAACTGTAAATTAAAAGCGGCTAAAAAAGCATAATTTCTTAAACATATTTTAATAAAAAAGAGCGCCATTGGCGCTCTTTTTTTGTAATAAAGTTAAAGAAAAAAGTCAGGGCTTCACTCAAAGTGAAACCCTGACTAAATTTCTTAAATAAATTATTAAAACAACCCGTTTATCTGTGCGTCAATTTTGTCTATAACATTACCTAAGTCTTCGGGATTGTCAACAAAATCAAGATTATCGACGTCAATAATAAGGAGATTACCTTTAGTATAGGTAGAAATCCACGCTTCGTAGCGTTCGTTTAAACGGCTTAAATAATCTATACTTATAGAGTTTTCATAATCGCGCCCACGCTTGTGAATTTGATCTACCAGTGTTGAGATTGAAGCACGCAAGTAAATTAACAAGTCGGGTGGTTGTACCAAGCGTTCCATGAGCTCGAATAAAGATGCATAATTACTGTAATCGCGATTAGTCATCAGACCCATAGCGTGAAGGTTGGGGGCAAAAATATGAGCATCTTCATAAATAGTACGGTCTTGTATTATACTTTTGTTGTCAGCCAAAATATCTAATATCTGTCTAAAACGAGAATTTAGAAAATAGACCTGAAGGTTAAAAGACCAGCGCTCCATTTCGCCATAAAAATCATCTAGATAAGGGTTCTCATCAACAGATTCGTAATGGGCATCCCAATTATAGTGTTTTGCTAATAAGCTTGTTAAAGTCGTTTTTCCTGCGCCAATATTTCCGGCAATCGCTACATGCATAAGTTCTAGGTTTAGTTCTAAAAAAGTTTTTAAAGTTACTTAAATTTTTAAAATCTTAAAGGTAAAAAGGATGTTTCCGTCAAAAAAATATAAATTATTATCAACAACCGACAAATACTTGATGTTAATATTTTGATTGAGCTCAATTTTTTGTGTCTTTTCTGATTTTGAATAAAGCTCATTACCTGATTTAAAAATAATTACTCCAGATTTTGAGATTGCAAAAACGTCAATTTGTTTTTTAATTTCTGTTACTTCACTGCCGTAAATATTAAAGACTTTAATAGTATTTGAAGCTGTTTTTATCCATACATAGTTGGCATTTCCACTCATTTCTTTGGGGTCTAACAAGCTTTGCGGTTGCGATTTAGCCAAAACTGATTTGGTTTTATAATTGTATAATTCGAGCTGTTGAACATCAGTATTGTATAACCAGAGCCTATTTTTACCTGCTTTAGCCACCAAACTAATGTTTTTATCAAGAAAAGAGAGCTTTTGTATGGGGTTTAAAGTATTGTCTAAAATAATCACACTGTTAAAATCCTTATAAAAAACGACAAGCTCAAGCGGATTAAATATTGAGACACTACTAATGGAACCCAAAGCTAAATTGTTGTACTGATAGGTTTTTGTAGGTGTCTTTTTATAAAGGACGTCATTTATACCGTAATAAACATTTTCGAATGCATCGGTACCGTAATACGTGTCTGCTTTTAATGGGAATGATTTGATAAACGCCGTTTTTATTTCTTGGGCAGAACTATTTATTCCCAACAAAAGACTTAAAAAAACAAATAGGTAGCGCATAGATTCCAAAAGTAAGGATTTGACCTTATTAAATAAGTTTGTTTCGATAGATTTTTTTAAAATAACGATTTATATTATTAGAAAGATAAAAATAAATGGGTGTTTAAACTATCGACCACAAACCTTTTAAATACAGAATTCTTAAACAGAGATAGCTTTTCAGAATTTATTACAAGTACTTCACAATATTTAATACAACCTCGCTATTTTTTATTGAGTGTTAAGTATAATTTATAAAAGACATTTTTTGTAAAAAGGAGTAATTTTAAAACTCCCTATTTTTACTATAATAAAATTTTTAAGCCTGTTCTATATTTGTAACCTAATCAAATAAGAAAGCCATGACAAAGTTTATACATAACAATAAAATGTTTTCTCTTAATATTTTTATAATAGCCGCAGTTTCTATATTTTATTTAAACACAACAAAAGTAGAGAGCGCTTTTTGGGGATATAAAACAAAAATCGTTACTGTTGAAGATGGCTGTTATACAACCGAAACCACTTACAGAACCTATTATAGACTCTGGTTACCTACTAAAGATTCGTCAATAACCGATATTAAAATCAACGATAGTAAATGCTATTAATATTCAAAACTATATGACCTCTTAAGTTATAAAAAATATAGATTTTATTGGTTTTTAGATGAAAAGCCCGCTGAACTACGACAAGTCAGCGGGCTTTTAAATTTTATTTTCTGCAAATATTACAATCCAAAGGCAGCTTTAACCTTTTCTACATAATCTAATTTTTCCCAACTAAACAATTCAACTTCATGAGATACTGTTCCAGAATAAGGCGATACAAATGTCTTAGTTATTTTTTGAGGCGTTCTCCCCATATGGCCATAACTGGCCGTTTCGCTGTAAATAGGCGTACGTAAATTCAGACGTTTTTCTATCGCCGCAGGACGCATATCAAATAATTTTTCTACTACATCCGCAATAGCGCCATCGGTCATATTAATATTAGCACGACCATAAGTTGTAACGTTTATTGAGGTTGGTTTTGCAACGCCAATTGCGTAAGATACTTGGACTAAAACTTCATTAGCTACGCCGGCTGCTACTAAATTTTTAGCGATATGTCTTGAGGCATAAGCTGCAGAGCGGTCAACTTTACTGGGGTCTTTGCCAGAAAAAGCGCCACCACCGTGAGCCCCTTTACCACCGTAAGTATCTACAATAATTTTACGCCCGGTTAAACCAGTATCGCCGTGAGGACCCCCAATAACAAATTTACCAGTTGGGTTGACGTGATAGGTAATTTTATCGGTAAATAATTTTTGAATATGAGCAGGTAATTGGGCTATAACACGTGGCATCACAATATTTATAACGTCAGCTTTAATTTTTGCTAACATTTTTTTATCTTCGTCAAAATCGTCGTGTTGTGTAGAAACCACAATAGCGTCAATACGTTGTGGCACATTGTTGTCGTCATACTCAATAGTTACCTGACTTTTAGCGTCAGGACGTAAATAGGTAATGTCGGTATTTTCACGACGCACCTTAGCCAGTTCTATTAAAATTCTGTGTGATAAATCGAGTGCTAAAGGCATATAATTATCGGTTTCTTTGGTGGCGTAACCAAACATCATACCTTGGTCGCCGGCGCCTTGTTCTTCGGCCACTTCGCGCTCAACACCCTGATTAATATCTGGAGATTGTTCGTGAATGAGTGAAATAACACCACAAGATTTACCTTCAAATTGATAAGCCCCTTTGGTATAACCAATTTTGTTAATAACGTCGCGGGCTATTTTTTGTGCATCGATATAGGTTTTGGTTTTAACTTCGCCAGCCAAAACTACCTGACCTGTAGTTACTAAGGTTTCGCAAGCTACTTTAGAATTGGGATCAAAAGCTAAAAAGTTGTCTAATAATGCGTCAGAAATTTGATCGGCAACCTTATCGGGATGTCCTTCTGATACAGATTCTGAAGTGAATAAATAAGCCATAATATTAATTTAAATTTTATATTTAATTGATAAATAATATCTTAAAAGAATAATCGACTAAAAGGCTAAAGGGAGTTTTGACACTGCTTTAGCATTTTATTTTTCCAATATATATTGGAACAGAGGTTGCAATCAGTCAAATTTTTCCTCTTTAAGACGGTACAAATGTATAAAATAAAGATATCAATTTAGTTTTTTAAGAAAAAATTATTTGAATTTTAAAGTTTAAAATAAGTAACTTCGTAACGTGATTTCTAAAAAGACAAAATACGGCTTACAGGCACTTACCTATATAGCGAGACACCAGTCTGAGTTTGGCGTTATTCCCATCTCACAAATAATAGAATACGAAAAAATGTCAAAAAAATTCTTAGAAAGTATTTTGTTGACACTTAGAAAATCGGGTTATTTGGGTTCAAAAAGAGGCAAAGGCGGTGGTTATTACCTTTTAAAAAATGCTACAGATATTGTTATTTGTGACGTTATTAGAATCTTAGAAGGGCCAATTGCCATGTTACCTTGTGTAAGTTTAAACTATTATGAAGAGTGTAAAGAATGCCCAGACGAAGCTACTTGCGGACTTCATAAACTACTTATAAAAGTCCGCGACAACACACTCAACATTTTTAAAAATCACACACTTCAAGATTTAATTTAGCAAAAAACATCTTCTAAAGATTATTCACATTAACACTTCCAAATAAAATAATTTATATAGTTTTGCACTTAATCCTATAAATCCGATAGGAAATAGAAATAAATAAATATGATTGTGCAATTTTGGCTTAATAAATCGATTAGTAAACCATTAAAAAACACCCCTAATTATTCCGAGAAGCCTATTAGAAGTTTGGTAAAAGCTATTAGTTGGCGCTTAGTAGGAACCGTAGATACCTTAATTATTTCTTGGCTTATTACAGGTCAGTGGGCTTTAGCTTTATCTATAAGTGCTGTAGAAATGGTAACTAAAATGGTTTTGTACTACGGCCATGAGCGCTTGTGGAATTCCTTAAAATGGCAAAAAAAATGACAAATATTAAAGAAGATATTAAACAAGTAAACAACTTGTTAAAGACGGCTTCACCAGAAGAAATTGTAAAATGGGCTTTAAAAAAAGCTAAAAATGCAGTTATAACTACCAATTTTAGACCTTACGAAGTTGCTATTTTATATGCTTGCACTTCGATTAAACCTGATATTAAAGTTATTTGGTGTGATACGGGTTATAACACGCCACAAACGTATGTGCATGCTGAAGATTTGATTAAAAGATTAAAGCTTAATATACACCTATATGTTCCTAAACAAACCGCAGCACATCGTGATGTTGTTTTAGGTGTTCCTGATATTGATAGTGATGCTCACCAAATGTTTACAGAACAAGTGAAATTAGAACCTTTTAAACGTGCTATAGCCGAACACAAACCAGATGTGTGGTTTACCAATTTACGTAAAGGGCAGACTGCTTTTAGAGATTCAATCGATATTTTATCGTATTCTAAAAACGGTATTTTAAAAGTGAGTCCGTTTTATCACTGGACAGATGTCGAACTGGATGCATATTTAACTCAGCACAATTTACCAAACGAATTTAAATATTACGATCCCACAAAAGTTTTAGCCAACCGCGAGTGTGGCTTGCATATATAAAAGAAAAAAATGAAAGATTTATTACAAATAAACCAATTAGAAAACGAAGCTATCTATATTTTTAGAGAAGTTGCAGCGCAGTTTGAAAGACCTGTTTTGTTATTTTCGGGAGGCAAAGATTCTATCACGCTAGTGAGATTAGCACAAAAAGCCTTTTTCCCTGCAAAGATTCCTTTTCCGTTAATGCATATTGATACAGGACATAATTTTCCAGAAACAATAGAATTTAGAGATAGATTGGTACGCGAGTTAGGACTCGAATTAATTGTGCGAAATGTACAAGACTCTATAGACCAAGGTAAAGTAAAAGAAGAAACAGGACGTTATTCTAGCCGTAATACATTACAAACCACTACGCTACTTGACGCTATTGAAGAATTTAAATTCGATGCTTGTATCGGTGGTGCCCGTCGTGACGAAGAAAAAGCCCGTGCCAAAGAACGCATCTTTTCAGTTCGTGATGATTTTGGACAATGGGACGAAAAAAATCAGCGACCTGAGTTGTTTGATCTCCTTAACGGTCAAATAGATTTGGGTCAAAACGTACGTGTTTTCCCTATTTCAAACTGGACTGAGTTAGATGTGTGGACATATATTGAAAAAGAAGATTTAGAAATTCCTTCAATATATTTTGCACATAAGCGCGAAATATTTTTACGTGATGGTCTTATTTGGTCACATTCTGATTATGTTTTTCAAGATGATGATGAGCCGATAGAAGAACGTATGGTGCGCTTTAGAACTGTAGGCGATATGAGTTGTACCGCCGCTGTTGATTCTTATGCTACTACAATTAGCGAAGTAGTTGCAGAAATAAGAGAATCAAGTATTTCAGAACGCGGCGCACGTATTGACGATAAACGCTCTGAAGCCGCTATGGAAAAACGCAAACAACAAGGGTATTTCTAATACAAGTTATAATTTAATAGTTAGAAGAGATAATTAGTAAAAAAATGTCACACTGAGCGTAGTCGAAGTGTCTCAATAAATTAATAAATTACTTGATACCAGATACAAAGAAAAGAACATGGAAGTATTAAAAATAGCCACAGCAGGCAGTGTAGATGACGGAAAAAGCACCTTAATTGGGCGTTTATTATACGACACAAAATCGTTAACCGACGATAAATTAGAAGCCATAGAAAAAAGTAGCAAACAAAAAGGCTACGATTATCTTGACTTTAGTTTAGCGACCGATGGTTTGGTCGCCGAACGCGAACAAGGTATTACTATTGATGTAGCGCATATTTATTTTTCTACAAAAAACAGGAGTTACATTATTGCAGACACACCTGGACATGTAGAATATACCCGAAATATGGTAACAGGCGCTTCAACATCGCAAGCTGCCATCATTTTAATTGATGCCCGACATGGTGTTATTGAGCAAACTTACCGTCATTTTTTTATCACAAATTTATTACGCTTAAAAAGTGTGATTGTATGTGTTAATAAAATGGATTTGGTTGATTTTTCTGAAGAACGCTACCAAGATATTAAATCAGATTTTGAAAAATTGGCAGCAAAAAGTGATTATGATGACCGAAACATAACCTTTATTCCGGTAAGTGCTTTAAAGGGTGATAACGTGGTTAAACCTTCAGAAATTATGACGTGGTATAAAGGAGAAACACTTATAGAAAATCTTGAAAAATTAGACACATCAGCAATTTATAATTGTGGGAAAATGCGTTTTCCTGTACAATATGTCATTCGTCCTAGAACACAAGAATATCATGACTACAGGGCTTATGCTGGTAAGGTTTATGGTGGCGATATTAATGTGGGTGATGAGGTTTTAGTTTTACCATCGCAAATAAAGACCAAAATAAAAGACATTTATTTTAATGGCAAAAATTACAAGTCGGCCGCCAGACGTTCCTCAATTTCAATTACTTTAGAAAATGATGTGAATGTAAGTCGTGGTGATATGATTGTAAAACCTTCAGAAATACCACAAATTGACAAGCGTTTTACAGCAACTATAACTTGGATGGATGTTAAACAGTTAAACCCAGGCTCAAAATATATTTTACAACACGGCGTTAACAAGGTTATAGCCAAAGTGTCGCGAATAAACAATAAGATAGAAACCGATTTTTCTGGCGTACAGAACAATATATCAGAACTAAATATGAATGATATTGCCTCTGTTTCTTTTCAGTTAAATAAACCCATATTTTTTGACACTTTTGTAGAGCATCGTACAAACGGATCTTTTATTTTAATAGATACGCAAACCAATAATACTGTTGGCGTGGGCTTTATAGAATAAATAAGTGTAACATATAAGTGTGGTTTTACTAGTCATATTTTGTTCCTATTGGGACAACTTTAAAAATAAATTCTAACATCAATTTATAAAAAGTCCGTTTATGGACTTAATATGAGTAACCCTAAAAATAATCTTTAGGTTTTTGTGCCTTTAGATACAAGATATAATTATAAATCTTAGGTCGAACTCAGGTTATAAGTACCATTAAAAGGACGTGTCATCAAAAGCTTTAACGTGAAGTGGTATTAACACCAATTTACCAAAAACCATAATTTACTTGTAATTTAAAAGAATAGTCCGTTTATTTGCAACGAAGTTCATTAATAAACTGACAATGGTTATCAAGAAAGGCCGAGGGATTAGACCCATTGAAGCCTTAGCAACCCTTTACTTTTAAAGAAGGTGCTACGTTCTACCGCTTGGCGGATAGATAACGCAAAATAATTTCAACAAAATTTATCTGATTTTCTTGATTCCCATTGATTTTTAAAAGTAAAAACAAAGGGAATGAATAAAATATATACTGCTATTAACAAACGCATCTTGGTTTTAGATGGTGCTATGGGCACTATGATTCAGCGTCATAATTTTACCGAATCTGATTACCGCGGAACGCGTTTTGCTGATTTTAAATATCCCCTTCAAGGGAATAATGATTTATTAACTCTTACCCAACCCGAGGCTATAAAAAACATCCATCGGGCGTATTTTGAGGCTGGTGCCGATATTGTAGAAACCAATACTTTTTCGGGGACAAGCATAGCAATGGCCGATTATCATATGGAAGATTTGGTTTACGAACTCAATCTTACATCGGCTAGAATAGCTAGAGAAGTCGCTGATGAAATGACGGCTAAAAATCTACAAAAACCCCGATTTGTAGCAGGCTCAATTGGGCCAACAAATCGCACAGCAAGTTTATCACCCAAGGTAGAAGACCCTGCTTTTAGAAATGTCACTTTTGACGATTTATACACTGCTTATAAAGAACAAGTAGAAGCTTTAATAGAAGGCGGTGTAGATATTTTATTGGTAGAAACCATATTCGACACCCTTAACGCTAAAGCGGCTCTTTTTGCTATAGAAGATGTAAAAGAAGCACGTCAAATAGATATCCCTATTATGGTAAGTGGGACTATTACAGATGCCAGTGGGCGGACTTTATCGGGTCAGACTGTAGAAGCTTTTTTAGTTTCTGTATCTCATATTCCGTTACTGAGTGTTGGTTTTAACTGTGCTTTAGGAGCCAAACAATTGTTACCACATATTGAATCGGTTGCTAAAAAAACAAATTTCTATACTTCTGCACATCCCAATGCAGGTTTGCCTAATGCTTTTGGCGAATATGATGAAACACCCGAAATGATGCGCGACCAAATAAAAGAATACCTCGATAAAAACGTGGTAAATATTATTGGTGGCTGCTGCGGTACAACGCCAGATCATATTAAATTAATAGCCAAATTGGCCGCACAGTATGCGCCGAGACAAGTTTTCCTAAACCAAAATGTAGCAGAATAATATGGCGAAAGAAACCAAATATTTAACATTATCGGGATTAGAACCCTTAATAGTAACGCCCAACAGTAATTTTATAAATATTGGTGAACGCACCAATGTTACGGGTTCTCGCAAATTTTTGAGACTGATTAAAAATCAGGAGTTTGAGGAAGCTTTATCAGTAGCACGAGAGCAAGTTGAAAATGGTGCACAAATAATTGACGTGAACATGGACGAGGGTTTACTTGACGGTGTTGAAGCGATGACAACCTTTTTAAACCTCATAGCCTCTGAGCCCGACATTGCCCGTGTGCCTATTATGATTGACAGCTCAAAATGGGAAATTATTGAAGCTGGATTAAAAGTGGTACAAGGGAAACCTGTTGTTAATTCGATTAGTTTAAAAGAAGGCGAAAAAGAGTTTATTTATCGTGCTAAACGCATAAAACGATACGGAGCTGCAGTAATTGTGATGGCTTTTGACGAAGATGGCCAAGCCGATAGTTACGAGCGTCGTATAGAAATTTGTAAACGCTCTTATGACGTTTTGGTTGATAAAGTAAAATTTCCGCCTCAAGACATTATTTTCGATCCTAATATTTTTCCTGTTGCTACTGGTATGGAAGAACACAAGTTAAACGCTCTCGATTTTTTTCGCGCTACCAAATGGATTAGAGAGAACTTGCCTTACGCAAACATAAGTGGTGGTGTAAGTAATGTATCCTTTTCTTTTAGAGGCAATAATACCGTTAGAGAAGCCATCCATTCGGCTTTTTTATATCACGCCATTCAAAATGGCATGACTATGGGGATTGTCAACCCTGCTATGTTAGAGGTTTACGACGAAATTCCAAAAGATTTATTAGAACGGGTTGAAGACGTGTTGCTAAATCGTCGTGATGATGCCACAGAACGCTTGTTGGATATAGCCGAAAATGTTGATAAAACAGGACACAAAGCTAAAACAGCCGATTTGTCTTGGCGCGAAAACCCTCTACAAGAACGCATAATTCACAGTTTGGTAAAAGGTCTTGATGCTTTTATTATTGATGATGTTGAAGAAGCCAGATTACAAGTAGATAAACCCATTGAAATTATAGAAATTTATTTGATGAATGGCATGAATGTTGTGGGCGATTTATTTGGCTCAGGTAAAATGTTTTTACCACAGGTAGTTAAATCGGCACGCGTTATGAAAAAGGCAGTGGCGTATTTATTACCGTATATTGAAGAGGCTAAAAAAAGCCTCCCCAACCCCTCCGAAGGAGGGGCTTACCAGAGCTATGAAATGGCAGATAAGTCAGCTTATGGAAAACTGAAAGAATTTGCTTTATCTATGAGAGATAAGCCAACAGAATCTGAAAGGATTTTGTGGAATTATCTAAAAAACAAACAGCTAAAAGGATTTAAATTTAGAAGACAACATATTATTGGTAAATATATAGCAGACTTTGTGTGTTTAAAAAGACGTTTGATAATTGAGTTAGATGGCAAAATACATCAAATACCTGAAAATAAAGAGTCTGACGAAATAAGAACAGCCTGGTTAGAAGAAAAAGGATTTAAAGTTATTCGATTTTCTAATGAAGCTATAATTGGCAATATTGAAAATGCTTTAAAAACCATTTTAGAAGTATTAAATAACCAAGCTGAAATAGAAAGTCAAGGCCTTCTCCCTTCGGGGGCTAGGGGGCGTGGGGCTGGCAAAATTTTAATGGCAACCGTAAAAGGCGATGTACACGACATTGGTAAAAATATTGTAGGCGTTGTTTTAGCTTGTAATAACTATGAAATTATAGATTTAGGCGTGATGGTACCCCCAGAAAAAATTCTTGAAACAGCTATAAAAGAACAAGTTGACGTCATTGGTTTAAGTGGATTGATAACACCATCTTTGGGCGAAATGGAATTTTTAGCCAAGGAAATGGCGCGTCAAGATTTTAAAGTGCCATTGATGATTGGTGGCGCTACAACTTCTAGAGTGCATACCGCTGTTAAAATAGACACTCATTATCAAAATGATGTGGTGCATGTACTCGATGCTTCTAGGGCAGTTAATGTGGTTAACAATTTGCTCGGTAAAAACAAAAAACAATATCATTTAGATACTAAAAGCGAATATAAAACTTTACGAGAAGGCTATTTAAATCGTGCCACTAAAAAGCGCTTTTTAAGTTTTAAGGAAGCCAAAGCCAATAAGTTACAATTAGATTTTAATAAAGCGAATATTATTAAGCCAAATTTTTTAGGCGTTAAAGTATTAAATGATATTCCATTAAATGATATTGTACCTTTTATAGATTGGACACCTTTTTTTCAATCTTGGGAGTTGCACGGGCGCTACCCTAAAATATTAAACGATGACGTTGTGGGAGTAGAAGCCACAAAACTATTTAATGAAGCTCAAGCTTTATTAAAGGATATTGTAACTAACAAAAAACTAAAAGCCAATGCTGTTTTTGGTATTTTCCCAGCCAATACTGTTGATGGTACTGTGATAAAATTATATAAAGATGATTCGCGTCAAAAAGATATTGGACAGTTTATAAGTTTACGTCAGCAAGCTCAAAAAGCATCGGGGAAACCCAATATTGGTTTATCAGATTATATCGCTCCAAAAGAAACAGGTCTTACCGATTATATTGGCTGTTTTGCCGTTTCAACTGGATTTGGTGTTGATGAATTAGCCAAAGCTCACGAAAAGAATTTAGACGATTTCAATAGTATTATGGTAAAAGCTTTAGCTGATAGATTGGCCGAAGCGCTAGCAGAGTATTTGCACCAAAAAGTACGAACAGATTATTGGGGTTATGCCATTGATGAAAATTTTGATAATACCGAATTAATAAAAGAAAAATACTGCGGTATCAGACCGGCTCCGGGTTATCCGGCTTGTCCAGATCATACCGAAAAACGTACTATTTGGCAATTATTAGATGTCGAAAAAAATTGTGGGATCACTTTGACAGAAAGTTTGGCTATGTGGCCAACAGCAGCTGTTTCGGGCTATTATTTTGCCCATCCCCAAGCCAAATATTTTGGTTTAGGAAAAATAAAAGAAGATCAATTAAAAGCATTTGCATCATACAAAAATATGACACTAGAGGAAGCTAAAAAATGGTTGCATCCAAATTTAGCCGATTAAAAATATTAAAATTATAACTTATGAAAGTTACAGAACACATCGCGCAAGCAAAAGGAAAAACATTGTTTTCGTTCGAAATTATTCCACCAAAAAAAGGGCATAGTATTCAGCAATTGTATGACAATATAGATCCGCTAATGGAATTTAAGCCACCGTTTATTGATGTGACTACTTCTAGAGAAGAATACATTTACATTGAACGCAAAGGGTTGTTAGATAGAAAAGTAACGCGTATGCGTCCTGGAACTGTTGGCATTTGTGCATCGTTGCGATATAAGTATGATGTAGATACCATTCCGCATATTTTATGTGGCGGCTTTTCTAAAGAAGAAACGGAATACGTTTTGGTTGATTGCCAATATTTAGGCATAGATAACTTGATGGCTTTACGGGGTGATGCCATGAAACACCAACGTTTTTTTGAACCTACAAAAGGTGGCCATCAATACGCCACAGGGCTTGTAGAGCAAATAAGCGATTTGAACAAAGGCGTTTATTTACACGATATTATGGAAACACCTGTTAAAGCCAATTTTTGCATAGGCGTAGCGGGCTATCCCGAAAAACATATTGAAGCGCCGAGTTTAGCCTCCGATTTAAAACGCCTCAAAGAAAAAGTAGATGCCGGCGCTAATTATGTCGTGACACAAATGTTTTTCGACAACAAAAAATATTTCGACTTTGTAAAAGCGGCTAGAGAACACGGTATAAATGTGCCTATAATTCCGGGAATCAAACCCATTGCAGTGGCTAAACATTTACAAATTTTACCACAGGTTTTTAAGCTAGATTTACCACAAGATTTAATAGATGCTGTTTTAAAATGTGAAAACACAGCCGCTGTAAGACAAGTGGGTATTGATTGGGCTACACAACAAACCAAAGAATTGTTAGCAGCTAAAGTCCCCGTTATTCATTTCTATTCGATGGGAAAATCTAATAATATCAAGGCTGTAGCCGATAAGTTTTTTTAATATATTTGTAAGGATATAAGAACTTAAAATACTACTATAAACAAATCCTATAAAAATAAAGTGAATGCAAATGATTTATTTTTACCTTTGTCATCACTAAAATTAAAACTTAAAATAATATATTATGGCATTAGAAATAACAGATGCTTCGTTTGACGAAGTAGTTTTAAAATCAGATAAACCAGTATTAGTAGATTTTTGGGCAGCTTGGTGTGGTCCTTGTCGTATGTTAACGCCTATTGTAGAAGAATTAGGCAAAGATTACGGCGATAAAGTTACTATCGGAAAAGTAGATGTAGACGCCAATCAGAAATTTGCGGCACAATATGGCGTACGAAATATCCCAACAGTCTTACTGTTTAAAGGTGGCGAAGTTGTAGATAAACAAGTAGGTGTAGCCCCAAAAAAAACATATTCAGATAAATTAGATGCGCTTTTGTAAGCACTAATTAAAAATAAATTATAAAAAAGGTTTGGCTATTTGGCTAAACCTTTTTTATTTTAGCTTACTTTTAAGCACTGTATGGCATTTGAAGAAGTAAAGCAGAATTTGGCTTTTAGCAATTTAGAACTCCTCGCTAAGCAAGTAGTAGAGGGTTTTGTTACGGGTATGCATAAGAGTCCTTTTCACGGCTTTTCTGTAGAATTTGCAGAACATCGCGCCTATAATAAAGGGGAAAGTACACGTCATATAGATTGGAAACTCTACGCCAAAACCGATAAATTATATGTAAAGCGTTACGAAGAAGAAACAAATTTGCGCTGTCATATTATTATAGATAATTCGGCTTCTATGCATTATCCAAAATTATTGGTACCTACCATAGAACACCTTAATAAAATTAGTTTTGCAACGGTGGCTTCTGCCGCTTTAATGGAATTGCTCAAGCGTCAACGCGATGCTGTTGGATTGAGTATTTATAGCGATAAATACGATTTTTATGCACCTGCCAAAGGAAGCGAAAAACATCATAGAATGTTACTCAATCGTCTTATGAACTTGTTATTTGATGGTTCTACAAAAACAACTCAGACTTATGATTGTTTGCATCAGATAGCCGAGAAAATTCACAAACGCTCGCTTATTATTTTGTTTTCGGATATGTTTCAATCCGACAAGGAAGAAGACGAGCTTTTTGAGGCTTTACGTCATTTAAAATACAACAAACACGACGTGGTTTTTTTCCATACTTACGACGCTAAGACAGAATTGAACTTTGAATTTGACAATACACCCAAAAAATTTGTAGATATAGAGACAGGCGAAACGGTAAATCTTTTTGCAGATAATATAAAAGAAACGTATAAAAAAACAACAGAAAAATATTTTAATGACTTAAAATTAAGATGTTTACAATATAAAATAGATTATGTGTCGGTAGATATTAATCAAGGCTTTGAGCATATTTTGCAGACCTATTTAATACGTAGAAGACAATTTATGTAAAAACCGCGATTTTGTTTTGTAGAAATAAAAAACGCGCTTATATTTGCAACCGCTTTATCCCGATAGCTATCGGGAAGCAACGGTTTGGTAGTTCAGCTGGTTAGAATGCCTGCCTGTCACGCAGGAGGTCGCGGGTTCGAGTCCCGTCCAGACCGCAAAAAGAAAGTTGTGTTGTTTTAGCACTTTACATATAAAGTGCTGAGGTTTATTAAATTAAGCCAATGAAAAGCTTCCCTTTAA
>JASFYX010000033.1:0-16473 GCA_045046885.1 Flavobacteriaceae bacterium
TTAGAAAACAAATCCATCATCACAAAATTTATACTGCAAAATTAAGCACATTAAAAGACTAAAACACTAAAAAGCTGTGATTTTACGAAATCGATTGCAATTAATTTTATTAAAACAATTATCTCCATAAAGTTTCTACATTGATATAGTATTATCGGCTACAATTGTCCCCTTTAAGGGGACAATTCTTTGTATTATTGATACGATGACTCAAAGTCATCGTATCAATTTAAAGATCTAATTTAAATCCCAGTAAAAAATTACGCCCGCGGGTAGAAAAACCAACTAATTCTTGGTAATTGACATTAAACATATTGGTTATTTGTGCATAAACCGATAAACTGTTACTCAACTTTCTATTGGCATATAAATTCACCAAACTAAACGATTTTAAAGTGACTTGAGACGAGGTAAATGTGCTTAAATCAAAAAAGTTATCAGTGCGTTTATCGGTATAATTAAAAGTTGCACTTAAAGATGTTTTGTTGCTAGGATTATACCACAAACTGGCATTGAATTTGTGTTTTGGGATACGTATTCTTGTATCAGCTACATTCGTTAAAGTATAATTGGCTTTAAAAGTCAATTGTGATAAAATATTAAAGCTGACACTACTTTCTAAGCCGTTAACATAAAAATCTTGTGCCGTATTGCGATACCCAAAAGCAAAAGTTGTAGGGTCTAGCAAAGTAAAATCTATGAAATTTTGTTCGGCACGATAAAAGTATGTCAATTGGAAAGTGGTGTTTTTATATGATAATTCAAAACCGCCTTCTATAGTTTGGTTTTCTTCGGGTTTTAAATCGAAAAAACCGTAATTGGGTGAAAATAATTGAAATAAAGTCGGTACAATATACGCCGTACTGTACGACGCCATTACTTTTAATTGTGCATCATTTAAATTAATATTATACGAAGGATTTACCGTATAAACGGCATGCGAACCGTAATCGCTGTGGTTGTTCAATCGGGCACCGAGATTAAAATTAAATCCGTTTTTGTTGTTGTAAACAAAGTTGGCATAAGGGTCAATCAAAGTATAATCGGCTTGGTCTATAACTCTTGATAAAGCGGTGGCGCCAAAAGGTGTTTCAAAGCTCGTCATTATGCTTGTAGTAACATCTAATCCCACTAAAAAACGCGTACTTTTGTTAATCTGGTATCGATTAAAAGCGTCGAATGTTAAGGAATTCCCTTTGTTAACCGATGGAAAAGATGTTTTTGTATTGTTGTTAGAAATACTGTTAAAAGCACTTCTAAAATTAAAATCTCCTTTAGTGTATTTATAATTGCCTTGAACACCGAAACGCACTTCTTCACTCTTGGTTAAATTCTCAGCATCGGCAAAACCACCCGCATCAAAATTTGTTGTAAAACGGTTGTAGTTAAACAAAGTTGACAGCTTTAATTTTTCTGACGGATTAAAATTCGATTTTAACAAAACATTCTGACGGTTAAAAGGATCATCTTTAAAACCTATGCCCTTGGCAGCAGACATACCACTACTGTTCTCATTATCAAAAGAAAAATAGACCGATGCTTTATTAAAGCGCTTACTCAAACTGACGGATTGCTTAAAATTTGATAAATTTAAATTGCTGTCGTCTTGTGTATTATTAGAGCCAACACTGGTATTAATTTGTGTCTTAAAACCTCCTTTAGCTTCCTTTAATTTAATATTAATAACCGCTGTTGCTGCACCACTTCCGTAAAGGGCACTGGCAGCTCCTTTAATGACTTCCACACGCTCAATTTGGCCTAAGGGAATAAGACGCAAATCATAATCATTGGCAATAGAAGACGGATTGTTAATAGCAATACCGTCAATTAAAATAACCACTTGACGGTTAGAACCGCCTCTAAAACTATACGTAAGATTTTGACCTGCCGTACTTTGATTACCTAAGATTTCAATACCCGCTAAATTGTCTAATAAAGTGGCAATGTTACTGCCTTGGTATTTTTGCAGTTCTTTTGAGCTGATAACTTCGACTACCTTACCTGTTTGCGATTTGTTTAATTTAAAGCGGGTTGATGTTAATTCAACCGTTTCTAATTGTTCTACTTGAGTTGTGTCTTTTTGCTGTTGCGCAAAAACCGAGAATGAACACGCAAAAAATAGCGTGATAAATAACCTTTTTTTCATCTTGTTTAAAATTTTAATGATGTTTAAAAATGGCTATTCGTTAAAAAAATGGGGTCTGATATAATTTATCACAACCTACTTTTCCTCCGAAAGCTTGTTAATAATTAAAAGATTAGGCAGGTCTCCTGGCTTGCTTCTTGTGTAACCTTCCCATCCGTCGGTTGACGGACAGTGGTTTGTAGTTTACACTTACTCTTTTTGAGTAAAGCTTACAGTTGCGGGGACAGCTCTTGCATTTAACAAGATTCCCTTTTAAGTCACAATTTAAAGTGACACCATAATCAGTTGCGAAAGTATAAAATAATAGGCTAAAATCAACTATTTTTATTAATTATAATCTGCTATATTTGTAAGGGTCAATTTTGAATTTTAACATTAAATTCATAACGATAATAGAAACGTAATTCTATAATAATTTGTACGATTAAATGGACATAAAAAGTCTCACTCCGCAAGAAATAAAAACCAATACATCACTGCAAATGAAAGATGCCGAGGTTGAGTTCGAAACAATATAAGGTATTATGATGGACAAAGGCGAAATAATCATTTATCAAAGCGGTGATAACAATATAAAAATTGATGTTAAATTAGAACAAGAAACCGTTTGGCTTACACAAGAGCAGATGGCTTTGTTATTCGGTAAAGGGCGTAGTAACATTGCAGAACATATAGCAAATGTGTACAAAGAAAAAGAGTTGGAACAAACGGCAACTTGTCGGAAATTCCGACAAGTTCGAAATGAAGGTAACAGAATTGTTGAGCGAAATATTGATTACTACAATCTTGATATAATAATTTCTGTGGGGTACAGAGTAAAATCACATCAAGGTACACAGTTTCGTATTTGGGCAACCCAAAGACTAAAAGAGCATATCATAAAAGGTTTCACCCTTAATGATGAACGCTTTAAAACAGGCAATTCAATGAATTATTTTAACGAATTGCAAGAACGTATCCGTGAAATACGTCTTTCTGAACGCTTTTTTTATCAAAAAATTAAAGATATTTACACTACAAGTATTGATTATGATTCCAAAAACAAAAAAACAATAGCATTTTTTAAAATAGTACAAAACAAATTGCTCTGGGCTATTAGTGAACAAACGGCAGCCGAGTTGGTATATCGCAGAGTAGATGCACGTTTACCGTTGTTGGGTATGCAATCTTTTGACAAAGATAAGCCCTTAAAAATCCGCAAATATGATGTGGGTATCGCCAAAAATTATTTAAATAAAGACGAAATAAAATTATTGGGCTTACTTGTCGAACAATTCCTTGCCTTTGCCGAAACAATGGCGCAACAAAACACTCCCATGTATATGAAAAATTGGATTGAGCGTTTAGATGTTATTCTAAAAATGAATGGTAGAGAATTATTAACACATGCCGGAAAAATAAGTCATCAATTAGCATTAGAAAAATCTGCAAAGGAGTATGAAAAATTCAAAAATGAACAAGCTAAAATAGATAGAGCAAACAATCTAAAAGAGCTTGAAGAAGATATAAAAAGGCTGAAAAAATGAAACTAAAGTACTTAATAAAGTCGGTCAACTAAATTAACAATCTTAAAAAAAATTATTTAAAGTAAATTTTAAAACTATGCATAATTACACCAACCTCAACATAATTTCTTACCTACTTTTCAACGTTCATCAAACCGAAAAACTTTTAGAACACGATTATTTTAACAGTTTTGATAAAGAATCTTTACAAATGCTTTTAGAAGCGGTTAAAGATTTCTCTGACAAAGAACTCTATCCGTACATAAAAGAAATGGATGAAAAACCTGCTTATTTTAAAGCAGGTAAAATAATAGTCCATCCGCAGTTTGAAACCATTTTAAAACAAGCTGCAGAAATGGATTTGGTCAATGCTATTTTTAGCTTTGAAGAAGGTGGTCTGCAATTACCTACAAGCGTTTTTCACTGTTTGTATTTTATTATGGAAGCCGCCAACAATCATGTAACAGGTTATATGGGTTTAACCTTGGGAGCCGCCAATCTAATCGTCAATTTTGGCACACAAGAATTAAAAGATCTATATGCGTCAAAAATGCTTAACCTACAATGGGGAGGCACAATGTGTCTGACTGAAACACAAGCCGGTAGCTCCTTGTCGGATATTAAGACACAGGCTGTTAAATCCACTGATAGCGATTATTATTTAATTGAAGGCCAAAAAATATTCATTTCGGCTGGCGACCATCAATTTGCAGATAATTTTGTGCATTTGGTTTTAGCACGTGTTAAAGGGGCGTCGGAAGGTATAAAAGGTGTTTCATTGTTTGTCGTACCCAATAAGCGTCCTAAAGGTGATGGTTATGAAGATAACAATGTAAAAGTCTTGGGAGAATTCGAAAAAATGGGTCAGCGTGGTTATTGTACCACCCATTTGTCTTTTGGTGAAGAAAACAATTGTCAAGGTTGGTTGGTTGGCGAAGAAAATAAAGGCTTGAGCTATATGTTCCAGTTAATGAATGAAGCCCGCATTGCCACAGGACGCATGGGTGCCGGTATTGCTTCGGCAGCTTATTACGCCTCTTTGCAATATGCTAATGAGCGGCCTCAAGGACGCTTGTTAAATGCTACAGGTAAAAAAGATGTTTCGGCAGAGCAAACACTCATCATTAACCATCCCGATATTAAACGTATGTTGTTACTGCAACGCGCTATTGTAGAAGGCTCATTGAGTTTAATTATGCAGACAGCTAAGTATTTTGATACTTTAAAAATTTGCGATGACAGCGAAAAAGAAAAGTATAATTTATTGTTAGAGTTGCTTACCCCTATTGTAAAAACCTATCCGGCAGATCAAGGACAACGTGCTGTGAATAACGGGCTTCAAATTTTGGGAGGCTACGGTTTCTGCTCAGATTTTATCTTACAACAATATTACAGAGATATTAGAATTATGTCGCTTTACGAAGGAACTACCGGAATCCAATCACTCGATTTACTCAGCAGAAAAGTGACTATTAAGAATGGCAAAGCACTGCATTATTTGGTGGAAGAAATGAAAGATACAATTACTAAAGCCTTTAAATATGATGACTTAAAAGACTATGCCGAACAACTTAAAATACAATCGCAATTGATTAAAATGGTTATGGGTGAACTCATCCCTAAAGCTTTAGAAGGTGATTTTGAAAACTTTTTAGCCGATGCTACTGTTTTTATGGATTTCTTAAGTACACTTGTTATAGGTTGGCAATGGCTTAAAATTGGGGTTACAGCTTGTGAAACCAAAAGTGAATCAGGACTTGAAGCTAATTTAATTCATACGATGGCTTATTTCTACACCTACGAAATGCCTAAGATTGACAGTCTTGCTACTATTTTACTCAATGACAAATCGTTGACTGTAAAAGCCAATCAAAACACATTTGATTAAAATGTTTCGAAAAATATCTATTCTTTTTATATCTCTTTGTATCAGCTTTCTTCTTGTGGGATGCCAACACAAAACGGTTCAAAAAAAAAATTATGAAGTCCAAAGCAGTATTCATTTTGCCAAAGGTTTTGCCCTTTACAATTATAAAGATTACAGTAAATTAGTGATTAAAAGTCCGTATCCCAATGCCAAAGAACAATTTGAATATTACTTGGTTAAAAAAGGAACACATCCTAAGATTAAAGAAGGAAAAGTAATAACTGTGCCGCTTAAAAAAGTGGTTGTGACTTCAACAACCCATATCCCTATGTTAACAGCTTTAAAAGTTGAAAAAACACTGGTGGGATTTCCTAACTTAAAGTATATTTCATCACCAAGTGTCAGACAATTAATTGACCAAAATAAGGTACAAGAGTTGGGTAATTCTATGCAGATTAATACAGAAATATTGCTCAATTTAAAACCCGATGTGCTCATTGGTTTCAGCATGCAAAGTCAGAATAAAATGTACAGTACAATTGAAAAATCGGGTATTCCTGTTATCTTAAATGGCGATTGGTTAGAAACAACTCCGCTAGGACGTGCCGAATGGCTTAAATTATTTGGTGCTTTATACAACAAAAGTTCAGAGGCTGACAGCCTTTTTAAAGCCATAGTAACTGACTATAATTCAGCAAAAGAAATAGCTAAAAAGGCTACTGAAAAACCAACTATATTAGCAGGTATTTTATACAAAAATGTGTGGAATTTACCGGCTGGAGAAAGCTTTGTAGCCCAATTTTTAAAAGATGCCAACACAAATTATTACTGGCAAAACGATAAAGGAACAGGTAGTTTAAATCTGAGCTTTGAAACGGTATTAAATACAGCTCAAAACGCCGATTATTGGATTGCGCCTAGTAACTTTATGAGCTTTAATCAGATGAAAGAAAGTAATCTCCATTACACTAAATTTAAACCCTTCAGAATGAAAAAGATTTTTACTTTTGCACTGACTCAAGGAGAAACGGGCGGTGTAATTTATTACGAAGAAGCCCCTTTAAAACCCAATATTGTTTTAAAGGATATTATCAAAATTACACATCCTAATTTGTTACCAAATTATAAGCCCTACTTTTTAAAGAAATTAAATTAAGCTGAATAATCAAAAAACATATCGTTCAACTATAATTATATTATTATTAGTTTTAATATTAATTGCGCTATTTAATTTGAGTTTTGGGTCTGTTAACATCCCTTTTAAAGATGTTTTATACAGCCTTTTAGGAAAATCTATTGAACACGATAACTGGCATTATATTATTATAGATTATAGATTACCAAAAACAATTACAGCTATTTTAGTAGGATCTTCATTATCTGTTAGTGGTCTTTTGATGCAAACTTTATTTAGAAATCCATTGGCAGGTCCTTTTGTACTCGGCATCAGTTCAGGCGCTAGTTTAGGCGTCGCTTTACTCCTATTGAGTGCTGGTGTTTTTGGCGGCTCTATAGCTTATTTAGCAACTGCAAATTTCAGTATGGCTTTAGCAGCCAGTTTAGGCGCCTTTTTAGTCCTTTCTGCGGTACTAATTGCAGCTGCTCGTGTTAGAAATACGATGTCTATTTTAATTATTGGCCTTATGTTTGGTAGTTTTACAGGTGCTATTATTAGTATCCTAGCTTATTTTAGCAGTGCCGAACAATTACAACAATTTATGTTTTGGAGTTTTGGTTCTTTAGGCAATTTAAGTTGGCAGGAGTTGTTACTCTTTTTTACAATTTACATCCTTGGAATATTATTAATTATCTTTATAATTAAACCTCTTAACAGCTTACTTCTAGGTGAAAATTACGCCAAAAGTATGGGTGTTAATTTTAAATCGACACGTACAATTAGCTTGATAGCGACAAGTTTGCTAACAGGCGTTAGTACTGCTTTTTCAGGGCCGATTGCTTTTATAGGATTGGCAGTCCCACATATTACGCGATTACTTATTTCTAGTTCAAATCATAAAACATTATTACCAAGTGTAGCTATTATTGGCGCTATAGTTATGCTTATTAGCGATACTATTGCACAATTACCCAATAGCGATTTCACCTTACCAATTAATGCTGTAACCACATTATTTGGTGCGCCTGTCGTGATTTGGTTACTTTTAAGAAAACGAAAATTACTCTTTTAATTTTGACACGAAATTCTAAAAATATTATTCTCGCTACCAAAAATTTAAGCATTGGTTATCCTTCAAAAAAAGGAGATATTGTTATTCAGAAAGAATTGAATTTGAATTTAAAATCGGGAACTTTAACGGGTATTTTAGGCATTAATGGTGTGGGTAAATCAACACTCCTTAGAACTTTGGCTAATATGCAAGAAGCTTTATCGGGTTCTGTTTTAATTTACAATAAAAACAGCACAGATTATGCGCCAAATACACTTTCTAAATATATAAGTTTGGTTTTAACCGAATCTCTACCACCTTCAAATCTTACCGTTTTTGAATTGGTAGCTCTAGGGAGACAGCCCTATACCAACTGGTTGGGTACTTTAACACAAAATGATACCGTCATAATTAATAAAGCCTTGCAGCAAACGGAAGTCACAAATTTATCGCAAAAAAAAATATACGAATTAAGTGATGGCCAAAAACAACGTGTTATGATAGCACGGGCTTTAGCACAAGATACAGATATAATTATTTTAGATGAACCGACAGCTCATCTTGACATCCATCATAAAATTGCTATTTTAAAACTCCTTAAAAACATCAGTAAAAACTTGGATAAAAGTATTTTAATCGCCACTCACGAAGTTAATTTCGCTTTACAGCTAACAGATGAATTATGGCTTATGTATCCTGATAAATGTATTACTGGCACAGCAAAATCGCTTATAAATAATGAAACGCTACAAGCGTTATTTAAATCAGATCTTATAAAATTCGACGCAAATAGCCGTCATTTTAATATTGTAAACACATAAATTTACTTACCTTTAACAATCATTATTATTTTTTAAATGAAAAACTTCTTTTATTATCTTTTTTTATCAGCCCTAATTATTTCTTGTGCTACACAAAGAGAAAATATTCATACTATTGATGCTAAATTTTTTGCCAATACCATCACAAAAGTTGATTTGCAAAATATTTTATACAAACTAGCTTCAAATGAATTTGAGGGGCGTCGTTCAGGAGAAAAAGGGCAAAAATTAGCTGCAACTTTTTTGAGTAATTATTATAAAGAACGCGCTATAAATGCCACTAACGATAGCGCTAACTATTTACAAAATATTCCTAAAGCTTTTTTTAACGGGCGTTCAAATGCTGATTCAGAGAATATTGTGGCCTTTATTAAAGGCAGTGCTTATCCAAATCAATATGTCATTATTTCTGCGCATTATGATCATTTGGGGAAGGTTGATGGTCGTTTATATCCTGGTGCAGATGATGATGGCTCGGGCACTTCGGCTGTTTTAGAAATTGCCGAAGCATTTAAATTGGCTTCAAAAGCAGGCCTTAGACCAAAACGTTCTGTGGTTTTTCTAAATTTAACTGGTGAAGAAGAAGGTTTATTTGGTTCGAAATATTATACAGAAAACCCTATTTTTCCTCTTAAAAATACCGTTGCCAATCTCAATATCGATATGATAGGTCGTGTTGACGATCAGCACCAAAATAATTCCAATTTTGTATACCTCATCGGATCTGATAAATTGAGTACAGAATTGCATCAAATATCCGAAACAGCCAATGACAATTACACACATTTAAAATTAGATTACACTTATAATGATGAAAAAGATCCTAATAGATTTTATTACAGATCAGATCATTATAATTTTGCCAGACATAATATTCCCATTATTTTTTATTTTAATGGAGTACACGACGATTATCATCAACCTTCTGACACACCCGATAAAATAAACTACGATTTATTAAAAAAACGTGCCCAATTGGTTTTTTATACCGCTTGGGAATTGGCAAATCGTTCAAAACGCATAAAAGTAGATAAGAATTAGTGTACTGTATAATAGACATAGAAACTACTGGCGGCAAATTTAACGAAGAAGGAATTACCGAGATAGCCATTTATAAATTTGATGGACAAACAATTGTAGATCAATTTATAAGTCTTGTTAATCCAGAAAAACCAATTCAACCTTTTGTCGTAAATTTAACAGGTATCAACAATAAAATGTTGCGCAATGCCCCTAAATTTTATGAAGTCGCCAAGCGCATTGTAGAAATTACTGAAGGCTGTATTTTTGTTGCTCACAATTCTAGTTTCGATTACCGTATTTTAAGTCAGGAATTCAAACGTATTGGTTATGCTTTTGAAAAAGAAACGCTTTGTACAGTTGTACTGAGTAAAAAACTCATCCCCGATTTAGAATCGTATAGTTTGGGTAAGTTATGTCGGACTTTAGGTATAGCTGTCGCCGATAGGCATCGTGCTAGTGGCGATGCTTTGGCTACTGTTAAACTTTTTAAATTATTACTCTCTAAGGACTCCGAAAAAAGTATCATAAAAAAGAATATTAAACCTATTGTTAATGACAAATTAATTTCAGAAAAACTCACCCGATTATTGGAATCTCTACCTAGCAAAATGGGTGTTTTCTACCTACACGATAGCAAAGATGCTATTTTATACATAGGTAAATCGACTAATATCAAAAAAGAAGTACTCAAAATTTTTATAGGAGAAAGTACTTCAAAAATTGCACTTCAAAAAAAAGTATATTCTATTTCCACAGAAGAAACGGGGAATCTGCTCATTTCTAAAATAAAATACATCCAAGAATTAGTTCAAAATAAACCCAAATACAACAAACGTTATTTTACGCCATATAAAAGATATATGATTGATTTACCAGACATGTTAATAATTAATAAAGGACGTGATATTGGTGAAAAATCGGTTATTTTAATTGAGGACAACACCTATAAAGGTTTTGGTTATTTTGACTTAAACCATCAAATAAATAATATTGAAACTTTACATCATTTAATAAATGACACAGGAGATTCATCTGTAATCTTGCCCATAATTGATCAACATTTGAGACGTCATAAATCAGAAAAAATAATTTATTTAAAAAGATGAAAAACTTATACCTCGTTCTTTTACTAATTTTTGCTTTAAAAATTAATGCCCAAGACATACAGTTACCTTATAAATTTGGAAATGTACCAATTAATGAACTCAAAATGCCATTTTACAGCAAAGACTCTTCAGCAAACGCTGTAGTTTTATACGAAAAAGCACTGGCTAAAAAAGTTTTTTCGAATGGTTATATTTTAACAGAAACCACTTTTTATTTCAAAATAAAAATATTTAACAAATCAGATAAAGACTATACCGCTAAATCTATCTATTTGCATCACACACTAAAACAACATGATAAGCTTAAAAAGCTTAAAGTGGTAACCCATAATCTTAAAAATAACAAGGATGTAGAAACGTATCTATCGAAAAAAAACATCTACAAAACCAGAGAAAGTGAATACTGGGAAAAAGTAAATTTTACAGCCCCAAATGTAGAAAATGGTAGTGTTATAGAAATTATGTACACGGTACAGTCACCTTTCGATTTTAATTTTACCGGTTGGACTTTTCAAGGAGAAATTCCCAAAGTTTACAGCGAACTCCACGCCTTAATTCCCGGTAACTGGAAATACAATAAACGCCTTATTGGTTTTAGGAAACTCGATATAAAAGAACAAAAAATTAGACCCAAATGTTTTTTTGTTATAGGCTTAGAAAAAGAAGCCGATTGTGAAGACCTGACTTACGCAATGAAAGATGTTCCGGCTTTTAAGAAGGAAAAATATATGACAGATGAAGATAATTATAAATCGCGTATTGCTTTTGAATTATCTGAATACCACGGATTTGATGAGCGTGTTTTTAAATATACCAAAACTTGGAAAGATGTAGATACTAAATTAAAATATGAGTTTGGCTTTGGGGCGCAACTCAAAAAAATAGATTACACAAAAAAATTACTCCCTCAAGAACTATATGTAGGTAATGACACCCTAAAAACTGCTAAAAAAATATACCATTATATTCAGAATTATTTTAAATGGGACGAAAAATATCACATCTTTAAAGATGTCGATTTTAAACAGGCTTTTAAAAATAAAACAGGGAATGCTACCGAAATAAATATTGCTTTATGTAACGCCCTTAACGCTGCCGGTATTAAATCTAACTTAATACTTATTTCTACCAGAGAAAATGGCTTACCAACTTATGTACATCCTATTTTGTCTGATTTTAATTATGCCATAGTTTTAGCTAGAGTAGGTGCACAGTTTTACGAGCTGGATGCCGCTTCTAAATTAACCCCATTTGGCGTATTGCCTATAAGAGATTTAAATGCATATGGTAGGGTTTTAGACTTTGAAAAAGGTAGTTATTGGATAGATATAAAACCCACAAAAAGTGTAAGCTTAACAAGTTTAAACCTTACTCTTAATGACAGTATTGTAAATGGTTTTATGCGCATTAGCACAAATGCCTATAATGCCATAAACAAAAGAGATTTACTTATTAATTTAGGCTTAGGCCGCTACAAAAAAAACTTTATAGAAGACTTTGGGGCTAATGATTTACAAATTGATGTTTACAGAAATAAAAATTTAACCAATCTAGATAAACCACTAATAGAAGATTTTAAAATTACTTTTTCTAACGAACCAGAAGATAGTGATGCTTCTCTTATATTTATAAATCCTTTTTTCAACAAACTCAAATCAAATCCCTTTAAATTGGCCCAACGCACATATCCTGTCGATTTTGGTTATCTCCAATCAGAAAATTATAGAATAGCTATAACAATACCCGCTATCTACAGTATAAGTAGTGTGCCAAAAAATTACAATACTATTTTAGAAGGAAACACCGCTTCATTAACATCAACTACGCTAGTTAAAGGACAAAGTATTGTTATTAATTACAAGATAAGTATTAATAAAGATAAATTTTTACCTGCTGAATATCAAAAATTAAAAGCTTTTTTTAAAAGTATTATAGATTTACAAAATGAAGAAATAGTACTTAAAAAAAATAATTAATTCCGTTATAAATCATTTATGAAGACGCCATATACTGTATTTTTTATTTTTATATCAATTTCATTGCAAGCTCAAAATTTAGAGCTTCCCTTTAAATTTGGTGATGTTTCACCACAGGAATTCGATATTAAATATTACGAAAAAGATTCTACGGCTAATGCACTTGTCCTTTACGAAAAAGCCTTAGCAGAAGTGGTTGTTGATCACGATTACTTGTATTTACAAACGACTTATTATTATAAAATTAAAATTTTTAACAATAAAGCTTATGACTATGCCACTGTAGATATTCCGCTGTATAACAATAAAAATTCTAAAGACAGAATATTTAACATTAAAGGAATTACTCATAATTTTGAAAATGGAAAGGACCAAAAAAAATATCTAGAAAAAAACAGCATTTTTATTACAAGGTCTAGTGGGCATTGGCGTGATGTTAAATTTACGCTTCCCAACATCAAAGAAGGCAGCGTTATAGAATACACTTACACAATATTATCCCCTTACTTTTATAACTTTTCAGGATGGTACTTTCAAAGTGATATTCCTAAACTTTATAGTGAATTACACTCTCTTATCCCTGGAAATTGGTATTACAACAAACGCTTAATTGGTTATAAACCTTTAGATGTCGAAAAAAAATCTATTAAATACAGCTGTTTAAATTTTGCCGGCTTAAAAAAAGGAGCAGATTGCGAAGATTTAACCTATGCTATGAAAGACGTTCCTGCATTTAAAGAAGAAGCATATTTAACCAGTATGAATAATTATTTATCACACGTTTCTTTTGAATTGGCAGAATACCATTCGTTTACAGGCGAAGTAGAGAAATATGCAACAAATTGGAAAGATGTTGATAAAAAATTTAGAAACGATTATCGGATTGGTGTTCAACTAAGACGTATAGATTATACAAAGAAATTATTGCCAAAAGAATTATTTGAAGAAACTGATACGCTCAAAAAAGCTATTAAAATATATCATTACATACAAAATTATTTTACTTGGAACAAACAATACCATGTTATAAAATCTGTGAATTTTAAAGAAGCTTTTAAACAAAAAACGGGGAATGCTACAGAAATTAATATTGCCCTGTGCAATGCTTTAAACGCTGCCGGAATTCCCACTAAAATAATGTTGCTTTCTACTAGAAGTAATGGTTTACCAACTTATGTTCATCCCGTAATATCAGATTTTAATTACGCCATTGCCGTTGCAGAAATTGGTGGCATATTATACGAATTAGATGCCAGCATCAAATTAATACCCTTTGCTATGCTTCCCTATAAAGTATTAAATTCTTACGGTCGCGTAATGGATTTTAAAAAAGGAAGCTATTGGTTAGATATAAAAGCACCAAGAAATATTAAAACAACATCTATTAATTTAAAGCTAAACGAAGGTATTTTAACAGGGCTTATGCGTGTGAGTAGCAATGCTTTTATTGCCCATAGGAAGAGAGATGCCATTATAACGAGTGGCGAAAAAAAATACCGCAAAAAATATGAAGATAACTCTGAAATGAATGAACTCATTATAGAATCTTATAGAAACAGAAATTTAAACAATCTAGAAAAGTTATTTATAGAAGACTTTAAAATTAGTTTAGAAAACGAATCAGACGATGAAGATTTAATTATAATTAATCCCTATTTTGATAGAATTACAACAAACCCATTTAAGTTAAAAGAGCGGACTTATCCAGTAAATTTTGGCTTTCTTCAAACAGAAAACTACCGTCTTAATTTTACAGTCCCTGCCAATTATAGTATTAGCTCTGTACCCAAAAACATCAATATAATTCTAGAAGACAACAGGGCTAGTTTAATAGGAAAAAGTATTGTAAATGGTAATAAAATTACTATAGATTACAGTCTTAAAATAAATAAAGACAAATTTTTACCAAAAGAATACAACGACTTAAAAAACTACTTTAAAAGTATTATAGATTTACAAAATGAAGTTATAATACTTAAAAAGGTGACAAAAAATTAAAATATGCCTAGCAAAAATATATTTATCTTTCCTTTTATTGTTTTATTAACTCTGAACTTAAACGCTCAAAAATTAGAGCTTCCTTTTAAATTTGGAAAAATCAAACCTCAAGAACTAAGTCTAAAATATTATGCCAAAGACTCTACAGCTACAGCTGTTATTTTATACGAGAAAGGACAGTACAAGTTAATGGTTGAAAAAAAAAATATTTATTTTTTAGCTACATACTACTATAAAATAAAGATATTTAAGAAAAATTCATATGAATTAGCTACCGTATCAATACCCTTAATTCACACAAAGAAAAAGAGTGAAAAAGTGTTTAACATAAAAGGTATTACTCATAATTTAGAAAACAATAAAAATATTTCACACAAATTAGAAGAAAAATATATATTTAAAACAAAAGTTAGCGAACTTTGGAACGAAGTTAGATTTACTCTTCCAAATGTTAAAGAAGGTAGTATAATAGAATATAGTTATTCTATAAAAACACCATTTTGGAACAATTTTAAGGGTTGGGTATTTCAAGCAGATATTCCAAAAGTTTACAGCGAATTACAAACACAAATACCCGTAAATTGGGTTTACAACCGTGAAGTAAAAGGTTATAAAAAACTTGACAGAAAAGAAGAAAAGTTTGCAAAAAAGTGTTTTACACCTAAACAAACAGGCAATAAAAATGGGTGTCTTGAAGGCATTTATGCTATGAAAGATATACCTGCTTTTAAAGAAGAAATCTATCTTACCAGCAAATATGATTATTTATACAGAATAGAATTTAGTCTTAAATATTATTTCACTTTTGACTTGGGCATAGTCGCTTACACATCTTCTTGGAAAAGTTTCGATTATTTTTTCAATACAAAAGATGAACTAGGTAGTGAATTAAAAAAAATAAAATACACAAAAAAATTATTACCTAAAAATCTCTTTAACGAAAAAGATTCATTAACTAAAGCAAAAAACATCTATCACTATATTCAAAATTACTTTAGTAATAAAGAAGATGAGCAAATTTTTAGAGATATAAATTTAAAAAATGCCTTTAAGACGAAAGTTGGTAAAGCTACTGAAATCAATCTAGCTCTTACCAATGCTTTAAAAGCTGCAGGACTAAATAGTTATTACGTCTTATTATCTACACGAAGTAATGGCATTCCTTCTATAAAATACCCAGTAATATCCGATTATAACTATGCCTTATGTGCTTTAAAAATTAATGATCGACTGTATTTTTTAGATGCCAGTATTAAACTAATTCCTTTTGGCTTATTGCCATTTGAAACACTTAACTCTATAGGACGTGTATTGGATATGAAAAATGGAAGTTATTGGCGCAAAATATTAGGGCAAAGAAATACTCAAATAAGAAATATCAAACTCAAGCTTGAAAATAATGTGTTTAAAGGATTGATGCGTATAGTAAATAATACTTACGATGCCTTTTTAATAAGAGAATTTATAGAAAATTCGAATAAAGATGATTACAAAGAATTTTTTGAAAACAATTCGGGTATTCCTAATTTAAAAATTGAATCTTTTAGGCTCTCTAATCTTGATAAGATTGAAAAACCACTCATAGAAGATTTTAAGATTAACTTTGAGCTAGATAATGATGATGACGATTTAATTGTAATAAATCCTTACTTTAACACCGACAAATCAAACCCTTTCTCTCTCAAAGAAAGGTTCTATCCAGTAGATTTTGGATATCCACAAACAGATAACTTCAGATTTACATTAAGCATCCCAAAAGATTACAGTATTAATTCTTTACCCAAAGAAGTCTCTATAAAAATGGATAATAACGTTGCAAACATCAGTTCTAAAGTAAAAATATTCAATAATAATATTATTATT
>JASFYX010000034.1:0-44119 GCA_045046885.1 Flavobacteriaceae bacterium
CTCTTCCCATCCCGAACAGAGAAGTTAAGCCTACCAGCGCAGATGGTACTGCCATTCCAGGTGGGAGAGTATGTCATCGCCTTTCTTTTTAAAATCCTCATATCTTTGATGTGAGGATTTTTTTATGCAGAATATTTACCTTTTTTATAATATTTACTGTATTAATCGTTAGTATTTTAGATAAAATCAACTTATTTTGCAGATGCAAATGAATATTAGAGTCCTTTTACTTAGTATCTTATTTTCTACACAGTTATTCGCTCAAGTAGGTGGCGAAAAGGTGTTTAATTTTCTAAATGTTTCTACATCTGCGCGCCAATCTGCTTTAGGAGGTAAAGTTTTAGTTTTAGAAGATGTTAATCAAGCATTGTGGAATCCTTCAATGATTAGTAAAAAAATGGACAATCAGTTTGCTGTTAATTATAAGAGTTTTTTAGCAGAAGTTAGTTATGGCTCAATATCTTATGCTAGTTTTGTAAGTAGGAGATTTGGTACAATTCAAGGAGGTATTTCTTATGTCAATTACGGAAAACTTATAGCAGCAGATGAACAAGGTAATGAAACGGGGACTTTTAGAGCCCGAGATATAGCTATTTCTGTTGGGTATAATTATAATATACCTAGAACCTATTTATATTTTGGCACTAATTTTAAACTGATAAGTTCTGTAATAGATAATTTTACGTCTAACGGATTGGCATTTGATTTTGCACTGAGCTATTTAGATGATAAGCGTCCTTATAAAGTCACTTTGGTTGCTAGAAATATAGGTTATCAGGTAAATACTTTTAACAGCACAAGAGAATCTCTACCATTTGAAGTGATGTTAGGAGGTAGTTATAAAGTAGAAAACGTCCCTTTACGATGGTATTTTACTTTAGATAATTTGCAACAATGGCAGGTTTCGGCAGAAAACCCATCAGACACACAGGTAAGTATTGATGGTTCTGTCTCAAATAATTCAATTAAAGGTTTGAGTAATGCCTTTCGGCATGCTATTATTGGCGCTGAATTTTTCCCAGATATGGATTTTAATATCCGTCTGGGCTATAATTTTAGACGCGCACGTGAATTGCGTTTAACAACATCGCGTACATTTAGTGGCCTCACAGCCGGATTTGGTATTAAAATGAGGCGCATGCATTTTAATTATGCTTTTTCTAAATTCCATCCAGCAAGTAATACAAGTACATTTAGTTTGATTTTTGATTTGCGAAAACCCGAATTTTAATTTTAAAAATGGATAAAATAAACATCGCCATTGACGGCTATTCTTCTACAGGTAAAAGTACAATTGCCAAACAATTGGCGTCAACATTAGGTTATATCTATGTTGATACTGGTGCTATGTATCGTGCTGTTACACTTTACGCCATGCAAAATGGTTTAATTTCAGATACTTTTTTAGATAAATCGGCTCTTATAAAATCACTTGACAAAGTGCATCTTTCATTTAAGTTCAATCCAGTATTAGGTTTTGCAGAAATGTATTTAAATGGGAAAAATGTAGAAAAAGAAATCCGCAGACTTGACGTTTCTAATTTTGTCAGTAAAATAGCTGAAATACCTGAAGTCCGTTCAAAATTGGTAGAACAGCAACAAGAAATGGGCACAAATAAAGGAGTGGTTATGGATGGTAGAGATATTGGAACTGTTGTTTTTCCTCATGCTGAACTTAAGATATTTATGACGGCTTCAAGTGATATTCGCGCCAAGCGTCGTTATGATGAGTTAGTTTTAAAAGAAGAAAAAGTGTCTTTTGATGACGTAAAACAAAATATAGAACTGCGTGATAAAATTGATACTACAAGAGCAGATTCACCTCTTGTTCAAGCTAAAGATGCCATACTCTTAGATAACAGTAATTTCACTAAAAAAGAACAATTCGATAAGCTATTGACTTTGGTAAAGACAAAATTATCATCATAAAAAAAAGCACCTTTGGCGCTTTTTTTTATTGATATTTTTTGTAAAGTTCGCTAATCTGTGTCAAGTATTTGCGTTTACTAATTCCCCATTGTCTAATAAAACTATTAGTAATACCACTATAACTTTGTTTTTTGACACTTAAATCTTTAATAACTTCCTTTATTTGGTCTCCAGAAAATTTGTCTCTAAAGTGTGTAATAGCTTCGTTTAATGTGCGTTGCTTAGTATCGGCTATAGCTTTTTGTAGTGCAGGATTGCTTTTTTTACTTTGTGGCATTTTAGCTAATAAGTCTGAAGCAATATTATTTAAAGACTCTTCGCCTTTGTAAAGCGCAATTGCTTTTTTAACATTAGTTGTGTAGGTATCTTCTACTTGAGCAAAAGAACTTACAGAAAAAAGTAGGGTTAAAACAAAGAGGTATTTTTTCATAATCAGTTTAAATTTAAAAGTATCGCAAGATACAAAATAGGTTCAAAATTAAAAATATTAAGGGATGTTTAAAAATTTATGTGTTTGTAATGATATTTTCCACTTAGGATTTTTCATTACATAGTCAATAATTTTATTGTTAAATTCTTTTCGTTTACTCCACTCGGGTTGTAGAAAAAGTTCACAATTATCAGATACTTTTGAGGCTTGTTCTTCTGCAAATTTGAAGTCATGATTATTAGAAATGATTATTTTTAACTCGTGTGCTTTTTTATAGATATCCTTTAATGGTAATTTGTTTTTTTTAGGTGATAAGCAAATCCAATGCCAATCACCTGATAGCGGATAAGCGCCAGAAGTTTCAATATGCGTTTTTATATGCGCTTTTTTAAGTTCCTTTGTAAGATAATCCATATTCCAAATAAGTGGTTCACCTCCAGTTATCACAACAGTATCGCTATATTTTTTAGCATTCTCAATAATTGTATCAGTAGCCGTTAAAGGATGTAATTTAGCGTCCCAACTCTCTTTAACATCGCACCAATGACAACCCACATCACAACCACCAATGCGAATAAAGTAAGCTGCTTTTCCGGTATAAAAGCCTTCACCTTGAATGGTATAAAATTCTTCCATTAAAGGGAGGAGTTCTCCTTTTTTAACCTTAGTCTCTTTTTTAATTTCTTGCATGGCTGCAAAGATACTTACTTCGTTTAATTCTTTTTGATTTAAACGTGTAAAAGCTTACTTTTGACTCAATATCATTTTATCTATTCCTATGAAAAAGCTTTTAATTCTATGTTTGGTTGCTGTCATTCTTATCCAATGTAATTCAGATCAACCCCATCTATTACAAAAAAATCAAGTGGGTTTAATTACAGCCACTACTAAAGTGTCTGATTTAGATCTCATTTTTAAAAATGATTCTTTGGTTAAACCTAACTATAAAAAAAACCAACCAAAATTTGTAGACGATGATTATGAGGTTTATGCTAAGGATGGTTCACATCTTTTAACTATAAATGTTGAAAATACAAGCGATTCTACTTCTGTAATTCAAAGTGTTCAAGTATTTGATGCCATTTATAAAACCAAAAGCGGCGTTTCACTTTCGTCATTTTACAAAGCTTTAGCTGATAATTACGAGATAGATAAAATTGAATCTACTTTTTCTTCGGCTTCAGTTTTTGTAAAGGATTTAAACGCGTCGTTTACAATTCCTAATAAAGAATTGGGGTTGCCAGAATTTAGTTCACGGAAAGCGACTTTAGATCAAATTCCCGATAACGCTAAGTTTAAATACATAACTTTTTGGATGAACTAACTTATGAAACCTACCAAAAAGACCAAAGTCAAACGCATTCCTAAACGTGGTTTTTACGACAAAGAAACCGTTTACCGTCTTTTAGATGCCGATTTTGTATGCCAGTTAGGTTTTGTTTATGAGGATTATCCTGTAGTTATTCCTACAATTTATGGCCGTAAGGATGAGTGTCTTTATGTACATGGCGCTGCCGTTAGCCGGATGTTGGTCAGTATTGCTAAAGGGACTCCCATTTCGTTAAATGTCACCCAAACTAAGGCGTTGGTTTTGGCACGTTCTGCTTTTCACCATTCGTTAAATTACGAATCGGTTACGGTTTTCGGTCAAGCCGAATTGGTGACTGATACCGATGAAAAATTACAGGCCCTGAAAATTATTACTGAACAAATAATTAAAGGACGTTGGGAGGAAGTGCTTCAACCTAATGACAAAGAATTAAACGTTACATCGATCTTAAAAATAAAAATAACCGAAGCTTCTGCTAAAATTAGGACAGGGCCTCCAAGTGATGATAAAGCCGATTGCGATTTACCTATTTGGGCGGGAATCGTACCAATTGAAAAAGTCTATGGAAAGCCCATAGCAGACACTTTATTAAAAGATAATATTCCTATTTCGGATAGTATATTAAATCTCATAAATAGATAATTGTATGACAAAAAAAGATTTTTTTATACTAATAATCAAACTGTTTGGACTGTTTTCTTTGGTTTCTATTTTGTTTTCGGTTTTACCTAAATATATCCCCTATTTTTTTGTAGAAATTGATATAATCTCAATTATATGGATAGTGGCTATTATAGGTTTTTCAATAGGCTTGTTTTTAGTACTTGTTTTTAATTCAGAAAAGCTTGTCAGGTTACTAAAATTAGAGAAAGGATTTGATGATGATAGAATTGATTTGGGAAATCTAAATGTTTCTGATGTTATCAAGATTGGTACATTTATTATCGGTGGATTGTTATTAATCGATAATATTCCAATATTCCTATATCATGCTTTTTTTGCATTTAAAAGTGAAATTATTGGAATGAGATATATGTCTCAAGATAAATTTAATTGGGTAGTTAGCCTAATGAATTTGATAATTGGCTATCTACTTTTAACTAATTATGATTATGTAGCCAGATTTTTCAAGAGCAAAAAAAAGAAATTGTAATTAAACACCTACTATTATGGCTAATTATACCAAACAAACAAAACCCTTTATTGTACCTACAACTGACGGCAAACACATAGCCGAACATTTTGGTTTGGCTACTGATGGCGATGCCACTATAAGTGTAGCTCATATGAAAGCGCCTGCGGGATGGAGTGAACCTTTTCAGACACCCGAATTTGACGAGTACACCTTGATTTTTAAAGGTAAAAAACAGTTTATTATAGATGGTAAAACCATTGTTCTCAGTGCCGGCGAATCAATTAAAATTAATAAAGGGACACGTGTGCAATATGCCAATCCATTTGACGAGACTGTTGAATATGTGTCGGTTTGTACACCCGCTTTTTCACCCGATTTGGTAAATAGAGAGGATGCTAAAATTTAGCTAAATAGGTCTTAACGAATCCCAATTTATAGGGACGTGGTTATCTCTTAAACAAACACGTCTTAACGAACTTTGCATAGCAAAGTGTGGTTATCCCATGAACATTGTTACAAGCTTCTTGAGATTGCCACAGTTTTAAAAAAAAAACTTCGCAAAGACGTAAGGAGCAAAGAGTCAGGGCTTCACTCAAAGTGAAGCCCTGACTTGTTTCGTTTTTATTGATACGATGACTCAAAGTCATCGTATCAATTTATTAGAGTGGCAGTATGATTTTAGTGTAATTTCCGCTCACAAGCCAAAAGTGTATTCTTTAACAACATCGCAATGGTCATAGGGCCCACGCCACCCGGTACGGGTGTAATAAATGACGCTTTTTTACTCACACTTTCAAAATGAACATCGCCTACTAAACGGTAACCGCGTTTTTTGGTGGCATCTGGTACACGCGTAATCCCCACGTCAATTATGGTAACACTGTCTTTAACCATATCACCCGTTAAAAATTCGGGTTTACCCAAAGCAGCGACAATTATATCGGCGTCAAGCGTAAAATCTGTAATGTTTTTTGTCCGACTGTGCACCACAGTTACCGTTGCATTACCGGCCGGGCGTTTCTGACTCATCAAAATACTCATCGGACGACCCACAATATGGCTGCGACCGATAACCACTACGTGTTTACCCGATGTAGGGACTTTGTAACGCTCTAAAAGTTCCATGATACCGAAAGGTGTAGCGGGTAAAAAAGTAGGTAAATCAAGTGTCATTTTACCGACGTTTACCGGATGAAACCCATCGACATCTTTATTGGGATTGACCGCCATTAATACTTTTTGCTCATCAATGTGCTTAGGCAAAGGTAACTGCACGATAAACCCATCGATATCGCTGTCCTTGTTTAGAATGTCTATTTCGTGAAGCAATTGTTCTTCGGTGGTTTCTTCGGGTAAATCGATTAAAGTCGAATTAAAGCCCACACGTTCGCAAGCCTTTACTTTGCTGTTAACGTAGGTCATACTAGCGCCATCAGTCCCCACTAAAATAGCGGCTAAATGAGGCATTTTTTTACCTTCGGATTTTAATTGTTTTACAGCTAATGCTATTTCGTCTTTTAAATCGGAGGATGTTTTTTTCCCGTCTAGAATTATCATAGTTATTAGTTTGTCTGGTCGAGCGCAGTCGAGACCTTATTTTACATTGTTATAAAGACCTCTCGACTGCGCTCGAGGTGACTTTTTATTTTTAAAAATATATACTGCACACTGCTACTGAACACTGCCAACTAACTAGCGCCCCATACCTTTCATCATATTCATCATATTTTTAGCACCACCACCCTGCATCATTTTCATCATTTTACTCATTTGGTTGAATTGTTTCATCAACTGATTTACTTCTTGAACACTTGTTCCAGAACCTTTTGCAATACGTTTTTTACGACTTGAATCAATTTTTACAGGTTCGCGACGTTCTAAAGGTGTCATAGAATGGATAATAGCTTCAATACCTTTAAAAGCGTCATCGTCAATGTCTACATCTTTCATCATTTTTCCAGCACCGGGAATCATACCTACCAAATCTTTCATATTTCCCATTTTTTTAATCTGATTGATTTGTTTGAGGAAATCATCAAAGCCAAATTGATTTTTAGCTATTTTCTTTTGGATTTTACGTGCTTCAACTTCATCATATTGTTCTTGTGCACGTTCTACCAAAGAAACGACATCGCCCATTCCTAAAATTCTGTCGGCCATACGATCTGGATAGAAAACGTCTAAAGCTTCCATCTTTTCGCCTGTTCCGATAAATTTTATGGGTTTATTGACAACAGTTTTTATGGTCAATGCGGCACCGCCACGTGTATCGCCATCTAGTTTTGTTAAAATAACGCCCTCAAAATTCAGCACATCATTAAAAGCCTTGGCGGTATTAACCGCATCTTGCCCTGTCATTGCATCGACTACAAAAAGCGTTTCTTGAGGCTGAACGGCTTTATGGATATTGGCAATTTCGGTCATCATTTGTTCATCTACAGCCAAACGACCGGCTGTATCTATAATCACTACATTTTTACCATTTGCTTTGGCATGTTTTACAGCATTTTGAGCAATTTGAACTGGATTTTTATTCTCAATTTCGGTATAAACATCTACACCGATCTGCTCAGCAACCACTTGTAATTGGTCAATCGCCGCGGGACGATACACATCACAAGCCACCAACAGCACTTGTTTTGTCTTTTTGGTTTTTAAATAATTGGCGAGTTTACCCGAAAAAGTTGTTTTACCAGATCCTTGCAACCCAGACATTAAAATTACGGTTGGGTTCCCCGACAAGTTAAGACCTACACTTTCGCCACCCATTAAGCCTGCTAATTCGTCTTTGACGATTTTAACCATTAATTGGCTTGGATTTAAGGTAGTTAATACGTTTTGACCAAGTGCTTTTTCTTTAACCGTATTGGTAAATTGTTTGGCTATTTTAAAATTGACATCGGCGTCGAGTAAAGCCCGACGGACTTCCTTTAAAGTTTCGGCTACGTTTATTTCGGTTATCTGCCCATGGCCTTTAAGAACGTGAAGGGCTTTGTCCAGTTTTTCGCTTAAATTATTAAACATAAATCACGTGGTGTTTTAAGAAATGCAAAGATAGGAAAATACAAAATCCTTTTTTAGTTATTTTATGAGATTAAAGTCAGAAAAATAATATATTTTTACTGAAATAGATTAGGAAATGAAAAACAACTTAATAAAGTATTTATTAGCTTTATTTTTTAGTACCTCTTTACAATCTTGTTCTGTGACTAAAAATAGTATTATAGACACTCCTATATTAGAATTTATTAGGGATAATCATACTCCAAAAGGAATAATTAAACTAAAAAAGAAAGAATTTTACAGAATAAACCATCAGGATACTTTGACAGAAAAAGAATATGATTTTTCAATCCCTAAAGAATTTAAAAATTTTAGTTTAAGCTTGGGAACTTATCCCATAATTAGTGGTTTTAATTATTCTAAAGGACAAAAAATTATAATTATAGAGAACAATATTTTTAGAAAAAAAAATGTAAAGCTATTAAATTTAAATAAGATAGATTTTGTCAAATATCTTGATAAGTTGAGACAATCAAGCCGTATAAAAACATATTTAGATTTGGATAAAATAAAGTTAAGAAATAATAGAAAATTTGGTATTATTGAAAAAACAAATGTTTTATATTTATTAATCAATGTTAAGGATAATGATATTACTTCAATAAATTTTTGGGATAACTAAAGTAAACTTCATAATTAATCATGTAGTACAGATAGGTGTCAATAATTTAGACAATTAAAGTAGATAATCTATCAAATCAGCTATCATTTGTGTACCCTTTGCCAGTGGGGTTTTAGCAAATTGTTTAGGGGAATATTCCCCTTTTTTTGCAATGAAGGATTTAAAATTTTGCAAACTGTTTTTTTTAGATTAGCAGATAATTTAAAATCAGTTCATTATGAATAAAAATGTAAAATTACTAATTTTGAGTTTTATTATTGTTTCACTTTTTTCTTGTTCATATAATGATGAAATTATTCAAGTATCTCAAAACTTAAATTTGGAAAAAATTTTAAGTTTAAAGACCAATGAACAGCAGATAATAGCTTTTAAAATGCTTTCTGACTATGAAAAACTTGAAATATGGAAGTTAAAGTATAATAAATTAAAAAACAATAATTACAAATTATATAACGGCAAGAAAATGAGTAAAAACCAAGTTATAATTTTAAACGAACTATTTAGGAGTCTTAAACTTAAATATTTTCTAGACAAGAATTCTGAAGAAGCAAAAATCTATTTTTATTCATATCTTCCAAAAATGAAAGAAAAAGCTTTAAAATATTTCAACCAAAGGGAATTAAAAACTATCTTTTCATCATTGGATACTAAAATAATGTCTCAACAGCTACCAGATATTAATTGTGGCTGTAGTATAACTTACGATTGGTGTGGAAGCGGCTCTACTTGTACTTTACCTTGTACAGAAACTACAACTTGGGGTTGTGGTTGGTGGATAGCTGAAGCATGTAATGGTGCTTGTGGTACAATAACAATTAACTATTAATTTTCCACTTTTTTACATGACTTTTAAGAAAAAAATAATATACATAATACTTACCACTTTTATAGCTCTTTTATCGGGTGTTTTTAATTGGTTAAATCAATTCATAATTGTAGGTCTATCCTATTTTTTAGCAGCTTATTATTTAAATAAAAGTATAGTTTCTAGAAAAGGTAAATGGCTAAATCTTTTAATATTAATTGCACCCTTTTTTCTAATGTATACCATAATGGTTCTTTATAAAGGATTTAACCATGTACTTCCTATTAGTATTATTTCTATAATTGGCGCAATATTGGGTACGATGATGTCAGTGACGGATTTATTTAAAAGGAAAATCACCTATTTCTATTTGGTTTTTCTTTTAGTTTTTGGTTATGTTATTATGCCTAATTGGATTTTTTATTTTACATATGCTGAGAAAGCTGAACAACAATTTCCTAAGGATTTATTATTAAAAAAAAGCAATGGTAGTATTGTTAACTTGTATAAGCAAGATAAAAATAAAATTATTGTTTTAGATTTTTGGTCGAGTACTTGTGCTTCTTGCATCCGTTATTTTCCTCATTTTGAAGAAAAATACTTAAAATATGGCGATAGTACTACAGTTTTTTACACTGTTAATATGCCCATTCCAAAAAGAGATTCAAAAATTGATGTTGGTAAATATGTCAGGAAATATAAATTTACTTCGTTATATGCAAAGCAAGATATATGGAAAAAATTAAATATTAGGCAAACACCAACGTATATAATTTTGGATAAAAATTTTAAAATTGTTTACAGAGCTGCCGGGTTGAAAGAGGACAAGTGGTATTACTTTTCTAGTTTTAACTCTCTCATTAACAAACTTAAAAATGACTAAATTTGTATATATTCTAATTATAGGTTTTATCTCTTCATGTTCATTAAAAAGTAATGTAAAAACGACACAAGTTGAAGTTATTACCAATAAATTTATTTTTAACCCCATTAAATATCAAGATACAATTAAACATACTTTTTTAATTAAAAATTTAAGTAAAAATCCATTAATTATTGAAGCGGTTGGCAGCTCCTGTGGATGTGTTGTTACTAAGTTTTCAAAAAATCCAATATCAAAAAATAAATTTGCAGAAGTTGATATTACTTTTACACCAGAAATAAATCAAATAGGAAAAATTAGAAAAGCAATCTTAGTGAAATGTAATATTCAAAAAAATTATATACCATTTCATATTGAAGGATTTGTTATCGGCAAAAGTAGTTTAGATTTAAAATAGATATTATTTTGATCTAAGGGTATTTATATTTTGTTTAAATTAATAAAGTTTATAACAAATACCCCACTAAATCGGCTATCATTTTTGCACCTTTTTCGAGTTGTTCTTTAGTGATAAATTCATTGGCACGATGCGCTTGGGCAATATCGCCAGGGCCACAAATAACGGCTTCGAGGCCGGCATTAGAAAACTGTCCGGCTTCGGCGGCATAGGCTACGGTGCCTAAATCGGTACGCGGACTTAGTTTTTTGATGATGTTGACTATCGATAAATTTTCGGGTGTATCTAAAGGCGGTACCGCCGGATGGTCTTCGGTAGTCACAATTTTAAAATCGGCATTTATTTTTTGACAAACAGCCATGCGCTCGCCGCAATAAGCCATAAAGGCTTTTTTGATATCGAGGATGCTGTCTTGCGGAATGATACGTGTGTCCCAATAAAAAGTACAGGTGTTGGCAATAACATTGGGGGCTACACCACCATTTACTTTACCAATATGAATGGTGCTGTGTGGGGGTGAAAAACGTTTATCGATGTGGTTGGCAGCTATAAGCGCATCCATTTTTTGTTCGAGCCAGTTGATGAGTTTAGCGGCTTCATGTATGGCACTGACTTCCTCTTTTATTCTACTGCTATGCCCTTCGGAGCCGTGAACTTTGGTTTTAAAAACACAAATCCCTTTTTGCCCTACAATGGGTTGCATCATAGTGGGCTCGCCAATAATGGCATATTGGGGTTTTTCGGTATAGGTTTTTAAAAGGTTTTCAATTAAATCGGGTGCGCCAACGCAACCAATTTCTTCGTCGTAAGAAAAGGCGAAATAAAGTGGTTTGCTTAGATTGGCACTTGTCATTTTATCTAAATTAGCCAAACAGCAGGCAATAAAACCTTTCATGTCGCAAGAACCGCGTCCGTAGAGTTTACCGTCGGGTTTTTCGGTCAACACAAAAGGGTCGGTATCCCATGCCTGTCCGGCTACCGGCACCACATCGGTATGACCCGATAAGATAAAGCCCCCGTCAACAGCAGGCCCTATACGGCAGTGTAGAGAAGCTTTTGTGCCTTCTGCATTCGGCACCAAGGTATAAGCAATACCGTATTTGGATAAAAAAGTTTTGATATAATCGATTATAAATAAATTACTTTCGCCGCCCAAAACGGGAAAAGCTACTAAATCGGATAGTATTTTTTGTGTTGTCATAGTTGTAAAATTAAGCTGGTCCCCAATGGATATAAACGCTAAACAATAAAAAGAGCCACGCCACGGCCAAAACCATCATTGCCAGCGGAAAAATATAGCGCAACCATTTGTCTAAACTCACACGGCACATACTCAGCATCGCGATAAGCCCGCCAAGCGTAGGGTTGATTAAATTCGTCACCCCATCACCTATCTGAAAAGCCAAAATACTGCTTTGTCTGGTTAAACCGATGACATCGCCAAGTGGAATCATAACGGGTAAAGTTGCCAAAGCTTGACCACTTCCTGATGGAATTAAAAAGTTGATTCCCGATTGAGAAATAGACATAAAAATAGCAGCTGCATAAGTAGGCATACCTGTTAACATCAACACCAAACTGTGCGACATAGTATCTGTAATATGCGCCTGTTCCATCAAAACTTTTATGGCGGCGGCAAAACCTACCATAAAAGCACCTGGGGCACTAATGGCTACGTATTTAAGAATGGTTTCACTCAGTTCAAAAGGTTTGAGTTTGGCTACCAAGCCGCTAAAAATAGATATCAAAATAAAAATAGCCGAAATGTCATTCAGGTACCAATGAAACACAAAAATACCATAAAGCATAATTGCTAATCCCAAAGTAAAAATGGCCATTATTAAATAATCTTGTCGGCTGATACTGTAATCTTGAATTGCTTTTGAAAGTTTTAAACCAGAGCTGTCAACATCTTTTGTGAGTGACGCTTCAGCATTTTTTTCTATTTTTTTAAAATAACGTAAATTGTAATAGGCCATTAAACTCAGACCCGCAAAACAGAGTACAGAACGTAAAAGAACTCCAGAAAACATAGGTAAACCTGCTATTTGATCACCAATGCCAACTGTATATGGATTTATCGGCGACAAGCCAAAACCAACAGTAATGGCGCCTACACTCATACCGGCGGCGAGCATTAAATCACCCCCAATAGCCAAGCTCAAAACGGCGGCAATAGGGACTAAGGCGATGTTGTTTTCGTAACCGATGGCCACACCTGCCAACCCAAAAATATAGGTCATCAAGACGATGATAAGGTATTTTTTACTGTGTCCCATATTTTTCACCAAACTGCCTACCACATTTTCTATCATCTTGGTTTTTTGCAGAACACCAAACATAATTCCCCCTGCCAAAACCACATAAATAATTTCGGCTGCTCCCTTAAAACCTAAGGGTAGAGACCTAAATAAATCCATAAAGCTTGTTGGGGTAGAAGTGATAATTTTATAGGTATCTGGAATGACGCGTAAACGGCCTTCTATTAATTGCCGTTGGTATTCGCCTGCTGGGATAATATGCGTTAAGGCAGCTACGGCTATCATAATTAAAAAAAGCATCACTACGGGATGCGGAATTTTAGACAGCCAAGACTTTTGCATAAGGTTTATTTTGTTCGGGTTTCAAATGTATTGAAAAAAAAGAGTCGGACAAATAAAACACGAATTTAAATGCTAATTTTTTGTAACCAACGTTGTCAGTTTATTCTTCTTTCTTTTGGGGATTAAAACTCAAAGAAGCCGAATTTACGCAAAAGCGCTTGCCTGTATCGGTAGGTCCATCGTCAAAAACGTGTCCTAGATGACCACCACATTTGGCACATAAAATCTCTGTACGTACCATACCAAACTTCGTGTCTTTTTTATAAAGTACCGTTCCAGGAATGGCTTCGTCAAAACTGGGCCAACCACAATGGGCGTCGAATTTAGTGTTCGACTTGAACAATTGTGTACCGCAAGCGGCACAAGTATAAGTCCCTTTTTTGTAAAAGTCATCGTATTTTCCTGTGAAAGGACGCTCGGTTGCTTTATCGCGTAAAACGCTGTATTGTATAGGAGAGAGAATGGCTTTCCATTCTGTTTCAGTTTTTGAAAGGACGTATTTAGGAGTGTCTTTTTTCATGGTTTTTTGGGCTGATAAATTTAAGGATACTAGAATGAGGCTTAAAAATAAGACATTTCGACTTCTCGCGACAACTGTCGGGACAATGTGACGTTTCATTTTCATTTTTTAATCTTTTAAAAATTCAAGAATACGATTTTGTACGATACCGTCTTTTAAAATTCGCTGATGACCTAAGCCATTTGTAATTAAAAGCGTACCCTTACTTAGGTTTTGTCTAATTTCATAAGCACAACTTACAGGCACTTCTTTGTCGGCCGTATCGTGAATGACAAGTGTCTGAATATCAATTTTTGTAGCACTGGCGGCACTGGTAATAGTTTCTAAATTAGTTTTAAATTGTTTTTGTAACTTTTTTAAAACGTATTCGGCTACAGCTGCTTTTAGTTGTAGTTTGCTAGCCAAATCGTGAATAATATTACGCACATCATTTGCTGTACCAATAACTACTAATTTATTAATTTTTAAAAAGTCGGCAGTACTTTTTAGTAAAACCATACCACCAAAAGAATGACCAATAGCGACTTCAAAAGGGCCATAAGTATCCTGAATGACCTTGACAGTTTCTGCAAATTCAGTCATATTAGTACGCTTACCTTCAGAAAAACCGTGCGCTGGGCCATCAATACTAATAACCATATAGCGGTTTTCTAAAAGCTTATCAGAAATAGTGAATAGTTGCGTGCCACGACCCGCCCAACCGTGTAAAATAAGCACCTTCTTTTTAGAATAACCGTATTTATAAACCTGAATTTCTTTATCAATAGCAGGTATTTTAAGCCGTTCTTTTACAGCGCTTTTGTACATCATTTGCTCGCGTTGGGGCATGGTGTGATTTAAAGGTGACTGAAATATTTTAAGCACAAAATTACCAGCCAAAGGCGTGCCGATAAATTGTAAAAATTTGGCAAAAGATACGACTGACTTGGTAATGCGCGTGTTCTTTTTAGGCGTTTTTTTTTGGGTCATTTAAGTGTTCTATTGAACAGCGAATTTAAATAAAAATACTAATTTTACGTTTAATATGACATCAAATAAATACACCATGAAACGTTCGCTTTTTTTAATCCTGTTATCTTTTTTAATTACGGCTTGTAGTACCGTACCTATTACCGGACGCAAACAACTCAATTTGGTAAGTGATGCTAAAATTATTCCGATGGCTTTTAGCCAGTACAGTACTTTTATTAAAGAGCATAAACTCTCTAAAAGTAAATCTGATGTAGCGCGGTTACAATCTGTTGGGAAGCGTATTTCTAAAGCCATTGATACTTATATGCGTGCCAATGGTATGACAAAACGTGCCGATTCTTACAAATGGGAATTCAATTTGGTGGAAGATAAAGCCGTTAATGCTTGGGCGATGCCTGGAGGTAAAGTTGTTTTTTACACCGGTATTTTGCCGATTACCAAAAATGATGATGGTATGGCGACAGTAATGGGACACGAAATTGCGCATGCTTTTGCGCGTCACGGCGCCGAGCGTATGAGCAGTGGTATTATTCAACAAGCGGGCGGTATTGCTGTAGCTTTAGGAACTGAAAACAGCAAACGCACCAATATTTGGAATCTGGCTTATGGTATAGGTTCTCAAATTGGCATGCTCAAATTTAGTCGCACTCAAGAAAGCGAAGCCGATAAATTGGGTTTGGTTTTTATGATTATGGCTGGTTATAATCCAGATGAAGCTATTGCTTTTTGGCAACGTATGGCCGCCAATTCAAAAGGAAAAAAGCAACCCGAATTTTTAAGTACACATCCGGCAGACGCAAGGCGTATAGCCGATTTAAAAGCGTGGTTGCCGCAGGCTAAAATCATTGCTCAAAAATATGCTATAAGCAACTAATTGTATTTCAGTACATTTTGGTTTTACCTAAAAAACTGTACATTTAGGGCTTCTAACCAAACTTAAAAATACATTTTATGTTAAAAAAAGGTGATAAAAAGCTCTACCGTTCATGGGCTTTTTACGATTGGGCTAATTCTGTTTATTCATTGGTAATTAGCTCTGCGGTCTTTCCTATTTATTACGAAACATTAACCGTTACAGAAACCACAGATCAAGTGTACTTTTTAGGTACGAGTTTTAACAACACAACCCTTTACACTTATGCTTTATCTGTCTCTTTTTTAATTGTGGCCTTTTTATCGCCCGTCTTATCTGGTATTGCCGATTATACTGGACGCAAAAAATTGTTTATGCAATTTTTCTGTTATTTAGGCTCTTTTTCTACAATGGGTTTGTTCTTTTTTACAGGTATTGAAAATTTAGGATTGGGTCTTTCACTAAGCGTTTTAGCAAGTATTGGTTTTTGGGGAAGTTTGGTTTTTTATAATGCCTATTTACCCGAAGTGGCTTTTCCAGAGCAACAAGATAAAGTAAGTGCTCTAGGTTTTACTTATGGTTATATCGGTTCTGTAATTTTATTGGTTTTTAATCTAATGATGATTAATAATCCAGAGTGGTTTGGCATTACAGATCCTACTTTACCCGCTCGTATATCATTTGCAAGTGTTGGTTTGTGGTGGATGGGCTTTGCGCAAGTCACTTTTGCCAGATTGCCCAGTAATGTATTCCATAGAAAGCCCGAAAAAGATTTTATATCTAAGGGGTATAAAGAATTGCGAAATGTATGGCATCAGTTAAAAGAATTACCCACTTTAAAGAAATACCTTATTGCCTTTTTTCTCTACAGTATAGGTGTTCAAACTATTGTTTTGATGGCTGGTATTTTTGGTTCTAAAGAATTAGGATTGGCTACACCAAAATTAATTATGACCATTTTATTAGTCCAATTAGTTGGGATTGTAGGAGCTATTTTATTTTCGAATATATCAAAACGTTTTGGGAATTTAAAAGCTTTAAAAATCACCATATTTATTTGGATGTTGGTTACTTTTTCTGCTTTTTTATTGCAAAGAGACGACCCATATATAGATATGAAATTTTACGCTTTAGGCGGGTTGATTGGCCTAGTAATGGGTGCTATCCAATCGCTTTCGCGTTCTACTTATTCTAAATTATTACCCGAAGATACCGAAGACCATGCTACATTTTTTAGTTTTTACGATGTAACCGAAAAAATAGCAATAGTATTTGGCACGTGGATATACGGGGCTATTTTAGCTGTGACGGGTTCTATGCGAAATTCTGTTTTAACACTAGGGGTGTTTTTTATATTGGGCTTTGTTGTGTTAAGCACGATGAAAAAAACCAAATACGTCAAATAAAATTCTTTTAAGAGAGATTGTTTTTGTAATTTTAAAATTCTTATTAATTGCAATATGGATTCACAAAATACTTTTGATTTTGCCATTGTTGGCGCTGGTATAGTAGGCTTGGCAACAGCTTACAAATTACAACTTAAATATCCCGATAAATCGGTTGTAATATTCGAAAAAGAATCTAAAATCGGTAAACATCAAACGGGTAGAAACTCAGGTGTCATTCATTCCGGAATATATTACACACCTGGATCTTATAAAGCTAAAAATTGTAGAAAAGGACGTGAACAACTGGTTAAGTTTGCCAAGAAATACAAAGTCCCGTACGACGCTTGCGGTAAGATTATTGTTGCTGCAAACGATTCAGAAATTCCCGTTTTAGAAAGTATTTATAAAAAAGGGCTTAAAAATAAAACACCCGATATTTGTTATTTATCGGCTATAGAAATTAAAGAGAAAGAACCTTTTATTACAGGTGTCAAAGCTATTTTTGTACCCAGTGCAGGCATCATAGATTATGTGGCTGTGGGGCAGAAATTTATCGATTTAATTGAAGCTAAAAATTCTAATAGTAAACTCATCACCAATTGCAAAGTACTCAATGTAGCACCTATCAATGGTTTTAAAGAAATAAATACTTCACAGGGTGCTTTTAAAGCCAAACAAATTATTTTCTGTACTGGCTTACAATCCGACCGCACAGCTAAATCCGATAAGGTAAAAACCAATATGCAAATTGTGGGTTTTAGAGGTGATTATTACGAATTAACACCCGAGGCACAACACAAAATAAACAACTTGGTCTATCCGGTTCCGGATATTAATTTTCCGTTTCTCGGCGTCCATTTTACCCGTATGATTCAGGGCGGTGTTGAGTGTGGTCCCAATGCGGTTTTTAGCTTTAAACGCGAAGGGTATAAGCGTACCAGTTTTAACCTAAGAGATACTTGGGAAGCGCTGACTTATAAAGGCACGTGGAAACTTTTTGCCAATCATTGGCGTAAAGGTATGGATGAATACAAACGCGCTTTCTCAAAACGCTTATTCGTAAAAGCCTTGCGTAAAATGATGCCCCAATTAGAGATGGAAGACGTCATCCCGTGTAGGGCAGGCGTCCGCGCTCAAGCTTTAGCCCCTGATGGCGGTTTAATAGACGATTTTAAAATAGAAAAACACGAGGGTAATATTCATGTTTTAAATGCGCCTTCGCCGGCAGCTACGTCTTGTTTGGCTATTGCCGATGAGGTAATTGGGCATATTGACCAATTATTTTAAAATTGAGGAGATTTTTATGGATACAAAAAAAATAGGATTAAAAGAAGCCATATCAATAGGTATTGGCGGTATGGTAGGTGGTGGCATATTTGCTGTTTTAGGTTTGGCAGTTTCTCTGGGTAGAGGCGGTACTCCAATATCATTTTTAATTGCGGGCATTATTGCTTTAATAACTTCATACAGTTATGTAAAACTTTCATTAGCGTATCCAGATAGAGGGGGCACTGTAAAATTTATAAATAAAGGATTTGGTATAAATGTTTTTAGTGGCAGTATAAATAATTTACTTTGGATTAGTTATATAGTAATGTTATCACTATACGCTTCTGCATTTGGATCGTATGCTGTTAATTTATTTAGATTGACAAGTAGCAGAATAATTGACATACATATTTATGAAAGTGCTATAGTTGTTTTTGCATCAATTATAAATTATTACAGTATTAAAGTTGTTGGAAAAATTGAAGCCTATGCTGTAATTATAAAATTGGTTATTCTCTTGTCGTTTGTTGCAGTTGGTTTATATGGTCTTTCAGGAAATATTTATTTAAGTCAGCTTTCTATTCAAAATTGGGAGTCACCTATTAATATATTAACTGGAGGGATGGTTATATTTGTGGCTTATGAAGGTTTTGAACTTATAGCCAATGCCTCGCCTGATATTGTAAATCCTAAAAAAAATATACCAAAAGCCTATTATTTTTCAGTGATATTTGTGATACTGTTGTATGTTGTTATTGCAAGTATAACTATTGGGTCACTACCTTTTAGTAAGATAGCTACTGCTCAAGATTATGTACTGGCCGAAGCAGCCAAGCCTATGCTCGGTAAAATAGGCTTTACCATAATTACCATAGCCGCACTTATTTCAACTTTTTCAGCTATTAATGCTTCAATTTATGGAGGTAGTAGGGTTAGTTACGAAATAGCTGAAGATGACGAATTGCCACATGAGTTTACCAGTAAACTTTGGAATGAGCCTATAGGCTTACTAATTACGTCAGTAGCAACTTTGTTATTGGTAAATACTTTAAAACTAGAAAGTATATCTATAGCAGGAAGTATTGGGTTTTTATTAATTTTTGCAATTGTTAATTATGTTGGATTTAAATTGTCTAAAAACACCAAGAGCCTTAGAATAATTCCCATATTGGGCTTTTTATTTTGTCTTGTTGCGCTCGCTACCTTAATTGTTCAACAATACAGTACTAATAAAGTAGGGGTATTAATTTCGGCGGGTATTATTTTGGGCTGTTTTATTTTAGAATTTTTATATAAGAAAACAGAGTATATTAATTGGTAGAATCTATTAAATCCCAAAATTAACCGATACCACCACGTTTCTTCCCATTTCAGGGATTCCCAAAGTTTTTAAAAATGATGTATGCGGTATATAGGTTTTGTTAAATAAATTTGTACCTGTTATTGAGATATTAAATTTGTTTTTGCTTAGCGTAATATCACCACCCAAACCAAAATTAACCAAGGTGTAGCTAGGACTTACAGACTCAAAAATACTGGGCTTATTTTGTTTAAGGGTATGATTTATTGTCAAACTGGCAAAGCCGTTTTTAAGCCATTGGCTCTTTTTAAATTCGATACGGATGTTGTTTTTAAACATGTTGGCCGGAATTAAAGGAATGTAATTCCCCTTCTTTTCTTTTCCTGTTACAGTCTCGAACGAGCTTTCTAAATGAAACCAGTCAAGTGGGTGCGGATGTAAATGAAAACCTATTTCGCCACCGTACAAAAAGGCGTCTTTCTGATTGTAATTATAAACATCGGTAGCTTCTAATTGTGCACCTGTAGGAGCCACAAAAATATAGTTGTTGATACTGTTATAAAATGGATTGATATAAAATTCGAAGTGCTCACTGTGATACGACAAGTCTAGATCGAGTTGTAAATTCTGCTCATTTTTTAAATTCGGATTCCCAACTTCGTAACGGTTTGTCCCTTCGTGAATGCCGTTTGACGTTAATTCTGCTAAATTGGGTGCTCTAAAACCTGAGGCTAAGTTAAGACGTACTATCACATTATCCGACAAGCTGTTTTTATAGCCTAGAGAAGCATTAAAACTGGTGAAGTTTTTATCTAATACCCCAATATGATGTATGCTGGTTTCCGGTAAATGTGTTTGTGTGCTTATATGACGTGTGTCAAAACGTAAGCCACCTTGTAAAGCTTGATTTTTAAAACTGTAATTGGTTGTAGCAAAAAGGCCTAAATCGTTTGTAGTAGCGTTAGGTATCAGAAAATCTACCGCCTTATTAGTATTGGTTTGGTGCATACCTTGTGTTCCTACAATAGTTTCTAACTTATCGGTTTTGGGCAGGTAATATTTAATATCAAAATCTAAAGTTTTGAGTAGCATGCGCAGATTGGGGATGGGATTGTTTTCAAACTCATTTCTATCGTTAAAAATATAGCCGAAATTAGCATCGAGTTTTGAATTTTTAAAATAGAATTTATTGTGCAAACTAAAAATGTGATTTTCTACTTTTTGTTTAGGAAAACTCGGATTTCTATGGGTTGTTTGAATAGCAATATCTTCTGGAATACCTGTCAAAAAATTATTGTAATTGTATCTAAAAGTACTGCTTAATTTTTCGGTACGATAAGCCAAGCCTGTTTTAATATCGTATTCGCGATAGCGCGAATTTGTAACGCGGTTACCATTAGGTATTTTATAATCAATATGCGAATCGTAAGTATTTCTGACTAAAAAATTAAACTTATCGGATGAGGTTTTAAAAACACCCGATATGTTGGTGCCTTGGGTATTGCTAAAGTGTTTTTCTTCAATATTAAAACTTGTTGTATTGTCATCGCTAAAACGTTCGGGATTTAAATAGATAACACCGCCCAAAGCATCAGAGCCGTAGAGTAGAGAGGCAGGTCCTTTAATAACTTCTACACTGCCTACGCCGGCTTCGTTAATACCCAAGCCGTGATCGTTGCCGAATTGTTGATTTTCAAGTCTAACACCTTGTGCATAAACCAAAACCCTATTGCCGCTTAGTCCGCGAATAACGGGTTTACCAATACTTGTGCCAGTTGACAATTGCGATACACCCGGCATAGTGGCTAAACCGTCGATTAATGTAGTACCACCTTTTTGTAAAAGTGTTTTTATCTTTTTATGTTCAACTTTAACAACATTTTCTGATTGGATTTTGTTAAAAGGCGTCGAAACAATAACTTCATCCATTTCTAAAACAGAAGATTTTAGAGTGATATTTAACTTAATGGAAGGGCTATTGAAAGCAATATTTTTTTCTACGGTTTGAAAACCAATATATTCAAATATCACTTTAAAAGTACCTTTTGGGATATTTTTAAGTTGGTAGTTACCGTGTTCGTCTGTTGTTGTGCCCTTTTGTAAAGATCTTATGTAAATATTTACACCAAATAAAGGTATTTTACTATTAGCGTCGGAAATAATTCCCTTCAGAGTTGATTGGGCATTTGTAAAAGATGTAGAGACTATAAATATATAGAGTATGTATTTTTTCATGAAATTTTATTTGTTAGAATGTTTTCTTACTAATTTAAGATGTTGACATACTAACAAATAGGAGGTGCCCTAAGGCTTATAGAAATAGGAGTGGTTTTACTAAATCCGTAGGATAAAAATTTAATGTGAAAAATCTCTTGTTCAGGTATTTTAAGTTCAAAAGTATCCTTGTCAAGAGGTACATTGTAATTGTGGATGTAATGAAAAACAGCACAACTAGTGTCATTGACTTTATCAATTTTGATTAAAGCTGTTGGTTGACTTAGATTGTGCTTGGCAAAACTGTGTGCAAAGTTTACAGCAATAGGATAAACAAGGCTTATTAATAAAACCCATGCCCACAACCGATGTCTAAATTCTTTTTTCATACAAAATGACTGCAAATATAGAACAATAAGATAGACGTAAAAAAAATGTGAGCTTAAATATATCTTAAATTTTAGATTCTATTTTACGCCAAGCTTATCTAAAATCTGTGCTACCAAACACCATTTTGTTATAGACGATTGTAATAAGTTAAGGCCTACAAAGGCTGTGAACCATAGCCAGTTTATATTAAAATATACAGCTAACAATAAGCTTATTAAAATAAATATACCGGCTATGGCTCTTATAATCCTTTCTTTCATAATTTATATAAATTTAGCAACATCCAATACTATGGCTCTTAACGGATTGGAAAGCTCTTTTTGTGTGTTAAATACTTTAATTTCTTCTAAGAGTAAATCAATTTTTTCCTTATTGGTAAAAGTGAAAAACATGGTAGAACGGACTTTGTCAGCATCACTAGAAAACCAATTGTCGATTAAGTTTTCTACCGATTTTGAATGAAATCCGTTGATGTCAACATCGCTAAACGAAGTTATTTTTACCTTTTTAAATAAATGTAATACATCTTTTTCGTACTCTTTGACTAAAGTGACTATTAAAAATTTCATAACTAATTATGTTTTGATTTATAAGTGAAATAATAAACAAGAGGCACTAATAACAAGGTGAGAAATGTTGAAAATACTGTGCCGCCTATTAATGAAATGGCCAATCCTTGAAAAATGGGATCGAACAACATTACAACAGCCCCAATGGCAACAGCCCCGGCTGTTAATAAAATAGGTGTTGTTCTTACCGCACCCGATTCTATTACGGCTTGCCTTAGCGGAATACCGTCTGCAACTCTTAAGTTGATAAAGTCAATAAGTAACACCGAGTTACGTACCATAATACCGGCTAGTGCAATCAAACCAATCATTGATGTAGCTGTAAAATAAGCCCCTAATAACCAATGGCCAAATACAATGCCTGTTAAAGAAAGCGGAATGGCTATCATCATAACAATTGGTGCTTTAAAACTTTGGAACCAGCCTATTAATAGGATGTAAATAATGATAATAACCAAAGCAAATGCAGCCCCTAAATCTCTAAATACATCGTAGGTAATTTGCCATTCACCATCCCATTTAACAGTATATTCATCAGTGCTGAGTGGCTGACCGTTGTACAGTTCATTAATTTTTTCGCCTTTAGGTAATGTAATTTTTTTCAACTGTTTAGATAAATCTAAAATGGCGTAAATAGGGCTTTCAAGATTACCGGCCATATCGGCAGTTATATAAACCACTTCTTGTTGGTTTTTTCTGAAAATACTCTTGTTATTTTCGCCTTTCACCACCTTAACCAAACTTGAAATAGGTATCATAGTGCCAAATTGTGTGGCTACTTTTAGTTGTAAAATACCCTCAATTGTTGTTTTTTGATTGTCTTTTAACCTGAAAACAATTCCCACTTGTTTATCAGATTTTTCGTTGTAGATTTTATCTACCGGATAATGGGTTAAAGCCAATTGCAACATCATAACAATTTGTTGTGGGGCGACACCGTTAAGCATGGCTTTTTCTTTGTCTATTACAACATTGTATTTTTGTTGTTTTGCTTCAACCATCCAATCTACATCAACCACATTTTTGGTATTGATAGCCATTGTTTTTAACTGTTTGGCAATTTTAATTTGCTCCTTATAGTTGGGACCGTAAACTTCGGCAACAATGGTTGATAAAACAGGAGGTCCCGGGGGTACTTCTACTACTTTTACATTGGCATTAAAGCGCTTGGCTATCTTTTTAATAGCGGGTCTAACGGCTTTAACAAGGTCGTGACTTTGCGTTGAACGTTCTGATTTATCAACCAAATTAACTTGAATATCGGCTAAATTATCCATTCGACGTAAATCGTAATGACGTACCAAGCCGTTAAAAGTAATGGGTGAGGCAGCCCCTACATAACTTTGATAATCTTTTACCAAAGGATTTTTTGAAATGTATTGTGCAATCTCTTTTGTAACAACGGCTGTACGCTCTAAGGTTGTGCCTTCTGGCATATCAATGACAATTTGAAACTCATTTTTATTGTCAAATGGCAACATTTTAACGGCAACCGATTTGGTAAAAAACAGTGCTACAGTAATAACCAATAACAATATATTAACACCAAAAAATGTGTAGCGTACTTTTTTATTATCAATTAACGGATTAATTAGTTTTGTGTAAATCTTAAAGAGTTTAGTGTCTTCTAACTTTGTGGGTTTTTTTTGCTCTTTATTCTCGTCTATTTTGTCTTTTATAACTAAGAATTTATAACCCAAATAAGGCGTAACGGTTAAGGCTGCAATCAAAGAAAATAACATGGCAATAGATGAGCCGATAGGAATGGGACTCATATAAGGACCCATCATACCACTTACAAAAGCCATAGGTAAAATAGACGCAATAACCGTAAATGTGGCTAATATAGTTGGATTACCCACTTCGTTAACAGCATAAATAGTAGCTTGTTTAAAAGGCAATTGTCTTAAATGGAAATGACGGTGCATATTTTCGGCTATAATAATTGAATTATCAACCACAATACCCGTTACAAAAACCAAGGCAAATAAGGTGATACGGTTTAAGGTATAATCCATAAAATAATAGCTGAATAAGGTCAGCGCAAAGGTTACCGGAATTGATAAAAAGACTACCAAGCCACCACGCCATCCCATAGCAATCATCACCAAAAAGGTAACGGCTAAAATGGCAATCATCAAGTGCATAAGCAGTTCTGATACCTTTTCTGAGGCTGTTTTACCGTAATTTCTAGTCACACTTACGTGGATGTCATTTGGAATCAATGATTTTTTTAGTAAGGCCAATTTTGTATTGACTTTTTTAGCCAATTGCATCGCATCGCCCCCTTTTTGTTTGGCTATAGAAAGCGTTACGGCATTGTATTCTGATTTGAATTCAGCTTTGTTTTTAACATCGGCTTTACCGTAGCCAAAACTCACATATTCTTTTGGAATTTCGGGACCGTCTTTTATGGTGGCTACTTGTTTTAAATAAACAGGTTTACGTTGGTAAACACCAATAATTAAATTCTTTACATCATCAACTGATTTTAAAAAATCGCCCACTTCTACCAAAATTTCGGCATCATTTTTATTGTATTTCCCTACTTGCGATTGTTGATTATTGGCTTTTATATTTTGCGTAATACCTAAAATATCAACGTGGTTTTGCGCCATTTTATCTTTGTCTAAAGCCACACTAATAATATGACTACGGCCGCCAATGAGTTTTGTAGCGGCAATACCTTTAATGCTTTTAAGACGGTTGTTTACCTCTTCGGCAACTTGTTTAATCTCAAAATCATTGTATTTATCGCTCCAAAATGTCAAGGCTTGAATGGGCACGTCATCTACGGCTCGGGTTTTAATCAATGGCATAGACACACCTTGAGGCATTTGGTCCATATGTTTTAAAATCTCATTGTACAATTGTACAAACGAGCGTTCTACATCTTCTTTTACATAAAATTGTACGATAACCATAGCTTGACCGCTCATTGAAGTTGAGTAAATATGCTCAACACCGGGTAAGTTCGAAATTATTTTTTCGAGGGGTGCCGCTATTTTGGTTTCTACTTCTTTGGGTGTTGCGCCCGGATACCTTAAAAAGACATCGGCCATGGGGACTTCTATTTGAGGTTCTTCTTCACGTGGAATGAGATAAGAACTAAATATACCCAATAACATAAAAGCTATCATCAGCAAAGCGGTGAGCTTTGACTCTAAAAAAGCAGCTGCTATTTTTCCTGAAATTCCTTTATTCATGATATTTATTTTAAAGTAACATTAGCACCATTGTACAATTTACCATTGGCACTTGTTATGATGTTTTCATTTTTATTTAAACCGCTTAAAACTTCAATGGTGTTACCATAAGTTTTACCCAATCGCAACCATCTTAAAATAGCTGTATGCTGTAAACTTACTGTATAAACACCGCTGAGTTGCCCTTTATGAACCAATGCCGATTTAGGAATTGTAATAGTATTAGCATCAGAAGTGCCTAAAAAATCGACTGATACAAACATACCTGAGAAAATATTTTCAGGATTGTTGATGTTGATTTTTACTTGATACAAACCTCCTGAATTTTTTGAAGATATGCTGATTTCTGAAATGACACCTTTTAAGATGACGTTATTCGATTTAACTTTTAAATTAACAGCATCACCTTTGTGAATTTTGTCAATCTGATTTTCGTTTACAAAGGTTTTTACCAAATAATTATGGGTGTTTTCTATGCTTAACAAAGGCATACCGGGATTGGCTAAATTGCCATTATCTATCATCTTTCCGGTAATAACACCATCAAACGGCGCTTTAATATCGGCGTAAGCCAAATTGGCATCAATTTCTTTTTGCATTTGCATGGCGGCTTCTAAACCAGCCTTAGCTTGCTCGTAGTTGGTAGTGATATTGTCTAATTCTTTTTGAGAAGCACTGTTTTCTTTAAACAGTTGCGTAAAGCGTTCGTAGTCTTTTTTAGCGTTGGCAAAGTAACTTTTTGCTCGGGTAATTTGCGCATTTATTTGTCCTTTTTTGGCTTTTAAATCGGCACTGTTAATGCTTAAAAGTAAATCGCCTTTTTTAACTTTATCGCCAATTTTAACATTTACGTTAGCAACATAACCCATTAAACGGGTCCCTATATTGGCACTTTTAACGGCCTCAATAGTACCGCTAGAACTAAATAATTGGTCAGTTTGTAAACTGTTTACCTTTGTGGTTGTAATTTTTAAGGCTTGTTCTTTTACTTCGGTTTTGGTTGCATCGCTACAGCCGGTCAATAATAATGACAAGAGTAGTGTTAAAAAGCTTAATTTGTTAAGTATTGATTTCATATCTATATTGTTTTATTGTTGTAGAAATTTTAAATAGTTATAGGTTGCGTTATACATGAGTATGGCTTGATAATATTCTAATTGTTTGCTTTGATATTGTGTTTGTGCACTGAGTAAATCGGTTGTTTTTTCAAGCCCTTGCTTGTAACGATTTGTGATTATTTTTAGCACTTCGGCACTCTGACTGACCGCTAATTTACTACGGTGTAAGTTGGCAAGGGCATCATTTAATTGACGTTTGGTTTTACTAAAATCAAGTTCTGTTTTGGTGATATAATCTCTATAACCCAACTCGGCTTTAGCTAAAGTGGCTCTTTCTTGTTTTATTTTGTTGAGGTGTTGCCCACCATTAAAAACTGACCAGCTTAATTGTAAACCTACTAAGTAGTTATTGGCTTTAAAACCTAGAAAATCGGCTGTGTTCCATTCGTAATTAGCAAAGGCATTGGCACGTGGTAAAAAAGCTGATTGGGATGATTTTAACATTTGTTTTTGCGCTTCTACTTGCGATTTATAAGCTAAAATATCGGTGCGTTGTTCGGTTAATACTTGTTTACTGTCCGAAATATTTTTTATCAAACTCAAAGAATCAGTAGGAACTAAAACGCTTGTTTTATCCTGTTTACCTAAAAGATAAGCCAATTGGTCTGAGCTGTTTTTAACCATACTTTCGGTTTGTTGCAATTGGTTTTTAACCGATGCTACATAAACTTCGAGGTTTAAGACATCTGATTTTTGTACCAAACCCTGTTTGTATAAATCACTTACATATTTATGATTGGCTTTTACCGTTTTTAAAGCTTGTTTTACTACGTCAACGGCTTTATAAGATAATTGCAGTTTTAAATAAGCTGTTTGAACTTGCAACTTGATGCCGTCTTTGGTTCTGGCTAAAGCAAAATCCGATGCTTGATTGGCCAATTTTGCTGCTTTGCGCTGATAAAATCCGTCGATGTTTATAAGCGGTTGTTGTACCTGAATTTGTGTGCTAAAATTGGTAATAGCATCGGGACTGTTTAATAGAGCTGGATTAAAATCGGCTGCCGTAGTTATTTGTTGTAACAACTTAAATCCGAAAGTGTTTAGCGGACTGTTAGTCGCCATAACCGAATTATTGACGGTTACGTTTGGTAAAAATACCGCCATAGATTGTTGGTACTGTGCCGTACTTATGGCTTTGTTTTGTTCGGCAATCTTTATCTGTGTGTTTTTTAATTGTGCTTGGTTAATGGCATCTTGCAAGCTTATACTTTTTTGCTCTTGTGATATTGCATAAAAGGACATCAGCGATAAGCAAAATACCATTAAAATCTTTTTGTTCATTGTCCTCATTTTTAAATTGAATTAAAATTTGAGGCAAAATTAGAGCGGGCTAAAGGTTAATGGTGTAACCTAACATACAGATATAAGTAACTTATGTTACAGTTTTTGTGGTAAAGTATGTTATGATTATTTGTGTTTTTTGCGCACCTTCATGTTAAGAGCTTCTACACCAAGTGAAAAGGCAATTGCAAAATAAAGATACCCTTTTGGGATAGCACCAATTGTTTGTTTAAAGATAACGGTATGTGACAAATGTGCCGCTTCTACAACCAACATAAATCCGATAAGGATTAAAAAAGACAAGGCTAACATCTGTACTGTAGGATGTTTGTTTACAAATTTTGATACAGGTGATGCAAACACCATCATAATGAGCATAGAGATTAAAACAGAAACAATCATAATTTCTAAAGCACCATTAATGCCGTTGGTCATACCTACAGCAGTAAGTATGGAATCAAAAGAAAAAACAAGGTTTATAAGGGCAATTTGTACAATGGCTTTACTGAGCGTGTACCCTTTTTTAGGAGAAGATTTTTCTGGGTCATCACCTTCTACTTTATGGTGGATTTCGCGCGTACTTTTAAAAAGTAAAAAGATACCGCCGGCTAATAGTATAAGACTTTGACCTGTAACATCAGATTTAAACCAAGTTGTATTAAAACTACAAATGGGGGTGTTTAACGCTATTAAATAAGTGATTCCCAATAGTAAAATAATACGTAAAACAAGCGCTAAAACCATTCCTAAATTAGTGGCTTTTTTCTGGATTGCTTTAGGTAATTTTCCCGCAGCAATAGAAATAAAAACCAAGTTATCTAGACCTAAAACAATTTCTAAAAAGGTTAAAGTTAAAAGGGCAACCCAAGCTTCAGAATGTAGAAAAATTTCAATCATTTATTAATTTTTGTAGCTGTGCCTTTTTGTTTAAAATTAGAATCTTGGTAGAAAGCTTTAAAACTATAATTATCGCCATCAAACCCCGTTATTTTTACGTGAAAAGGAACACTATCTAAAGCTGTTTTAGGATTTTTATGTGTTAGTATGTACTCAAAGTTATTTTTCCATTTAATGTAAAAAGTATCCTTTTTACCTTCATAAGTTTCAATTTGTAATGTATCATTACGCGTAGCTGTAGAAGTGATATTCTTATCGCTTAAAATAGTTTTAAAAGTCCCTGTTTTGTAGTAGTCAAGGTCTTTTAAGGTGCTGTTTTTACAGCTAAACAGACTTAATAAAATTAGAAGTGTTATAAAATGACGCATTAAATTCCTGTAAAATTTTGAGGTGAAATAGCTTTTAATTCGACTTTTATAGCCTCACTAACGTCTAGTGTTTCTATAAAATTGGCAATAGATTGTTTGGTAACTGTTGTGTTTGTACGAGTTAAACCTTTAAGTGTTTCGTAGGGATTTGGATACCCTTCGCGTCGTAAAATTGTCTGAAGCGCTTCGGCTACTACAGCCCAATTATCTTCTAAATCTTTATTGATTACCTCTTTATTTATAATGAGTTTATCTAAACCTTTTAATGTTGAAGCAATACTTATAAGTGTGTGCCCAATAGGGACACCTACGTTTCTAAGGACAGTTGAATCGGTTAAATCACGTTGTAATCTTGATACGGGAAGTTTTGCCGATAAGTGTTCGAACAAGGCATTTGCTAAGCCGATGTTGCCTTCAGAATTTTCAAAATCAATCGGATTGACTTTATGTGGCATTGCTGATGAACCGACTTCGCCGGCTTTTATTTTCTGTTTAAAATAGCCCATAGATATGTACATCCAAACATCACGATTTAAATCTAAAATTATGGTATTGATGCGTTTTAAAGCATCAAACAGAGCAGCCAAATGGTCGTAATGTTCTATTTGTGTTGTGGGAAACGAATGTTTTAAACCCAAAGTATCTTCTACAAATTGTTGTCCGAATTGTCGCCAATTGCTTGTAGGATAAGCTACCTTATGGGCATTGAAATTCCCCGTAGCCCCGCCAAATTTAGCAGCAAAAGGCACCTGTTTTAAGCTTTTTAATTGTTCTTCTAAGCGGACTGCAAAAACCATAAATTCTTTACCCAATCGGGTAGGTGAGGCAGGTTGCCCATGCGTTTTGGCCAGCATCGGGATGTCTTGCCATTGTGTTGCTAAGCTCCTAATTTTATTTATAAGCGTATCAATTTGTACAAAATATACATTTTCTACAGCTTCTTTTAATGATAAGGGTACAGCTGTATTATTGATGTCTTGAGACGTCAAGCCGAAATGGATAAACTCTTTGTATTTTTCGAGCCCTAAATTATCAAACTGCTCTTTAATAAAATATTCTACTGCTTTTACGTCGTGATTTGTTACCTTTTCAATGTCTTTTATACGTTGAGCATCTTTTGTAGAAAAAGAAGTATAAATAGTTTTCAGTTTTTCAAAATCGGCCTTGTTAAAATCTTTTAATTGTGGTAGAGGTATTTCGCACAAGGCCAAAAAGTATTCTATTTCTACTTTTACACGGTAATTTATAAGCGCTTCTTCAGAAAAATAAGCGGCCAAAGCAACTACTTTAGAGCGGTAGCGACCGTCAATTGGCGAAATAGCATTTAAAGAATTTAAAGACATCCGATTAATTTAAAAAGGCAAAATTAAGCAATAATAGCTTAAAGACTTTATTTATTTTTCTTTAGTCTTAACAACACTTTTTTTCCTCTAGATTTATAGGCGCCACTTTCTTTATAAATATTTTGCGCGATAATATGCTCCAATTCTTCATAGACCCAGTCGTAATTTTCACCAAAAATTAGTAGTGTTTCCATACTGTAAACTTTTATAGCTACTTTATGCTTACTTATAAGCCAATCAAAAGAAGCTTCAATAATAAGGTCTATATGCTCTTTTTTAAGTTTTTCTTTTATGTAAAAAGCTTCTTTAGAGGTATAAGCTTTTGCCAAAAGTTCACAAATTTTGGCAATAGGTCTAACGGCGCTTCCAAAGTGTAATTTATTCAAATGGATACAAAAAAGATCAATATACTCAGCAACCCATTCTAATTTTTTATGACAGACAAACTCTAAAACCCAAGCAGCTTTAATGGACGTTTTATTGTTAAAGTCAAAAGTAATTGCGAGTAAAAAAGGGAAGATATTTTTGTTTTCGAGTACTAAATTTGCAACCCTTAAACGGTTAACACGCCTAGTATCTGTAATTGAATTTAACTGATTTATTAATAAATCTTTAGTCATCCTTTTTTTTATCTTTCTTTTTAGGTGATAATTTATAGATAAGATACCCAAAGCCCACAACAAAATGCGCAATGACAACTATCATTATAAAATTAAACCAAAAATTAGACTCACGCATTGGTGTAGAATTTGATTGTCAAAGTTAGGGAAAGAATTTATATCTTTATAGGATATTTTTAGACATTTATATCTTCAATACTATGAAAAAGAGATTAATTTTAATTGTTTCGTTTGTATTGTTATTGGCTTGTACATCTGATAATATAATTGATAATCAAATTATTGGAGACTGGATATGGATTCAATCATCGGGCGGTATTACAGGAAAAACAGAAACACCCGAATCAACTCAAACAACTAAAAAGTTATCAATAACTAAAAAAACAGTAAAGTATTTTGTAAACAACACTTTAGAATCTGAGATAGGCTATCGTTTGGATCTTGGAGAGTCTATACGTGGAGAGAATTCGAAACTAATAATTTATGATAGTGGTAATAAACAATCCTATGAAATAATTGAAAATAATTTGTTTATATATGATAACTGCTACGATTGTTTTCAACATACTTATTTAAAAGAATAAGATGGTGGCTACTCTAAAGAAATTATTTCTAAATTTGAATAAGAAAATAATAAATGTTTTATGAATAAAAAAAGCTTACTAATTATACTTGTTTTACAAATAGGGTTTTGCACTCAAGCCCAAATGTACATTAAATCAAATCCCTTTGCGCATACTTTTTCTATTGTAGCCCGAGACTCTGTTACGGGCGATATGGGTGTGGCCGTGCAATCGCACTGGTTTGGCGTGGGTAGTTTGGTGGCTTGGGGTAAAGCTGGTGTTGGTGTTGTGGCGACGCAGTCATTTATAAATCCGTCATTCGGGCCTCGTGGTTTAACCTTAATGGAAAATGGTTTAACACCCAAAATGGCCGTCACTAATTTATTGGCTTTAGATGCTGGGCGAGACGTCCGTCAAGTGGCGATGCTCAACGCTCAAGGCGATGTTTATGCCTTTACGGGAAAAAATTGTATCGAATTTGCGGGACACCAAACAGGAAAAAACTTTTCGACTCAGGCCAATTTAATGGCAAAACCTACTGTTTGGCCAGCTATGGCAAAGGCTTTTGAAACAACTAAAGGTACCTTGGCAGAACGCCTATTGGCGGCTCTTGATGCCGCACAAGCCGAAGGTGGTGATATTCGTGGTAAGCAAGCGGCCGCTTTAATTGTAGTAAAAGCCAAAAGCACAGGCAATGTGTGGGAAGATACCCTAGTTAATTTACGTATAGACGACAATGACAATCCTATAGAAGAATTGCACAGATTACTTAATATTCATACGGCGTACGAATTTATGAATCAAGGCGACTTGGCGGTAGAAAAAGGCGATTTTAAATTGGCGAAAGACAACTATATGAAGGCACAGGGACTGAATCCCGATAATGTAGAAATGAAATTTTGGTATGCTGTAACACTTTCAAATAATGGTGATTATAAAGTAGCCAAACCTATTTTTAGCAAGATATTTAAAGAACATAAAAATTGGCAAATATTGATCCCGCGCTTGGTAAAAGCAAAATTACTATTTTTAACACCGCAACAATTAACCGAATTAACCCGTTTATAATCTAATTATGAAAAAATATTTTAAAATCAAGTACCTAATTTTTTTATTAATAGCCATTCAGTTTTACAGACCAACAAAAAATGTACAAGAAACAAGACCTAAAACAAATATTTTTCAAATAGAGCAAGCCTCAGAAGATGTGCAAGATCTTATTGCGACATCGTGTTACGATTGTCATTCTAACAATACTGCTTATCCTTGGTATAATAACGTAGCGCCTGTTTCTTGGTGGTTGGCTAATCATGTTGACGAGGGGAAAGACGAGCTCAATTTTGATATGTGGGGGACTTATTCAGAAAATCGAAAAAATAAAAAATTAAAAGAGATAAAAGAACAATTAGAAGAAGGTGAAATGCCATTAGAGAGTTATTTATGGATACATAAAGACGCTACTTTAACCCAAGACCAAATTAAATCTATAATCGATTGGGCACGTACATTAAACCCCAATATTGATAAAAAAGAAATCAGAAAAAAACGTTGATGAAAGTCCGAATAAAAATTTTACTCATATTAATTCTTACAACTCAAATATTTTGGGCACAGACCGATATCAATAAATTTGATGGACAAGGCAAGCGTCATGGGGTGTGGAAAAAATACTACAAACTCAATAATAAGTTGCGATATACCGGCCAGTTTAGTCATGGTAAAGAAATAGGGACTTTTAAATATTATGATATAAATAACGATGTAAAACCTATCGTCATTCGTGTATTTAATGCCAATGATAATACTTGTGAAGTGTCCTTTTTTACAACCAAAGGTGTTTTGGAAAGTAAAGGTAAGATGTTAGGAAAGAAAAGAACAGGTAAATGGTTTTTTTTCCATAAAGATGGGCGTACCATTTTATCAGAAGAAACTTATAAAGAAGGTTTTTTAGAAGGCGAAGTAAAAGTATATTATGCCAATGGTAAAATTACAGAAAAGGCACATTACCATTTAGGTAAACTAGAGGGTAATTATAAACGCTATGCTATACGTGGTTTTCTGTATCAAGATTTGACTTATAAAAATGGTGATTTAAATGGTATAGCTATTTATTATGAACGAAAAAACGGTAGAATAAAAAGCAAAGGACTTTACAAAGACAATAAACGTGTGGGTACTTGGCAACATTATGAAAATGGCAAATTATTATATGCCGATAAACCCGCTTTAAAACCCAAAAAGAAAAATTAAACTTTTATATGGCAGATATTAACAGAGAAGATATCTATATTATTAGTAGAAATAGTAATTGGTCTGAAAAAGGAATTGATAAGGTTTTTAAGAAGGAGGTTTACAGTGATGTCACCTCTTGGTACAAATTTCTCAAAATACTTTTTATTAGTTTAGGAGTTGGTTTTGCAACTGCCGGTATAGTATTCTTTTTTGCCTACAACTGGGCCGATTTAAACAAATTTGCTAAGCTCGGATTAATTGAAAGTCTAATTATTGTATTGACTTTAATAGTTTTATTTTCTAAACTGAATTTAAGTATTAAAAATATAATTCTAACGAGTGCATCAGTTATGGTTGGGGTGCTGTTTGCCGTATTCGGACAGATTTATCAAACGGGGGCTAATGCGTATGATTTTTTCTTAGGATGGACATTGTTTATTACACTATGGGTTATCATAGCTAATTATGCCCCGTTATGGTTGCTGTATTTTGTATTAATAAACACAACATTTGTGTTGTATTCACAACAAGTGGCACAGCATTGGTCCGAAAATTTTATTTTCACACTTCTTATTTTAATGAATACTTTGTTTTTAGTTTTTTCAAAAATTGAATTAAAAAGTATTGATAAATATAAATTACCTGTTTGGTTTTCAAATATATTAGCTTTAACCATCCTGTTTTTTGCAACAATAGGTATTGCTATTGGTATTTTTGATGATTATACCACAAACTTTTTTATACTGATTTTAATTACTGGCGTGCTGTATTTTATTGGAATCAAACACGGTTTAAAAAGTAAAAGCGTTTTTTACCTTTCTATTATTCCATTTAGTTTAATAATTATTTTATCAGCTTTACTTATAAAAATTTCTGACGGGGCATCGATGTATTTTATCATTAGCTTATTTGTAATAGCAAGTGTGACTTTTACGATAAAAAAAATATTAGATATTCAAAAAAGATGGCGCAATGATTAGTGAATCCGATTTAAAAGAAAAATTACAAAGTATTCAATTATCTGAAGGTGATAAATTTGAATATGATACGGATGCCATTCTCAAAGCATATCAAAAAAACAGCGAAAACAAATCGGGTTTGGCTATTAAAATTCTTTCAATTTTAGGAAGTTTTTTAGCCATGTTGGCTTTTGGAGGTTTCTTATATGCTGCTGGATTGAGTAATTCAAAATACGGACTATTATTGTTTGGATTGGTGTTTATTATAGTTGCTGTTTTGATGAATAAAGAAAATGAAAAACTTATTGTTGATACCTTAAGTGCTTCACTTTATATTATAGGATTTGCTTTACTTTCAACAGGCTTATCGGTGTTCAAGTTAGATGATAATATTATTTCTTTAGTTTTCATTGTCACAGCTTTTTTAGCACTTTATATCACACAAAATTATATCTTATCATTTATTTCTATAATAATTAGCGGTGGTAGTTTGCTGTCGTTAATACTTATAAATGAAAATTACAACACCATCCATATCTATATTTTATTTTATGCATTGTCTCTAGTATTTGTTTTTTTAAATGAGCCAAAAATCATTATTTACAATAAGAAACTAGGAAGACTTTATAATCCGTTACGTATAGGGGTGTTATTTTCTTTTTTGGTAGGTTTAATATTTATTGGTAAAAGAAATCTGATTCCTATATCTCAAATTTACATGTGGGTTTCATCCATTGTAATGTTTAGTGCTGTTATTTACATGGTTTATAAAATTTTAGATGTTTTAAAAATTAATTCGTTAAAAAATAAGATGCTCATTTATACTTTATGCATATTCATACTTTTACCAACATTGTATGCGCCAGCCATATCTGGCGCTATTTTAATATTGCTGATGAGTTTTTATGTCAATTATAAAACGGGTTTGGTTATTGGGGTAATTGCCTTGATTTATTTTGTTTCACAATATTATTACGACCTCAATTTTACATTGCTAACCAAATCAATTCTATTGTTTTCGTCAGGGCTCTTATTTCTTATTTTCTATCTAATATTAAGTAAAAACACTTTGAATGAAAAAGTATAAAAGGGCAATTATATTTGTTAATCTTCTGTTGTTGATTGTGTTATTTAACAATTCAATAGTAAAGAAAGAAACGTTATTATCAAATGGTAAACTCATTTTATTAGAGTTAGCCCCTGTTGATCCTAGATCTCTAATGCAAGGTGATTATATGAGGTTGCGATACAAAATATCTCAAAATGTTGGGTACGACAGCATTTCAAAAAGGGGCTTTTGTGTTGTGAAATTAAAGCCAAATGGTGTAGCCGAAAAAGTCAGATTACAAAAAGAGGAATTACCACTTAATGAGGGTGAATACCTTATTGAGTATACATCAGAATATTTTAGTATTAATATTGGAGCGGAATCTTATTTCTTCCAAGAGGGCGAATCTGACAAATATGGAAAAGCCAAATATGGCGGTATAAAAGTAGATGCTAGTGGTAACAGCCTCCTAATCGGTTTATATGATAAAGATTTAAAATATATTAAATAGAAAAAGCCTTTTCAGTCTTAGCCAAACTTCTTTTTATCATTGTTATAGCTTTATCAATGGTTTCTTTTTTTGTTCTAAAAGAGAGTAATGCCATTCTTATAACAAAATTGTCATTAATAACTGTAGAACTTAAAAATACACGACCGTCTTTGTGGATTTCATCCATCAATCTTTTGTTAAAATTATTTTGATTAGCCAACATATCTGTAGGGTACCAAAAATAACTGACAGATAAATCGGGTTGCGGCCCGATTTTAAATCCTAATTCCAAAAGCTTATTTCTAAAGTAATCGGTTAAAACCAACTTTTCTTCCAAGCAGGCTACAAAAGGTTCTATGCCGTGAAGTTTAAGTGGTAGCCACAAGCGCAATCCCCTAAAATGTTTGGTGAGCTCTGGCGATACATCAGCCGGATTTAAAATGCCGTTACTCATAGCATCTTGCATATAACTGGCAAAATAGTGATGTGATTTAAACACAGCCTCTTTGTCTTTTATCAATACAGCGCCCAATCCGTAAGGCAAAAACAAACCCTTATGTGGGTCAATGACTAACGAATCGGCTTTTTCAATCCCTTTAAAAAGGTGTTTTTTTTCATCAACCAAAATAAAGAAGCCGCCATAAGCACCGTCAATATGAAACCACGTATTGTATTTTTTACTGATGTCGCCCAAAGTATCTAGCGGGTCAACCGCACCGGTATCTGTAGTGCCCGCCGAAGCTATAATGCAAAACGGATTAAGTCCTTGTGATAAATCGACTTTTATTTGTTGCTCTAATTTTTCGGTATCAATACGGTAATAGTCATCTAAAATGAGTTTATGAACAATAACATCTTCTAAACCAATAATACGCAAGGCTTTTAAAACACAATGATGTACTTGCGGACTCAAATACACCACACTTTTTTCTATTTTGTCACCTTTAATATGATGTTTATCGCGTGCAGCTGTCAGGGCTATAAGGTTGGCAATAGACCCTCCCGAAGTTAAATTACCAACAGCTGTTTTGGGAAAATCAAACAATGTTTTTAACCAATTTACCACTTCATCTTCAATACTCACCGCCCCAGGCGAACCGTAATAAATACCCGCATACTCGTTAGAAATTGCGGCTAAATAATCGGCTAAAGCCGAAGTGAAAATACCACCACCGGGGATGTAGCCCACATGACCGCCCGAAGCGGGTTTAATGCCATTGTCGTTTACCTGTTCGTCGTAAATAGTTAATATTTTATCGAGTGTATGGGTTGTGTTATCTATTTTTAAAACATTGGTATCAACTTTTGTGTCATTGACGTACGCTGGCATTTCTGACAAGGTATTTATAAAGTTGTTACTGTAATTTTGTAAGGTGTTTAGCAGCGTATTACGTGTCTCTTCAGAAGGTTCTAAAGGGGCCGACTTTACAGCTAATGCGGCCAATTTTTGTTCGATGGGTTTCATTTCGAAAATTTGATAACACAAAATTAGAATTTTAATTTCGATTTAAATGCTTTATTTCATATTCTTTAGCGTTCCGTATTTTAAGGTCTAGGCGCTATTGTCTAGTTTCTTTGTTCTTTCAGCGAAGCGGTCTTAATTCTATCAGGTATTCGTATCTTTGCACTCCAATATTTTATAAAAAATGAAACGTGTTGTTGTAGGTCTTTCGGGAGGCGTCGATTCTAGCGTGGCGGCTTATCTTTTAAAGGAAGCCGGTTATGAGGTTATAGGACTGTTTATGAAAAATTGGCACGATGATTCTGTAACCATTTCAGACGAATGTCCGTGGCTAGAAGATAGCAATGATGCGATGTTGGTAGCCGAAAAATTAGGTATTCCTTTTCAGGTAGTCGATTTAAGTGTTGACTATAAAGAGCGCATTGTAGATTATATGTTTAACGAGTATAAAATAGGACGTACCCCAAATCCCGATGTACTGTGTAATCGCGAAATTAAATTCGACCTTTTTATGAAAATCGCCCTTGATTTAGGCGCCGATTTCGTAGCCACAGGGCATTATTGTAGAAAAGGCGAAACAACAATTGACGGTAAAACGGTTTATAAATTATTAGCAGGGAGCGACCCAAACAAAGACCAATCTTATTTTTTATGTCAGTTGTCGCAAGAACAACTGGCTAAAGCCCTTTTTCCTATAGGGGAACTGTTAAAACCCGAAGTGCGTAAAATTGCCACCGCACAAAATTTGGTGACAGCCGAAAAGAAAGATTCACAGGGCTTGTGTTTTATTGGTAAAGTCCGTTTACCTGAGTTCTTGCAACAGCAACTCAAACCTAAAGAAGGGCAAATAATTCAGATTCCGAAAGATTTTAAAGCTTACGCTACACCATTGCCAGTGTTTAAATCAAAACATGAAGAATTAATCTATCTATCAGAAAAATACAAATACCAATCCACAGATGGTAAAGTAGTGGGGACACATCAGGGGGCCTTTTATTTTACCATTGGGCAACGTAAAGGTTTGGCTGTGGGTGGTACCGTAGAACCTCTTTTTGTAATCGCTACAGATATAAAAAGCAATACCATTTATACTGGCGAAGGTAAAAACCACCGGGGTTTATTTAGAAAAGCACTTTTTGTAAGTAATGCCGAATTACATTGGGTACGTCCCGACCTGACTTTAAAAACAGGCGACACTTTAAAAGTAATGGCCAGAATTAGGTACCGTCAAGCTTTGCAAGAGGCTGTATTATACCAGTTTGACGAAGGTTTATATGTGGAATTCAGCCAACCACAATCGGCTATAACCGAAGGGCAATTTGTAGCGTGGTATCTGGGCGAGGAACTGTTAGGCTCTGGGGTTATTTCTTAAGATTTCTTGGAGTTACGCTTATCGAGTTTTTATAAGATTTGTGCGACTGGGAAATCAGAGATTTTTCGGACGTAGCAAATCGTTTGTTGAATGTTTGTCAGTTCGTTTTTTAGTTTAAATGTAAGCATAAATTTTATGAGGTGTTAGGCAATGTTTTATCTAATTATCAAAATTAAAATCATAAATATCTCTTGCTTCATACAGTGGCACTTTCTTTAATTTAAAACTATTAAAATCAGGACCCATTATAAATTTAGGTACGTCAGGAAATTTATCTCTAATTATTTTAAGAAGTTTATCCCGCAATTCGTTTTGTAATATATCTTTTTTATCAACTAGAAATTTAAAACCAAAAATAAATTCTTCAATATCCTCCTTTATGTATTTTAATTTCCTAAAATTATTATCAGTTTTATCTATTACAAGCCTCCATTCATTTTCATAAGACCAATGAGCCAATTTAACTCCAAGTTGATAAGAGTTAGCAAACGGCATAGTTTCACTAACTTTGCTTGGGTCATTAGAATATATTACTCTCATTAATCTATGACCTGCCATACCTTCTTCTTGTACAATTCTAAATGTATGTTTCATTTTTATTACAAAGCCGTTATATGAGTCAGTGTAATGAGGCCACATTAATGGGTTATTATCAACAGTCGAAAAACAACAAATACCTTTATTTCCAACATTATTTTGTGTTGGAACAGGAAATCTATCAACTGGTCTAATTTGTTTTTCTTTTATTAAATTATAAGAGCAATCGAAAGGATCATTAAACTCAGCCGGATTATTTAAATATAGATATGAATTTTTAATTGCATCAATGTTATTTTCATTCAATCCATAATATTTATATAGCCTAGATGGTGTAAAAGATTGAGGCACTCCGTTTACGTGAAGAATCCAAAGATTATCTTTTCCTTCTTTTCGAATTAATTCTTGCGATTCATCTATTTTAAAAGTGTTCATTCTGAATATTGCATAATGTTATGATATGTTCAGTTTTAATTGAGTATATCAGCCGGTAATCGAAGCTAAAGGTTTTAACTTTTAATTGCAATAATATTGTAAAATATTTATTATAAAGTTGTTAATTAGGTTTCGTCTTAATTTATTAGCAAAGCAACCATGTCACACCAACTTCAACAACTTTAACTTTATTCTATAACCTTTTTTCTTTTCTTTTTTAAAATCGCATTCACTTTTGGTAAATATAATTTTAAGGTTTTATCTAAGGTATTGAGATGTTGGTTGAGCTCTTGAGATAATTCTTTAATAACAAGATAAGCACCATCTGTAGGTTTTGCATCTCCATTTTCAACACTACGGCGTAATGAAGCCAATCTATTATTTAATTTGATGGGAAAATTAAGAGGGTCTTGCCCAGATTGATTTTTAACTTGATACAATTCTACTTCAATAGCTGCCATATTTTTAAGTAATGGTGCAACAATATTTTTATAAACGCTACTCTTGAATACTGTTTTATTAGCATTTAGATATTTTCTAATCTTGCGAATATGAATAACCGCTTCGTTTGCGGCACTCGTTTTAGTCATTATTTTAGTAGATAAATCAAATTGTTCTTTAAGATCTTTTGCTGTAACACCTTTAAGGTTCGGATTCATTTTAACAGCAAAGGCATAAGTTTTATCATAGCCCTTTGTTTTCATACGAACTTTATAATTCCCAATAGGGGCTTTTGGGCCGCGTTTAGGTTGTGCACTCCAAATAATCATACCGTCAAAAACTGTGGCACCGGGATATCTTAAATCCCAAGTAAAAGTATTGAGACCTTTGGCTGTTGTGGGCTTAGAAGAACCCCCTCTTCGCCACCAAGGAATATTTGGATCAATTTTATATTTAGGTTTACTTCCCGTAAAGGTTGAAACAACCTTATTTTCATTATTGAGAATCTCGAAGGTTATGGTGTCCTGTTTTTCTTTCAAATAATATTGTATAGTGGCCTTATAAATACCTCTTATGGCATCAGAAGGTTTAAAAAGAACTGCCGATTGGGTATTCATAGCTTCTTTGTATTGCCGTAAAGGCTGAATATTATCTAAAATCCAAAAACCTCTACCGTGGGTTCCTAAAACCACATCATTATCTTTTATAACTAAATCGCGTACAGGCGTATCGGGAAGATTTAATTGTAAACTTTGCCACAATTCGCCATCGTTTAAAGAAAAATAAACACCGTGTTCCGTCGCTAAAAAGAGCAATCCTTCTCTTACAGTATCTTCTCTTATTGCTCTGGCAAAATGGCCATCGGCAATACCATTGGTAATTTTTGTCCATGTTTTGCCGTAGTCGTGTGTTTTAAAAACGTAGGGCTGACGGTCATCAACTTGATAGCGGTTTGCGGCGACATATAAAGTGCCAGGATTAAAATTTGATTCGTCTATAATACTCACTCTAGAAAATTTTGGCAGTTCTTTTGGCGTGATATCTGTCCAATTTTTGCCACCATCTCTTGTAATGTTTATTTTGCCATCATCAGATCCTGCCCAAATTGTATTTATGTCATATTTTGAGGGTGCTAATGCAAAAACGGTAGCGTAAATTTCGGGACCATTCATGTCCATTGTTATAACACCGCCTGTTTTACCTAAGGTCTTTGGGTCGGCATAAGTTAAATCAGGACTTATACGCTCCCAAGTTTGGCCATCATTAATGGTTTTCCAGACGTGTTGTGAACAAGTGTACATTACTTTAGAGTCTTGTGGTGCAAACATAATTGGGAAGGTCCATTGCCATCTTTCCGGTAACGCACTTGCAGGTTCTCCAGAAAAAAAGCGTGGATATACCTGTATGTCTCTTACTTGACCATTGCTGCGGTCGTATCGTGTTAAAAGGGCTCCTTGACTGCCGGCGTAAAAAATATTTGCTTTGTCAGGATGTTGTGTAATCCAACCACTTTCGCCACCACCAACGGCATAATACCACCCGTGATTTGGGCCACGAGCCATCATATTACCCCAACCATCACTAGGGATGGCAACAGTTCCATTGTCTTGTTGTGCACCAACAACATGATAAGGCACATCGCTTGTGGTCATTACGTGGTATAATTGTGTCGTAGTATAATCTTGTTCCGTCCAAGTTTTGCCGCCATTGAGACTCACATTAGCACCACCGTCATTAGAGTTTATCATGCGATCAGGATTATTAGGATCAATCCATAGATCGTGATTGTCTCCGTGTGGCACTTTAATAGTAATATCAAAAGTTTTGCCACTATCTGTTGATTTATACAAATTAGTATTTAAGCAATAAACTGTTTCTTTGTCCCAAGGGTCAGCATAAATTCTAGAATAATAAAAGGCACGTTGTCTTAGTTTGCGTTTATTGTTGGTTATTTTCCATGTTTTTCCGGCATCATCAGAACGAAAAACACCACCCTCATTAGCCTCTACAATAGCCCAAATTCTATTTGAATCGGCAGGAGAAACCGTTACGCCTATTCTTCCTATTGGTCCTTTGGGCATGCCCGGATTTTTAGTAAGGTCTGTCCAAGTGTCGCCACCATCTATAGATTTCCATAATTTACAGTCTGGACCACCACCCCACATTTTCCAAGCTTTACGTTGCACTTGCCAAGTACTGGCATAAATTATTTTAGGATTATTTCTATCTAAAATTAAATCAATCGCACCAGATTTATCACTTACATAAAGCACTTTTTTCCAAGTATTACCCCCATCTATGCTTTTAAATACGCCTCGTTCTTCATTATTTCCATAAGGATGTCCAAGTGCAGCAACATAAACAATATTAGGATTGGTTGGATGTATGCGGATACGAGATATGGCTTGTGTTTCTTTTAAACCCATATGATGCCATGTTTTACCACCATCTTTGGTTTTATAAACACCATCGCCTTGAGTAATACTGCCACGTAAATCTACCTCTCCCATACCGATGTAAACTATATCTGGATTTGTTTCTGCTATAGCAACAGCTCCTACAGACGAACTGCTTAATTGACCGTCGGTAACAGGTTTCCATTCGTTTCCACCATCAGTTGTTTTCCATAAACCGCCACCAGTTGCTCCAAAGTAATATTCGTTAGGTCTTCCCGGACTCCCAGCAGAGCCTAAAGAACGACCGCCACGTTTTGGACCGATATTGCGCCATTTTAGATTTTTGTAGAAATCTTTTTTAATGGTTAAATCTTTTAAAGATTGGGCTTTTTTATTTTGTTGTGCAGTTATTGAAAAAGCAGCACATAAAAAAAGAATTAAAAAAATGGATTTGAGTGATTGTTTCATGAGCTTAGATTTTAATATTTAAGAAATATCAGCCTAAATTAATTTAGCTAAGCTAGTTAATTTTCAGATTAATGGCAATATAACAATAAAGTATTTGACTTTAGCTTTGTTAAGGCTGTTATAAAATATAACAAAGGTTGTTAAATTTATAGTCGTTCTAATTATAATTAATAGTATTGTGTATATTTGAGACTGAATTATGAAAAAACTA
>JASFYX010000035.1:0-19903 GCA_045046885.1 Flavobacteriaceae bacterium
CGTCGGCAAAACCAGATGTCCCAGAGCCTGCAAATGTTGTTACAACTCCTGCCGTTGTAATTTTACGGATACGATTGTTATTTGTATCTGCTACATAAATAGTACCAGACCCATCTATGGCTATGCCTGTAGGGTTAGCAAATTGTGCAGCCGTACCCGTACCGTCGGCAAAACTTCGTGTACCCGAACCTGCAAATGTCGTAACTACACCAGCCGCTGTGATTTTACGGATACGTTGGTTATTTCTATCTGCTACATAGATAGTACCAGACCCATCTACAGCTATGCCTGTAGGATTAGCAAATTTTGCAGATGTACCCGTACCATCAGCAAAATCGAATGTGCTACCTGCCAATGTTGTTACAACACCATTTGCCGTGATTTTACGGATACGTTGGTTACCTGTATCTGCTACATAAATAGTACCTGAAGCATCTATAGCTACTCTACTTGGAGTATTAAATTGTGCTGACGTACCTGTGTCATCGACGGAACCTGGTGTACCGCTTCCTGCAAAGGTACTCACAGTAATATTAGCATCTAAACTTAACCAACTTGGAAGTGTGGGTGCTGTTAGTGTAACGTTGTCGCCATCTATATCGTTTGTAGTTACTGTATAGGTATAGGTTTGGTTTTCGTTTATACTTGTTACAGCTGTAGAAGTAAAAGTTGGGGCGGTGTTTCCTGCCCCTTGAAGGATTTTGAAGGTAAGTTCCCAATTAGAATATATGCTCGTACCACTAATCAGGGTACCACCGTAATATACATCTGCCGCAGCGAGTGCAAAAGAATTAATACCTGAAAGTTTAAAAGTATAAACACTCCCATTGGTTATATTTACAGGAGCGTTAATAACAATTGTTTGAAAAGAAAAGTCACTAGTAGAGTTATAATGGTCTGTAAAAGTTACATATTGTGTATATAATAAAGTGCCCCCTATACCTGCGCCACTATAAATACTTAAAGTACTAGTGCCTGCAAAATTTGGCACTACCTGAATATTAGTAATAACCCCATCTTGTGTAGCTGTAAATGATTGACCCACATCAGCCCAATTCAAACTATTGTGAGCAATATTTTGTGTTATACTTGTTTGTGCAAAGAATTGAAAACTAGTTAAAATAAAAAATATTAAAAGTAGCATTGGTTGTTTGTGAAAATTTTTCATGATTTTTGTATTAGTTGTAATTTATTGGTCACCCTCTAACAGGCGTTTTGTTATGTGTTTATTTTGACTTTCTAAGCTTTTAATTCTGTAGATACTAAAGCCTAAAGCCAGTATATATAAGGCCATATAAAAAACTATAAATTGTATAAAATTGCTTGTATTGCTATTTAAAAAATGTTCAATTAAGCTTGTTTCAAATAGTGTGACAATAAAAATGCCCAACAACGATAAAAGCAAAACAACTAGGGCTATTTTAAATCTATAAATAGCATTGTTGTTTGTCTGAATACGATTTTTTAAATAAGCTTGTGTACTTTTTGGGTACGTCATTAAAGAGTTTTCTTAAAATTGAGTGCAATAATAGACCGTAAGGCACAATAAATCCCCACCCATTTGGGGTAGTTTTTGTGGGAAAGGAAGATGTTTGAAGTAAAAAGTCGGAAGTCGGAAGCTAAAAAATTTATGTCTGGAGTTGAAAAGTCGAAAAGCCTAAAGTCCGAAGTTTAAAAGTAAATTGATAATTTTAGTGTCTTAAAGTGTATCTTCTAATTTATGGCGTACCGCAGCACGGGTATTTATATCTAATTTTTCGTAAAGATTACGTGTGTGGAATTTTATAGTGTTGACAGATAAGTACAGATATTCGGCTATTTCTTTATTGGTTTTGTGTTGGGCTATACACAATAAAACTTCGGTCTCTCTATCGCTTAAAGCATGGGTCTTTTTAAGGCTTTCTAATTTAGTAGCTATAGCATCGTCGTTCTTTTTTGATGACTTTATGGTTAATTCAAGATGCATATACTTATCGATAAATTCATGCAGTTCAAGGCTGATGAAATTGTATTCGTTTCGCAGTATTTTGGTACGATAGGTAATAGCATAAGTTAAAAAAAGCATTTCTAACAAACCACCTAACTTAAGGTGAGCTAATCTTATGCCAAATCCAGAAAAGCCAAAATCTAATGGTAATACATAAAGAGTAGTAATAAATAACATAAGGCTGTACCCTAAGACAAAAAATCGAGCGTAATCGTGTTTTTTTAATATCAAAATAGCTGTTACCCAATACAAAGTCAACAAGAAAAAACCTAAAGCATCGGCCAAAGCTAAAAATAAAAAGTTTTTAGTAATTATCTGAATGATATACAAAACTGAAATAACTATTAAAAAGCCTATCCCTACCTTGTTTATAGTCTTAAAATAAATTGGTAATTGTAAAAATTTAGTAGCAAATAAAGCACCTGTTAAAGCTATAGAAAAATGGGCAAAGTTTTCTATATGATATAAAAACCAACCCTTTTGTAATACTTCGTAGAAAAACCCATCGTAATACAAAAGACTACAAGTAATAGCCGTTAAAAAAATGAGATAATATAAAAAAGTGTTGTCTTTTAAACTCACGTAAAAAAAGAAGTTGAGAATAAATACCATAAGAGCAAAGCCATAATACAAACCTTTTCTAAGGAGACTATAACGCCAGTTCTTGTATTCATCTTGTTCTGACCTTATTATTAAGGGGAAATAGGCTGTTTTTGGAAATATAACATTTATATAAAACTCAGAAAGTTCTGATTCCGATAAAATAATAGGTATTGATAGATTTTGTTCAAGCCTCTGCTCATTTTCTAAGAACTGTTGCGGTGTTAAATTATAGACAAGGTTTGGTTTTCCTTTCTCAAATTTATATACATTAACTTGGCTAACAACCGCTTCTCTGACATCAAAAAATATTTTTTTTGATTCTTTTGTGCTATTATCTATTTTGATTTTAAACCAATAGCTGCCTTTTTTAATACCTATATTTTGTTTTGTAACTGTCTTAAATGATTGGTTAACAATATTAAGAGTATCGAAAGCGTTTTCAAAATCTGCAATATAAGAAAGCTCTGACAGTGGTTTTATTTTGGTAAACTGAGAATCAATAACTATAGTTTGACTAAAACTAATTTCTGCTAAAAGAAAAAATAAAACTAAAAACAATCTTCTCATCTACTGTGGTTGAAATCATTACAAATATAAAACTATCTTTTACTTGTTATGTGATTTATGTTACTTTAGATAAAATGAATAATAAAACAATAGGTATAGCCAGTAACACCACAACAAAGGTGTGCTCTACAATCAAGCTTGGTGCCATGGCCAGTGTTAACAAATAACCCGCAATGGCGCCACCAATATGTGCCGAATGCCCAATATTGCCCAACTGTTTTTTCATCCCATAAATGGAATATAACAAATAACCAATGCCGAAAACATAACCGGGTAAAGGAATGGGAATAGGAAACATAATTAATGTCATATCTGGGTACAACAAAATCGAAGAAAACACAATGCCTGCTACCGCTCCAGAAGCGCCGACAGCACTGTAATAATTGTTTTTTTTATTGTAGAAAAATGAAAAGTATGAGGAACCTACCAAGCATATAAGATATATGATTCCAAATAAAACAGTCCCAAAATCATTTATAACTATGGGTGCAAAAATGTACAAAGCCCACATATTAAAGAATAAGTGCATATAATCTACGTGTAAAAAACCGGAAGAAAGGTGTCTTATGTGTTCACCACGTTTTATGGCTCCTACATTGAATTTAAATTTTTCGAAAAAAGAACGGTCGCTAAAACCCTTTAATGATATTAAGACGTTGACGGCGATTATAAGGAGTAAGAGTTTGTTCAAATTGTTTTGGGTTTGTAGTTTGTAATTTGGGGTTTGTAATTTGAGATTTGGGATTAATCTAGTTCAAACCAATTGGTTATTAAACTTTTGGCACTATTATCTTTTCCTGTAAAAACAAACTCATTGCTAGGGGCATCATAATGATAATCGGCTCCCCAAGTTTTATGATTTGTTATGACCTCTTTAATACTTTGACATACATAAGCTATCTCTTTATTTGTAATTGTTGGGTGAATTGACATACGTATCCACCCGGGGCGTTCTACCAAACATCCTCCTTCAATTTGTGCTTTAAAATCGTGTGAAGTATGTTGATCTACGTGTAATAAAAAGTGTCCGTAAGTTCCGGCACAAGAACAGCCGCCTCGGGTTTGAATGCCATATCTGTCATTCAATAATTTGACGATTAAATTAAAATGAACATCGTCAACATAAAAAGAAAAAATACCCAATCGGTCGTGATGTTGCCCTGCTAATAAATGTAAATTTTCAATACTTTCTAACTGTTTAAAAATATAACTATTTAATTCGTGTTCACGTTCTAAAATTTTAGCAACACCCATCTTTTCTTTTAAACGTATGGCCAAAGCGGTGCGGATGGTTTGTAAAAACCCCGGAGTTCCGCCGTCTTCGCGGAGTTCAATATCGTCTAAATAAATATGTTCGCCCCACGGGTTGGTATAACTCACCGTGCCTCCACCCGGATTATCGGGTACCATGTTGTGATACAGCTTATCATTAAAAAGTAAAACACCACTTGTGCCCGGTCCTCCTAAGAATTTGTGTGGCGAAAAGAAAATAGCATCTAAATAACCGTTTGTGTCCTTTTCGGGATGCATATCCATGGTGACATAAGGCGCCGAGCAGGCAAAATCTACAAAGCACAAGCCACCTACATCGTGAATCATATTAGCAACTTTGTGATAATCTGTTTGGATACCCGTAACATTAGAGCAGGCTGTAATCGAAGCTATTTTTATGGTACGGTCTTTATATTTATCAAGCAGTTTTCTAAAACTTTTAAAACAGACCAGTCCCGTTTCTTGACAGGGAATTATCTCAACATCAGCAATGGTTTCTTCCCATGAAGTCTGATTGGAATGATGCTCCATATGCGTGATAAAAACCACTGGTTTGAGTTCGGGCGGAATAGTAGCATAATTTTCTAAAGATTCAGGAATGCGCAAACCCAAAATACGTTGGAATTTATTGATGACGCCTGTCATACCACTGCCTTCGGTAATTAAAACATCATTTTTAGAAGCGTTCACATGCTTTTTAATTATATGACGTGCTTTGTGGTAAGCCATCGTCATTGTGGCGCCAGTAAACGATGTTTCGGTATGGGTATTAGCCACGTAAGGACCAAAATCATTTAAGATTTTATCTTCAATCTTTTTATAGAGCCGTCCGCTTGCTGTCCAATCTGTATAAATTATTTTTTTTTCGCCAAAAGGTGATTTAAAAGATTGGTTAAAACCAACAATATTTTTTCTAAAGGGACTAAAATATTTTTCTAAATCGCTATTCATAATATTGATTTTAAGCAGTTATCCCTGCTATATTTTTGATTTCATCCATAATTTTTACAGCCAAATCATCTGCATTATTTTGCGATGTACTTTCTGTATAAACACGTATTATAGCTTCGGTATTAGATTTACGCAAGTGTACCCATTCGGTTTCAAAATCAATTTTTACACCATCAATGGTGTTCACTTCTTCATTTTTGTATTTATCGGCCATTTGGTGTAAAATTTTATCAACATCCAAACCTTTGGTCAACTGAATTTTATTTTTACTCATAAAATAGCTTGGATAGGAATTTCTTAATTCGGAACAAGTCATTTTTTTATGCGCTAAATGTGACAGAAATAAGGCCACTCCTATCAAAGAATCGCGTCCATAATGTAATTCGGGATAAATAATACCGCCATTACCTTCGCCACCAATTACGGCATTATTTTCTTTCATCTTTGTTACCACATTTACTTCGCCAACAGCAGAAGCTTCATAAGTGCCTTTGTGCTTATTGGTTACATCTCGCAAAGCACGTGAAGATGACAAATTAGAAACTGTATTACCGGGCGTATGCGCTAAAACATAATCGGCGCAAGCTACCAAAGTGTACTCTTCGCCGAACATAGTACCATCTTCGTTTACAAGAGCCAATCGGTCAACATCGGGGTCGACCACAATACCCAAATGGGCTTTTTCTTGAACGACTAATTTAGAAATTTCGGTTAAATGTGCTGGTAAGGGTTCAGGATTGTGTGGGAATTGTCCGTTTGGCTCGCAGTAAAGTGGTACACATGTGACCCCTAATTTTTCTAACAAAGCCGGAATCGCAATACCACCCGTTGAATTTACTGCATCAACAACCACTTTAAACTGGGCTTTTTTAATAGCCTCAATATCTACTAGACTGAGTTTTAAAACTTCGTTGATGTGCTTTTTAATATAATCTGGCTTTTTTCTAAAGCGCCCTAAATCGTCAACCTGTGCGAATTCAAAAGCTTCGGCTTTTGCTAAATCTAATATTTTTTCGCCTTCGGCTTTATTTAAAAATTCCCCTTTATTATTTAACAACTTTAAAGCATTCCATTGTTTTGGATTGTGTGAAGCCGTGATGATAATACCGCCATCAGCTTTTTCTAGCATTACGGCCACTTCTACAGTTGGTGTTGTAGAAAGGCCTAAATCTACCACATTAATACCAAGACTCATAAGTGTTTCGCACACTAATCCGCTTACAATTTTTCCTGAAATTCGGGCATCGCGACCAACAATAACTGTTAACTTATTAGATTCTTCGTTTTGTAATTTTAACCAAGTACCATAAGCCGCTGCAAATTTTACGGTATCTAAAGGGGTGAGATTATTGCCAACTTTACCGCCGATAGTACCCCGAATTCCCGAGATTGATTTTATTAAGGTCATTTATTATTTTATTGAAAGATTTAAAATATTAATATACAAATCCCTTCGACTGCGCTCAGGGTGACATTTGTAATTTAATCTAATTTTATATTTCTAAATTACCCAACAAATGTAAGTTTATTAGTTGAAATTATAAAGTTTGGATTAAAGCTTTTACGGTGGGTTATTAATTCACTCTTTTTTTATTGATATGATGACTTTGAGTCATCATATCAATTGCTTAATCTAGCATTATACATTTAATAACCTGAGTTAATATTTATATGTTGTACCTACGGCACAAAGCAGAACTTCTCTATTTCTAATTACTCATATTTCGTCCCTAAAGGGACGAAAACTCGTTATCTTTTTTATTGATACGATGACTTTGAGTCATTGTATCAATTGCCTTTTGTATATTTTTTTCAAAAAAAAAGCCGCTTTGTAAAAACAAAGCGACTTCTAAAATATATTGAGAAAAAGTTTATTTTCCTTTTTCTTCCATTTTAGCTTTTAAATCAGCTAAAACAGATAAATCACCTAAGGTAGATTTTTCTGCATTATCAGCTTTTTTATTAGCTCTTTTAATATTTTTTTGTTCTTCTTCTTTAAAGATAGCTGTATGTGATACCACTATTTTTCTGAAGTCTTTATTGAACTCAATTACCTTAAACTCGGCTGTATCGCCTTTTGCTAATTTAGTACCGTCTTCTTTTTCAAGTAAACGTCCTGGTGCAAAAGCTTCGGCATCATCACCTTCAAAAACAACAATTGCTCCTTTGGCATTTGTGTCTTTAATAGTTCCTGTATGAACAGAATTTAAAGTGAATTTTGCTTCTTTAGCTTCCCAAGGATTGTCTTGAGTTTGTTTGTGTCCTAAATTTAATTTACGACCTTCAACATCCAATTCAAGAACAACAACATCCAATTTATCGCCCACTTTTACAAAGTCAGATGGATGTTTAACTTTTTCTGTCCAAGATAAATCAGAAATATAAACCAATCCGTCTATACCTTCTTCTAATTCAACAAAAACACCAAAGTTTGTGTAATTTCTTACAGTACCTGTGTGTTTAGAACCTACAGGATATTTAGTTGTAATGTCTGTCCAAGGATCTGGAGATAATTGTCTCATACCCATAGACATTTTGCGTTGTTCGCGATCTAATGTTAAAATTTGAGCTTCTACTTCATCGCCTATTTTAACAAAGTCTTGCGCAGAGCGTAAATGTGTTGACCACGACATTTCTGATACGTGAATCAATCCTTCTACACCTGGAGCAACTTCAATAAAGGCACCGTAATCTGCTATAATAGCTACTTTACCTTTAACTTTATCGCCTATTTTTAGGTTTTCGTCTAAAGCTTCCCAAGGATGTTTAGAGAGTTGTTTTAATCCTAATTGGATACGTGTTTTCTCATCATCAAAGTCAAGAATTACAACATTTAATTTTTGATCTAATTCAAGTACTTCACTTGGATGGTTGATACGGCTCCAAGATAAATCTGTAATATGGATTAATCCATCTACACCACCTAAGTCAACAAAGACGCCATAAGAAGTTATATTTTTAACAATACCTTCTAAAACTTGACCTTTTTCTAATTGGCCAATAATTTCGCGTTTTTGTATTTCAAGATCGGCTTCGATAAGTGCTTTATGTGAAACCACCACGTTTTTGAATTCATGGTTAATTTTCACTACTTTGAATTCCATTGTTTTTTCAACAAATTGATCGTAATCTCTAATAGGTTTTACATCTATTTGAGAACCTGGCAAGAATGCTTCTAGACCAAATACATCTACAATCATACCGCCTTTTGTACGGCATTTTACAAAACCGTTTACAATTTCGCCAGTTTCGTGTGCATTGTTAACACGATCCCAAGCTTTTATGACACGTGCTTTTTTGTGTGATAAAACTAATTGACCAGTACTATCTTCGCGTCTATCTACTAATACTTCAACTGTATCTCCTTCTTTTAAGTCTGGATTATATCTGAACTCATTTAAAGATATTACGCCTTCAGATTTAGAATTGATATCGATTATAGCTTCTCTATCTGTCATTCTAACAACAACACCATCAATTACTTGACGTTCTGCTACGAAGCCAGATGTACCTTCTAAAGCTTTGTCAAAAGCTTTGAGTTTTTCATCGTCAACAGCTTCAATCCCTTCTTCGTATTTGTGCCAATCAAAAGTATCTAAAAACTCTTGAGGATCTTGTACTGGAATTTCTTCTTTTACTTCGGCTACAACTTCTTCTTTTACCTCTTCAACTATTGGTTCTTCAACCTTAGTTTTAGCAATTCTTTTTTTAGCAACTTTAGCAGGTTTTTCTTCTGCCACTTCTACTTTTGCTGTTTTTTTAACAGCAACTTTTTTGGCAGCGGCTTTAGGCTCTTTTTCAGTTTCAGTTTTTGCTTTTGTGACTTTTTTAGCAGTTGCTTTTGTAGTTTTTACTGCTTCTTTTGGTGTAGCTTCTTCGTTTGTTTCTGCTACTTTTTTTGTTTCTTTTTCAGCCATTTGCTGATAATAGTTTTGTATCTTATTGCTTTACAGGATTTTTAAACGACTTATAACAACAAGAGGGTTGTTTTTTATGTGTTTCCTTTTTAAAATCCACTACTCGAAAAAAGGCGTGCAAATATACAACTTTTTCCTTAATTTAAAAGTCTAAATAATTAAATACTAAAATATTGATTTGATAATGCGTTCTTCTGTTAAACCATCTGCTTCTGCCTTGTAATTTTTAACAATTCTATGACGTAATACAGAGAAAGCAATAGCCTGTACATCTTCTATATCTGGTGAAAATTTACCGTGAATAACAGCGTAAGCTTTAGCGGCAATAATAAGATTTTGTGAAGCGCGTGGCCCTGCTCCCCAATCGAGGTATTCTCTAATATTTTTAGGTGCATTTTTAGCTTTAGGGCGTGTTTTGGCTACGAGTTTAACAGCGTATTCAACTACATTATCTGCCACTGGAACTTTACTTATCAGTTGTTGATAATCTAATATTTCTTGTGCTGTAAACAAAGGATTTACTTTTTCTTGTGAGCCGACTGTTGTGCTTTTTACAATGGCTACTTCTTCTTCAAATGAAGGGTAATCTAATACAATAGAAAATATAAAACGGTCTAATTGTGCTTCGGGTAACGGATACGTCCCTTCTTGTTCAATAGGATTTTGGGTTGCTAAAACAAAAAAGGGTTTCTGTATATCGTGTCTAACACCTGCAACTGTTACACTGTGTTCTTGCATAGCTTCTAGAAGTGCAGCTTGTGTTTTAGGTGGGGTTCTATTTATCTCATCGGCTAAAATGATATTTGAAAAAATAGGTCCTTTTAAAAATTTAAAATTCCGATCTTCTCCTAATATTTCACTACCAATTATATCGCTCGGCATTAAATCGGGTGTAAACTGAATGCGTTTAAAATCTAAACCAATAGCTTGCGCTATGGTATTAACTAAAAGTGTCTTAGCAAGACCAGGCACACCAATTAAAAGTGAATGTTTACCTGTTAAAATAGAAATTAATAGGTAATCTACTGCTGCTTCTTGCCCCACAATTACCTTTGCTATTTCTTTTTTTAAGGCTTTATATTTTGTGATTAATGTTTTAATTGCGGCTAGGTCTGACATTCTTTTTGGTTTAATTTTTATTCCAATTAAATTCAAAGTTACACTTTTTATATGTTTTATTTACTTTTATATAAGTATCAATAATATTTTCTCTCACCCATTTATCTATTGTTTCTTGTCTTTTTTTCTGAAGGGCTAAGCTCTGTATTTTTTCATAATCTTTTACCAAGTCGGCCTTATGAGAAGGAATTTTATCTTTCATTAATATTACTTTATACATCTTTTCACCCTCTCTTGACTCATCGTAAAATACAGGAGTCATACTTCCTTTAGATAAATTACTCACACGGGCATAGAGTGTTGGATCCATACGTGTTAAATCGAATTTACTATCACTCGTCATAGGATTAATTAACAAACCGTAATTATTTTTTGTCTCTTTATCTGATGAATATTTAAACGCTGCATTTTCGAAGGTGATTTTCTTTAAAATCACGTCATCCTTAATTTTTTGTAAAGAGTCCTTGGCATTTTCTAAGCTCTTTTCATCAATTTCGGGTTGTAATAGGATGTGTCTAACATCACGATTTTTTCCTCTTATTTTTTCGACTTTTAAAATATGATAGCCAAAATCTGACTTAAAAGGTTCTGACACTTCTCCTTCATCTAGGCTAAAAGCGGCTTCTTTAAATTCTTTTACAAAGCCACTTTTACGGTTTATGGTATAAATATCACCTTGAGGTGTTGTTACAGCAGGATCTTGGGAATATAAAATGGCTTTCATTCTAAAACTAGCCCCATCATCTACTTCTTTTTTATATTCGTTTAAACGTTTTAAAACATCGGCTATAGCCGCTTTTGAAGGGGTGACTTTTAAGACTATTTGTTCTAAAACAATCTCAGCTCCAAAATTAGGAAGGTCTCCTTTTTTCTCAAGACTCTTAAAATAATTGCGGACTTCTTCGGGTGTTACACTTACTTTTTTGGCAATTTTATTCTGCATTCTAGAAATAAGTGCCGCTTCTTTTTCCACATTAAAAAATTCTTTTCTAAAATCTTCAATGTTATTAAACCCATAAAATTCTACAATTTTCTTTTCGGTACCTAATTGTTGTTTAAAATTTTCTATTTTTTTCTCTACACTCTGATTTATCTCTTCGTCAGAAACTTCTATACTATCTACAACAGCGTGATGTGCTAAAAGTTTTCTTTTTAAAACTTGTTCTAACATTTGACAATCTGAAATGTTTATTTTATTGTCACTTTGTGTTTCAAGTTCTTTTCTATATACTTCAATATCACTATCAAGTACAACATTTTTACCTACAACTACGGCAACACCATCTACTTTTATTTTCTTTTGAGCTATAGTCTTTGAAATACCTAAAACAGTTAAAACTATTAATAGGTATTTAATTTTCTGTGAAAATTTCGAATTCTTTATTTTTAATTGCATCGTTTGTTAATGTTTCTTCTAATTTCTTGATTAAATTTAATTTCCTTTTGTGTAATATAATTTCTTTTATAGTAGGAGATATATAACTAATGGGGGCTAAATCATTGCGTTTTAAAACATCTTTAATAGCCACCAAATATAAACCTAAACTATCTTTCTTTTGAATGATATATGATTTTTTTAATATTTTATTTTGATCTTCTGATTTTAAAAATGGAATTTTATTCAAAACATCACTATAACGTATCCAAATTGAGTCGTTTAATGAGGCTGATTTTAACTGCAAACTCAAATCGTCTAACTGCTCTAAATCTTCTTTTTTATCTGATTTAAACAACTTTATAAATTCACTAGGATTTAATACGTCATTCGCAAACTGAATGTATTTAAGCTGTACAAGAACTTCATTCAGTTTAAAATTTTGTTTGTTTTCATCATAAAAACCTTCAATATCATTACTCGTAACAACTGTATCTAAATACTGCTTTACAACAGCTTCTTTATATTTATTGATGTATAAATCTTCTTTATACTTCTCAACTAAAATATCGAAAGTCAATTTTTCCTGATCTAAATTTAGTTTAGCCTTATGAAGCATTAATTTTTGACGCGCCCAAGTATTTGTATAATTATATACAAAAACAGCACTGTCTTCTTTAGAAATTTTCTTAGGAATGATGTTTGCAATATCGTCTAAACGTAAATAATCGTCAAAAACCCTAGCCAAAACTGGATTTTTATCTTCTTTTTTAAGTGTAAAATACTCGCAAGAAGACAAGCTAATTAAAGCTATAAAGAAAAATAATATGTAGATTTTAGCACTCACCTATTCGTATTTTCTTATCAATTTTTTTAAGGCCCGTTTGTTAATTTCTATCGGGTGTTTTTTACGTAAACCGGCAATCCAGATTTTTTCTAAATATGTTTGATAATCATTCATAACTACCCCTTTATTATTTTTAAAATCTTTTGGATATTTTGTCCTATTGAGCATATAAAAAGCTTTTAAACCAGTACTGTCTGCTTTAGCTTTTTGCCATACTTTATTTTGCATAATATCAAATAACAGCAGCCCTTCTTTAAATTCGTTAACCGAAGTTGCGTATTCTTTATTTGTATCTTCTAAATGTGCTTTGTAATAATCAATTATTTTTCTGTCTTTAAATTTATTAAAAACTTGATTTGAAACATACTTCTTAATTTTTTTAAAAGATAAATATACTACTAAATCTTTTTGCGTAAAAATACTGTCTTGCACTTTTAAAATAGGTGAATTTAGACTGTCCTTTTTCTTAAACCAATTGGGATTTTTAAAATCAGCTAAAGCCGATTTATATTCTAAAATAACATATGTTTTTTTTAGTTTATCAATAACCGATTTTTCTATTTGTTCAGCTCGTTCTCCTCTTTTAACTTTTTTAAGTAATTCGGAACGCATTTTATCGTAACTATCTATAGGATATTTTTTCAATAGAGTCACAATATGCCATCCGTAACGGGTTTTAAAAGGTTTTGAGTAATCGCCTATACTTTTTAAAGCAAAAGCAGCATCAGAAAATTCTTTAATAATTTTACCCACACCAAATTTGGCCAATTTCCCGCCTTTTTGTGCAGAACCCGAATCTTGAGAATATTTTTTAGCCAATTCAGCAAATTTTTGGCCTTCTTTAAGCATTGCGTAAATACTATCAATTTTTAGCTTATTTACGGCAATAGATTTAGCATCTTTATTTTTAAGCATTATATGCGCTACTTCTACTTCGCCTTGCGATAATCTTTTGTTATTGATTTTTAAAATATGATACCCATAACGCGTTTTAAAAATTGGAGAAATTTTACCAACAGGCGTAGTATAAGCAGCATTTTCAAAAGGATAAACCATCTGAAAGACTTTAAAATAGCCCAAATTTCCAAAGTTTTTCTTTGCTGATGGGTCTTGTGAATATTTTACAGCAACATCCTTAAATTTTTGTCCATCAATAATTTCTTTTCGCGCCTTACTAATTAGATTGTAAGCTGCTAAAGTGTCTTTTGGTAAAGCGCCTTCTTCTAAGCGGATTAAAATATGGCTGGCATTTACTTCATATTTTGAACGATAATAAGCCTCTTTAGCTAAATTTTCAAGCGCTACAGAGTCTTTTAAATAAGGTGTCATTAACTGTTGTTTGTAACGCGATAATTCGCCTACAAAAGTGCTCAAAGTGTCTAATTTTAAATTATAGGCTGCTTGCACTTTTAATTTATAATTGATGTATAATTCGAGGTAATTAGTAATTTTCTTCTGACTAGAATCGGCTACAATATCTATATTTTTAAGATAATTCTTTTCAAAATCTGATACCAATTGTGGTTTACCATCAATTTTAAATAAAATAGCTTGTTTTTTCTGAGAAAAAGTACTCAAACTTAATGCCATAAAAAATAGCAATGTAAAAAATGAAGTTGATTTCATATCTAGCTTAAAAATAAATGTTGCTTTTTAAAGGCTCAAAAATAAAGTTTTAATTTATAAGAGTTGTTAAAATAATTATAAAGATATAATACCTTTAACTTGTGAGGCTTCCTTGTATTTTTCTATAACGTGGTCTGCAGATTTTAATTTAACTAAAATGGTTAAACTCAGAAATTTATCACTTTTTGACGTCTTAGTTTTAATGATGGCGCCTTCAAAATTAAAAATATTTTCTACCTGTGTTTTGAGTTCTTTTTTATTCGGAATTATAAATTTATACATATAGTCTGTTGGAAAAACTGTTGTATCTATTAATTCATTTTTCAATTTTTTGTAAAAATCGTCCTCTTTTTTGGTCATCGTTTTTAATTTACTGTGTATTTTAGCTACTTTTAAGTCGTCAAAATTACATAAAAAGACATAAAGTTTATCTTTGATGGATAAAGTTAATTATTTAATAAAATAAAATGCAAAAAATAGTTTTAACAGGAGGCCCGGGCACAGGCAAAACAACCATTTTAGACGAATTACATAAACAAGGTTATACCTGTAAACAAGAAGTATCGCGACAAGTCACAAAAATGGCCCGTAAAAATGGTATTGAACAACTCTTTTTAAAAGATCCTATGCTCTTTAGTAAATTACTTTTAGAAGGACGCGTACAACAATATAAGGACGCTGTTAAACTTAAAAGTGATTTTGTTTTTTTTGACAGAGGCATCCCCGATGTTCATGGGTATATGAATTATTTGGGGCTTAACTACCCCGATATTTACGTGCGAAAAAGTAAAAAATACACTTACGATGCCGTTTTTTTAATGCCGCCTTGGCAAAAAATATACATTACTGATGATGAACGTTACGAAAATTTTGAACAATCATTAGCCATTCATAATCACTTAAAAAATACTTATGAATCTTTGGGATATAAAATTAACGAAGTCCCTTTTGGAGATGTGAAAGAGCGGGTTAAATTTATTTTAAATAATCTGACTTAACCTGTATGCAGACAGCTTTAGATTATTTAAAAAAATACTTTAATCATACGACATTTAAGTCGCCACAAGGAGCTGTAATACAATCTGTTTTAGCAAAAAATGACACTATTGTACTGTTGCCAACGGGCGGTGGTAAATCGGTTTGTTTTCAAATACCGGCATTGATGAGCAAAGGTATTTGCCTCGTCATTTCACCCCTGATTGCCTTGATGAAAGATCAAGTTGACAGCTTAGAAAAAAAAGGTATTAAAGCTGTGTATTTACACGCTAAATTAACGCAAGAAGATGTCATTCGGGTTTTTGATAATTGTAAATATGGCCAAGTAAAGTTTTTATACTTATCGCCAGAAAAATTGCAATCGCCTTTAATTCTTCAAAAAATAAAGGAACTCAATATAAATTTAGTCGCGGTTGACGAAGCGCATTGTGTATCTGAATGGGGTCATGATTTTAGACCTGCCTATTTAAAAATTGTTATTTTAAAAAAGGAATTGCCAACCATTCCCTTTATTGCCTTAACCGCTACGGCAACGTCGTTGGTATTAAAAGATATTGAAGAATATCTGGAATTAAAATCCGCTAAGGTTTTTAAAAAATCATTTTACAGACAAAATATTTTATATCAAATTATTGAAACAGAAGATAAAAATTCAAAATTGATTAACTTATTAAAGAAAACTAATGGCTCTTGTATTATTTATGTCAATACACGTAAACTCACGAAAGAAATTTCGCAATTATTAAATGCCCATAATTTAAAAAGCACCTATTATAACGGCAGTTTATCGCAATCTGAAAAAGAAATTTCTTATACAAATTGGATGACAGAAAAAATACCTATAATGGTAGCTACCAACGCGTTTGGAATGGGTATAGATAAAGCCAATGTGCAATCTGTTTTTCATTACAATATTCCATACAGCATAGAAAATTACGTACAAGAAACTGGTAGAGCAGGTAGAAATGGCTTGGCTTCTAAAGCTTTTTTATTTTACAATAATTCTGATATAAATTTTTTAAAAACACAACACAAAAACAATACACCGAGTGTTCAAAACGTGAGTAGAACTTACTTAAATTTATGCCACTTTTTACAGATAGCCTATGGTGAACTGAATGAAAATTGGCATAATTTTAATTTAACGCATTTCTGTAAAACCTATAAATTAGACTTTCTACTGACTTATAACACTTTAAAAACGCTTGATAGAGAAGGTGTTTTAACGCTGAGTGATGGGTTTTATAAACAAAGTAGCATTCAGTTTATAGCTTCGAATAAGCTTGTTTTAAAATATGCGGATGAGCACAAGGAGCTAGACAGTATTATAAAAGTCATATTGCGTAATTACGGTGGCTTATTTGAGAACAAATCGACTATCAATATTAATTTAATAGCTTCTAAATTAAATACTTCTAAAGAAAATGTTGTAAAATTACTCACAATTTTACACAATGATAATATTGTAGATTTCAACAACTCTAACACCAACACACAAATACAGTTTTTACTGCCAAGAGAAGATAATTATACCATTAATGCCATTTCTAAAAACATAGTATCCTATAACAATCATAAAAATGATAAATTAAAAGCTGTTATAGATTTTGTAACAAACACATCAAAATGCAGAAACAAACAACTTTTAAAATATTTTGGTGAAGTTTTATCTAAAAATTGTGGGTATTGTGATGTCTGTTTGAGTATTAAAAACGCGGCACAAAAACCCAATTATAAAGCCATAGCAAAAGACGTCATAAAAGTTTTAGAAACTTTTAATGAACTCAATTCTAAATCTATAGTTGATAAGTTAAATTATGAAGAAAAACATACTCTTTTTACTTTACAACTGCTTTTAGATAACCACAAAATAGTTGTAAATTCGCAACACAAATTCATTCTTAAATAAGCCTTTAAATGTCTGATATGCGCATCGTTTTTATGGGAACACCTTATTTTGCAGTGCCTTCTTTACAAGCACTTATCAATAGCAAATATAAAGTTGTTGGTGTGGTTACAGCACCCGATAGACCTGCAGGACGTGGTCAGAAATTAAAAATGTCTGATGTTAAAATTGAAGCCCTAAAACACGATATTCCAATTCTTCAACCTACTAATTTAAAATCGGATGAATTTTTAGAAGAATTAAAAATTTTAGAAGCAAATCTGTTTATTGTAGTTGCGTTTAGGATGTTACCTAAAAGCATCTGGCAAATACCTAAATATGGTACTTTTAATCTTCACGCGTCATTGTTACCAAATTACCGTGGGGCAGCTCCTATAAATTGGGCTATTATTAATGGCGAAACAAAAACAGGTGTTTCCACTTTTTTTATAGACGAAAAAATAGATACAGGTGCTGTTATATTTCAAGAAGAAGTGGCCATTCAGTCGAATGAAACTGTAGGCACACTTCACGATACACTTATGACATTAGGAAGTGGATTAATTTTAAAAACTGTTACAGCGATTTCTAAAGGAAATATCAAAACTAAAAACCAGCCCCTTGCCAATTTAAAACGAGCGCCAAAACTAAATCCCCAAATATGTAAAATTAATTGGGATGAAGATATTACTTCTATCTACAATAAAATTAGGGGGCTCAACCCCTATCCTACTGCGTGGTGTTTTCTTTTACGCAACGAACAACAACTGAAATTAAAAATATATGATGTTACCTTAGAAATCGCAGAACATTCACTCACTTTTGGCAGTATAATCCGCACAAAAAAAAGCTTTCAAGTAGCTTGTAAAGGCGGTTTCCTTATAATTGACACATTACAACTTGCAGGCAAAAAAAGAATGTCTGCTCAAAATTTTTTAAACGGTATAAAATTAGACGAGAAAGCTAAATTACTTTAAACCTTTATAGTAAATATTTTGTGTCATTTTACACTAAAAATATTAGGTTTATTAACATTCCGCGCACTTTTATTAACAAAAACCCTCATTTTAAAAGCCCTATTATTGCGCAAAACTCTGTAAGCCCTATATTTGTTAGACTGACTTTTAATTATTAGTTAACCAAATTTTTAAATTAAAATATTATGAACAAATCAGAATTAGTAGATGCCATGGCCTTAGAAGCTGGTATTTCAAAAGCATCTGCAAGAAAAGCATTAGATTGCTTTATGGGAAGTGTAACGCGTACCCTTAAATCTGGTGGACGTGTATCACTAGTAGGTTTTGGTTCTTGGACTGTGACAAGAAGAGCTGCAAGAGATGGTCGCAATCCGCAAACAGGCGCCCCTATTAAAATTGCTGCTAAAAATGTTGCTAAGTTTAAAGCTGGAGCCGATTTAAACGGATCTTTAAACTAATATTAATAATATATCCAAACCTATTTATGGAGGCCGTCTAAAAAGTGTCATTCTGTCCCGAAAATTGTCGGGAGAAATGAAGAATCTCTAAAATTACGATACACTTATAATCAGTAAAATGAGATTTTTCGACTGCGCTCAAAATGACAAAATAAAGACTTTTTAGACAGCCTCTTTTTTTTGTTTAATATTTTTTATTACATTTAACACATAATCAGTTATTAAATGACGAGTATAAAACCTACAAAAGGCAAATTATTGGTTGCTGAACCTTCTATCTTAACAGATAGTTCTTTTAATAGGTCTGTTATTTTATTGACATCTCATGGCATTGATGGGTCTGTTGGTTTTATTTTTAACAAACCGCTCGATTTGTCAATTAGCGATTTAATACCTGAAATTGATTCTGATTTTCCCATTTATAATGGCGGTCCTGTCGCTAAAAATAATTTGTATTTTGTCCATAATATTCCCGAATTGATACCCAGTAGTCAAAAGATTTCTGAAGATATTTATTGGGGTGGCGATTTTGAAATTTTAAAACAATTACTAGTTGATAACGAACTCTGTAATGAAGATGTCCGTTTCTTTTTAGGCTATTCTGGTTGGTCTAGTGAGCAATTAAATGAAGAATTAGAAATAGATTCTTGGATTGTTGCCAAAAATAATTATAAAAACATCTTCACTATCAAAAACCATTCAATTTGGAAAAAAGAGCTATTGCGTGTTGGAGGTGAATATCAAATATGGGCAAATGCACCCGAAGATCCTTCTTTAAACTAAGCGCCAATAGCGCGTTTTAATTGTGAAATCTGATTTTCCCAAAACATTTTAGACTCTTCTAATTCGTCTTCTTCGGCAAAATCGGTTACAATTAAAGAGACATCTTTTGTAATGGCATCAACTTGAATCTTAAATTCAAAGTAAGAATCATCCTCATTCTCTACCCATCTGTATCTAACCACATTACTATCTTTTGTTTTTAACATCTCGGCCTGTTCTTCGCTGTCATCCCAAATAAATGTAAAAATTTCACTACGCGAATTGACGTTATCTGCAAACCATTCTCCTAAACCGTCTGGTGTAGAAAGATATTGTAATATAAAATTGGGAGAAGCATGAATAGGAATTTCTAATTCAAACTTTATTTTATCGTTCATTTTTGTTATTCTTTTTAAAGATTGACAATATATGTATTAAATTATTTTAAAAAAAATATATTTCTTTGCAAGGTTCAACTAATAAGTGCAACATTTTGGTTAAAAATAGTTAAAAATACTTCATTAGGAGTTTTGAACCCCAATAATTTTCTAGGTCTGTTAT
>JASFYX010000036.1:0-5430 GCA_045046885.1 Flavobacteriaceae bacterium
TAACCCAATAAGCTATGGCTGTTACAGAAACTACAAAAAGTAAACATCAAGCAATAAGAGAATCTTATCAGAAAAAGTGGTGTGCTAAAATATACAAAGGCATCCCTATTTACTCAGAAGCTTATATCTATTTAAAATTATCTGAGCAATTTTTCTTAAGCCCCAAAACCATAGAAAATATCTTGTATTACCGCAACGCTCGCTAACTAGCGGGTATATTATATAAATTACCCGGTGTTTTTGCAGGTGCAGATCCTTTGCTGTAATTTACGTCTCCGGGTTTAGCCTGGTTATAAACTTTGGCAGCCGTAGCATCTATAATATTGCAGACGAAGCTTTGCTTGTATAAATTACCACTGGTGCCTGTATCTACCGGGCCAAAACCTACGCGGCGCATTTCGGCATAATTAGTGCCACTAGAACCGTGCAATAGTTTATGGATATCTGTATTGGTTTTTAAATAGTTTAAAGCGTCAGTCTTGTTATACGCCCCTTGAAAAGTATCTAAAAAAGTCTCGTAAAAATAATACACGTCAACCTGCAGGTCGGCACCTTGTACTTTTTCGCCCATATCTTCAGTATTTATAATTCTAAAAGATAAAAATATTGCAGGCGTAGGAAAAGGGTGCTCATCTATCAAAAAACCTACTTGGTTATGCCATAAGTCTGCCCAATTAATAACTGGTATGCCGTTAGTTAATTTAAGAGCAATCTCTTCATAAATTTTGTCCCATCCTTGTAATTCCATAGTTATAATAATTTAAATCGTTTTAATATTTGTTGTTTCGCCCATTTATCTAAATCGCCCATAAATGTGACAGATTCGCCTATAAATTGGCGTTTTGGTATCGTGATAGTAATGGCCTGTTTTTTTGTCAATGCTAAAGCTTTCCACATGCCATTACCGGTAGCTTTAAACATAAACCAAAAGTATTTTCTAGATTTAGTTGTAATGGGTATTTTAACCGTACCACCATTGTTATGAATGTCAGCATACTCGGCATCAGAACCATAAACAATGCGCTTATTACTCTTGCTAAACACCTGTATAGATTGCATTAAATAAGAGCTACTAACCAGTACTTTTCTCCCAGGATCTAAATCGTTTTTTCTTTTATCCCAAGGCTCATAAAATGCGTCTGTAAAACCCTGCTTATCGAAACTACCTTGAAAAAAGTTAACACCGGCTACAGCCGCATAGCGCACAGCGTCTTTTTTTAGCTGAGTGGCCATTCTTAAAAAATCGGGTGTTTTATTAATCTTATTCATTTTTTTGTATATTTGCATTGTGGAGCACGTATTTATACGCAATCCGCCTCCTTAGCCACAGCAATGTGGCTATTGTATTTTATATAGTTTACTATAATCATTTTTCAAGATATCCTCTCTAGTCAATTCTACAACTTTATTATTATGAATTACGTAAATACTCTTAACACTTCGACCTCTGTCTTTATTTATCGACCTATTTAATTGTATCCCTAATTCTTTTAAATTTGGATTATTAACCTCCTCTAAGTCAAAAACGATGCTGTATTTTTTTCCATTTGGATTGATGACTTTATTAATAGATTGCTTCTTTTTATCTCTTATTGTACTTCCTAAATTATTAAAGTTCTTTAGGCCAACTCTATCTGCAAAAACCCCATTTATAACATATTCAGGATTTTTAGCACCTACAATAAAATTAGTATCTATGTCTGGTCTAATTTTGACACTTATTCCAGCATCAGCCATCTTAACTGCCGATATATAATTCTTTGGTAAATCAGCGGCATCAGCAAAAGGATGTACAAATACTTTTGCACCGTTTTTCGACACATAGCGCGCTTTTCCATAAGACGTTATTAGCTTAAATTTTTCAAAAGCTTTTTTAATAGATTTAGCATCTTTCTTAGGGAATGTAAAATAAGGATGGTTGTTCTCATCAAACATCTTATTAGTTTTACCCACATTTAAACCGAAACCTTTATCGGGTTGTATGTCTATTTTCTGATTTGTAGATCCTTCAGAAGTTGGTTTAGCATAACAACGGCAGCGCCATCCATTTGGTGGGTAATGAGTGTCCCAAAAAGGATGTCCTACAGGCTTAATAATACCGTGTAGTCTGGCATGATCATGTCTTACTTTGTCATCGCCGACGGTCATGTATTTTAGGTTTGGGAATAGATCCTTGTTAGCCTCAAATCCTTTCCATTGTCTTGCAGCTTGAGCAGAGCGTTTAGCTGTTTGATATTCGGCTTGTAAGTAGTTTTGATTGTATTTTTTATGTACAACCCCAACTTTACGTTTAAAGGCACTAAAAGAGCGTATTTTGCCCTTTTCGTCCACTAAATGGCTATTCATTTCTGCTAATTGTTGGTATGTTTTAGCTCCAGAAAATTTATATATGTTTTGCTTAAGTTTTTGTACTGTAGCGGCATGTGCAGTATCCATTTTAAACCAACTTTTACCATAGCCTGCAGAGGCTCCTTTTTCAAGTTCGTTGTATGTCTTGGTTATAAGCCCCTCGTTTAGATTTGTTGGTTTAAGGGTGCCGTTGTGTAAGCCTTTAGCAATCTGATCTATGGTTTTGGACCAGGTACTTAAATCTATGGCCTCTACAGAAGCTTCAAGCTCTATGCCGCAGGTATGTTGTGGTTGATAGTATGCCGTTATGGCTTTGGCGTTGGTTTTACTATTTTTTTTTTAGGTAATTCGTACATTTCCCTTACCAGTTTTAAATGATATTCAAAATCTCTTTGTCTTTCCTTTAAAGGTAGGAGGTTACCATTTTCGTCGAATATAATTGATGCTCGAATACGCTTTTTAGTCTTTACTTTTTTAGTAGGATCTGGTACTGGTGGTGTGCCGCCAACGGCATTAAAACCTATTATGGGTAAGCCCGACTTATTAGCCAGAACCTCGTAATCTAATTCAAAACCCGCCCCTGCTAAGGCCACAGCTTTGTCTATCATAACGCCTTTCTCCATATCTTCAGACTCATCCCAATCAAAAGACAAATTGGCTAATGGGGCATAAAAACTACTCAGATCTAATAAGCGCGGAATAAGCATTTTGTTGATGACATACTGGGCAAATAGTTTGTCGCTCTCATGGCGATCGTTGGCCACTTTCTCATGAACCTTAGCTTGAGATAGAGAAGAGCCATCCTCAGTAGTCATTGTTTGGCCTAAGATGCGTTTAGATATTTCTGAATTAATCCTATTTATCATCTCGTCAAATACCTTGTGTGCATCTGTGCGAGGCACATCACCAATTTCTATTTTTTCTGTGCCTTGTATAACGGCCACGTGGTTGTTAATCATATCCAACATCATAGTCAAGAGCTCGTCTTGTCTATCGGTGGTCATGTTATCAGTGGTCACATAACGAGGCGGAATACCGAATTTTTCAATAAAATCTAACCAAGAGCCCATAGCTAATTTTTTTGCTAAAATAAGTGGTGCAATATCTTTTAAAAGACCTAAATCGTTGTCCTCGCCAATTTGGGCGTAGTAACGCTCTAAAATGCCCCCTCTATAATCCCAACCAGTCTCGTCTCCGGGTTCTTTTAAAATCAGCCCTTTTTTGGTATTAATGTGTTCCATCGGAATGGCAATAGTCTTGAGTAATTCTAAATTTTCATCCACATGAAATATCTCAAGAACCTTGACACCTGTAAATTTTGACAATAACACTTGCCTTAAAAATTCCTCAAACCAAGGACGCTCAAAAAGAGATTTAACTTCGGGTACTTCGTCTCCAGACTCATTTACAAATACAAATTTAGAACGCATCACACGGTAAATACGGCTTTCCATTACCGATACAAAATGGCTGTCTAGTAACAGATTTTGATACAATTCTGCTAAGAGCAAAAAACTAGGATTTTCTGGGTCGGTTGCCAGGGCAATAGCATCTTTCCAATCTTTTAAATTTTTAGCCTCAAACAATACTGAAGAGCGCTTAATTTCGCCACTTATCGTTTTACCCTTTTTTTCGCCTCTATTGGCGGCCTCTACTTTAATACGCCCGTCAGGAATAAATCCTAAAATTTTATCTGTTACTTTGTCTATTATACTCATAATTTATATATAAAAATCAGCATTTTTGTTATTGCCATATTTAACGCCACTCACTTTAATATTGTTAATATCTAAAAAAGGAGGTAAACCGTCTGGTACTTCTTTCCCTGCTTTTATTTGCTCTAATAACTTCATAGCCCATTCCCAATCTTTAACGTAGTCTGCGGGGACTTTACGCGCGGCATTGCGGTGGATAAAATCGTACAAAACAAGCTTAACAAGTATTTTTATTATTAAATAATGACGTGCTGCTCCTGTAGCCGCAAAAATGGCAGTTACATCAAAGCGCCCTTTTAATTTAGTCTTAATAATCTCGATATTTTGCAATTCTAATACTTCTAATATTGCGTTTTGAGGTGCTGCATTGCGCTCGGTCAAAAACTGGTCAATTATATGTGCTTGTAGATCTGCTTGTGTTAAAAAAACATATGCCATAATTTAAAATCTTTGTGGCCTTTTATACCGGGCCGTTTTTGGTTTGCTTGCACCCCTTGATTTTGGGATGTATTTACTTAATTCTGATATACAATGCTCGTCAGAATCAGGTGAATCGTCTTTAGTTTTATATCCAGGACCTATTCCATATAATTGACCTAGCCCTGTTAAAGTATCTTTATGGCTTTTTTTCTTTTCATTATAATAAATTCGACCATTTTGATAATAAGGTTGTAGCCTAAGCATTCTGTCATATTTACTTAAACCCTTAGGAACTTCAATTTTTATAATATTTATATTTACATTATTTGCCTCTTCAGATTCGGCTATGGTTCGTTCAACTTCATCATTCCAAAATTGGGCTTCAAAACGCCAATGCACAATCACATTATCAGGAAGTAACTTTTGGTAATGACAAATCCAATCAACAGCAGCCCGCATTTTAGTACGCCTAACAAAACAGTCTATTTGAAAAAAATCAGTTCCTTTAAGTCCCCAAACTTTTACAGCATTGAAATCTGAAGTGTCAGAGCCTGCATAAGCTATATCCCAATGGGCAACAATAATTTTAAAATAGTCTAACCTTGGTAACTTTGCCCATTGAATTTGGTCTTCAGTAAAAATATCACCTTCAATTTGAGGCTCATTGTTATACTCGGCCAGAGCCGCTAGAGATCCTATTTCAGATTCAAGTTCTTTATAATAAGTATCGTTATATTTTTGATGCCAGGTTGGTTTATAAGTTCTGGCATTGTAAGCTTTTACATGATGCACTTTCCATTTAGGATGGCGCTCTTGTAAAATAGTTTGAATCATTACAGGCGCAAAGCGGTTATTAGCATATAGAAATCGTCTGATATCGCCATCCATAGTTGGAATTAAATCACGTTCAATCCAGTTGGCGAGTTTCTTTTGACGTTTAGGATTT
>JASFYX010000037.1:0-76200 GCA_045046885.1 Flavobacteriaceae bacterium
CGGGTATAAGCAAATATACGCGGTGCTACAATTTTATGTGCCGCACTTTGTTTTTTTAATTTAAGAGTGAAATTTAATCCTCTGCCAGACACCTCTCTTACTGATGTGACACCATGTGCCATCCACAATCTAAAAACATATTCGGGTTCGGCGCCTTGTGGTACGCCGCCAATATGCACATGGGCATCAATAAAACCTGGGAGTAAATACATGCCATTGGCATCTAACTCTTTACCTCCTGGTTTGAGTTTAGGACGGTCTTTAGGGTCTATTTTAAGTCCGGGATAGCCCACAACTTTAATACTTTTTATAACATTGTTTTCTACCACAATATCAACTGGGCCTTTGGGAGGTGCGCCGTTACCATTGATAAGGGTTACCCCTCTTATGATTAATTGCTTAAAAGGACCTTCGCCATTGTAATTTGATGTCTTTTGTGCTTGGAGATAGATACAACTCAACATCAAAACCGATAAAATAAAGTTTTTAGTTTTCATAGGTTAGTATTTAAAGCCCTAAATGTAAGTAAAAAGGATTTAAATATTTAACCAGTACGTCAGTTTAAGGATAAGGGCTTTGGTAGTAGGCGAGAAATCGGTTGTTTTGTAGTTGCCATTATAAACTATAAACAAATCAGACAGCGGTTTAAAACGCCATTGCAATCGTGAATTGATACCCAATCTTTCAGACTGACTTGTGTATTGCACAAAAGTTGACCAGTATAAACTCTTGTTAAAGGTCAAATCTATCTTAGGTCCCACCAACCAAATAGGCGAAGAAGCATAAGGTGCAGGCAGGCTTATATAATTGTAATTTACACGGATAGAAGCCGCTACAAGAGGCTGTTTTCTAAGACTAATATTCGCATCTAATCCATAACGATTACCATTAAAAAACTGGCCAAATGTCCCTCTTAAATTATACGACACTATTTTGCGCCTGTCTGAACTGAAATTCATTTCGAAATTAGTATAATTATAACCTACCTCAGAAGGTAAGGCTATAGCACCATCTTTACCCGTAGGCTCAAAATTGAACAACAAATAGGTATAATTGTTTCTAATATTGGCCGAAAAACGCGATTGATTTTTAAAATTTGCCCCCCAACCTATTGAATAAGCATAATCTGAATTGAGAAAATCGCGGTCGGGTTTGTAAACATTGGCGGCCACAGAAGTTATTCTATGGGTATCTAATATACCTTTTTTAGGATAAAAAATATGCTCGTAACTCAAGGTGACTTTAAGCGCATCTTTACGGCGAATAAATCCCAAATCTGAGTTAAAATCATTCCCCACATACAAGCTCTTTACGCCCACTTTATTTTTTCGTGTATTGTATTCTAAATTGGCTCCTGCAGACATATCTTTTTTACCTGCATTCGGTGTGAATGATTTATGCGTGTAAAAATTACCCAGCCACGTATTATCGGCCGAAGCCAACTTGTAATCGAGACCAATTACACGGTTATAATTATCTTCGGGCGTTAAATAATTACTGTTTGACGTGTTTTGACGGTTTATAAAAATAAATCCGATGTTAGACCGTGCAAAAACTTTTTGCTGCAAAGCTAAAACCGTGTTGTTGTTGGCATTTATTTGATTGGTAGCATCTTCGTCAGATTGAATATTGAGCAAACCCAAACGCAGATTCTCATTGAGTTTTCCACTTAAGCGAAAGCCTCCGGTTAATTTGTTTTCGATAGAATTACCGTTTAAATCTGTAGCGACACCTATCCTGCGAGAAAAAAACGGATTGGCTTCGCGAGCATCGCCAAAATCGGCAAATAAATCGCTGTTGTCTATAAAAAATTGACGCTTTTCGGGCAATGAAATTTCAAAACGTGTCAAATTCACAATTTGATCATCTACTTCCACCTGACTAAAATCGGGATTAACCGTTATGTCTAAGTTCATACTGTTACCAATGGGAAGTTTAACATCACCGCCAAAATTCAGTTTAGAAAGCTTGGTATTGTTGTCAAAATCTTTGGTGGTTTTAGCATTAATATAAGGAATAACGGCAATAGGCGTTTTAGATTTTGACAAAGGTTTTTCAAATTGCATTTCACCCATAAAGGCCAAACTAAAAATAAATTGATTTTTAGGAATGTGCATCCATGTACTTTGTTCGTTATTCTGTGTGTCGAATCTATACGAGTTAAAATGCCAAACGGTTTCACCATCTCTGTATTTAAAAGCTGAGAGCGGAATGATCATTTCTGAGATTACATAACCATCATATCTTTTTGTAGCGCCATCCCATTTGGTGTCCCAGCTGGTATTGAATCCTCTTATGTTTGTTCCACCACCCGAGATAAGGGCTTCACGGCGTACGCCGTACGGATTTGTACCAAAGAAGAAGGCGTTAGAACCATCGTTAAATGTATCGAAAATAAGACTTATATTGTCGCTGCCTGTTGCTCTAAAATCACGTCGGTAAGAAGGGATTATATAATCATTACCTTTAGCATACAGTTTAATTCCTACGTAAAGATTTTTGGCATCAAAAGCCATATAAATTTCGGTATCGTACTTAGCATGAACCGAATCTGCCGGAAAGTACTGCCAAAAGTTCTTAGTTGGCTCTACCAATTGCCAAGCTTTATCGTCTAGTTTACCGTCTATTTTTACAGGAGAATCAATCCATTTAACCTTGACACTTTTTTGTTGGGCATGGGTGTTTATACAAAAGAAAATACCCAAAAATAAGGGCAATACAAATTTAAATTTCATTAGGTTGGCAAGTAATTGAATTCAAATGTAACAAAAAAGGTTTTTAAGACTGATTTTTTTTTGTTAAAGGTTTCTTAATGGGCAAACGTTTGACTTTTTTTAAACTGTTGTGAAGCATCCATTCTATTTGGCCATTGGTTGACCTAAACTCGTCTGCCGCCCATTTTTCAATAGCCTTCATCAAGTCTTCGTTTATTCTCAGCGCAAATGCTTTCTTTTTAGCCATTTTAAATCTTATTTATAAAAGCGACAACTGTTTTAACCAAACTATTCATAATAGGTAGTTTCGGATTGGTATAAGATTGCATATTCTCAGTCAAATCACCTTTAATTTCTTTAAAAATATGATTCATATTATCTATAATAACCAATTGGCTTTTACGATTGGCATTGTACAATAAATCAGCATCTTTAACAGGTACTTGTATATCTTTAGTGCCGTTAATTATTAAAATAGGAACCCTTACTTTTTTTATTTCTGCTTGCGGATTGTAGCGCATCCAATTAATCATAAAAGGTTGTACCGAAGGTCTAAACAACGACACTAACATTGGAGGTACATTTTTAACCAAATGACCTTGTTTTAAAGAATCTAAAACCATTTGAGTATCTTTTTCTAAAAAAGGGGCTTGCTTGCTTATTTGCTCTATAAGTATTGTATCGATAGGACGTCCGGCACCATCTAAAGAAATGTAGGCATCTACACTATTGGCAACTACCATAGCTACCAAACTTCCTTGACTGTGCCCTGCTACAATAATTTTAGAAAACCGATTGTCCTTTTTAAAATAACTAATAACCGCTTTGGCATCGGTTATAAAATCGCTAAAGGTGACGTCTTCCTCTTTAAAATCTTTTTTCTTCGCTAGCGCTAAAGCACTTTTATCGTAACGATAACTGGCAATAGCATTATCCGCCAAGGCTTGGGCTAAAAATTTAGTCGCATTGGTTTGTATCTGCCCTTGATTGCCGTTGCGGTCGGTTGGACCAGAACCCGGAATTAGAATGACCAACTTGGGATTTTTAACCTTATCGGGGGTTAATAAAGTACCGTTAACTGTAATTTTTACAGAAGGTATGCTGAGTTCTTTTGCTGTTATATCTTTGCTTTGCGCATTTAAAATACTTGTGGCAAACAGCACTAAATAAAGTAATTTTTTCATTTTGATTTTTTATTAAAAGCAACAGATATTACACCAATAGCGACTATACCTCCTATTGAAATAAACATAATTAAAGGCGAAAACCATTTATCTAATGTAGATGCGCCTGTGCCTTGCGTAATAGCAACCGTTTTATAAACAATATAATAAAACAGACCCGATACAAATAAATTTGTAAAACGCATTATACGTGTGCCTATGGTGTACTGTTGTTTGGCGTTTTGAGGAGTAATTTTTACCAAATAATTAAAATTATGTGGCATTTTATTTAAAAAATACAATAATAAAAATAGCGCAATACTAATTCCCGGCAACAGCCAAATCATCTGTTTATTGCCATATTCGTTTACTTCTCCGGTAGCATTAAAATGCATAGGGATTTTAGCGGGTAAGTCTGCATAATTTTGAAAAACAGTAACCCATATCAAAACCACTAAAACCAACGATGAGGCGTCTAGGATTTTATCAAAAGCTGTAGGCTCTATTTTTAAACGTGGTCTGTCCTCATATTTCTTAAAAAGATTTACGAAATCCATACTATAAATTATTCCTTTTTAGCTTCATTTTTAGATCCTGTCAAACTAAAAGCCGCTCCTAAAGCCACACCAATGGCTATCCCGATAAAAATGCCGTTTTTATGATTTTTCATATTTTAATTGTTCTTTTTTTTGAAATTTAGCAACTCAAAGGCAGCGCCTAAAGCCACACCAACACCCGCACCAATAGCAACATTCTTAAAAACAAATCCTACTACTACTCCTATTAGCAAACCGAGAACTACACCCTTTTTTGAAAAATTACTTTTCATATCTTTTTCAATTAGTTTATTCTGTTTTTATCGCGTTCTAATAGAAATTTAAAAAAGCGTCCGCCTTGAGTAAAGGTAGCTGTTACAACACGCCATCCTTCACGTCCAAACTGATTTAAAGTCTCCTCTAAATCAGCATCATTTGGAAAAAATTTCTTTAATCTAAATATTTTATATTCTTTCATCTATTTAATTCTAATGATTTAAAGTCCCTGTATTCAATACCGGACTTGCATCTTTATCAGAACACAACACCACCATTAAATTACTGACCATAGCGGCTTTGCGTTCTTCGTCAAGCTCAACAATATTATTGCGTTTTAAATGTTCTAAAGCCATTTCCACCATACTTACAGCACCTTCAACAATTTTATGACGTGCCGCAATAATGGCTGTCGCTTGTTGACGCTTTAACATAGCTTGCGCAATTTCTTGGGCATAAGCCAAATAGGCAATACGTGCTTCGAGGACTTCTATACCAGCTATTTCAAGACGTTCCTCTATTTCTTCTTCTAAAGCTTTACTCACTTCGTTTAAACTTGAACGCAAGGTAATAGCCTCTTTTGAACCTTCGTCTTCAAAATTGTCATAAGGATACATACTGGCTAATTTACGTACAGCCGCATCACTTTGTACACGGACAAAATTTTCGTGATTATCAACTTCAAAAGCCGCTTTATAGGTATCGCTTACACGCCAAACCAAAATGGTACTAATCATAATAGGATTCCCCAATTTGTCGTTTACTTTAACGCGCTCGCTGTCAAAGTTGCTCGCGCGAAGCGATATGAATCGTTTTTTATAAAAAGGATTGGCCCAATAAAAACCATTTTCTTTAACAGAACCCATATACTTACCAAAAAGCAACAGCACTTTTGACGTATTGGGGTTTACTAAAAAGAATCCCGGAACCGTAAATATAAAAACGACTATAAGCAACACAAACCACACATTTTCAAAACGTGCGACCCCAAAAATGCCCAATGCTAAACATAAAATACTGATGAATAACATAGCATATCCACTAGAAGGCTTAATTATATTTTCTTTTTTCATAATAAATTATTTTGATATTATTTTGATATCACAAATATAAAGCATTTTTTTAGGATTATCCAAATTTTTTGATGAATTATTTATACCTTAGCAAAAAGATTTAATTATGAATAGCAAATTTAAAATACTCGTTTTAGCCCTTATATTTAGTGTAACTAGCAGTCAAGCTAAAGCGACTTACTGGGGCGCCACGGGTCACAGAACAGTCGGTAAAATAGCCGAAAAATACCTTACAAAAAAGACTAAAAAAGCCCTATCAAATTTATTAGACGGTCATAGTTTATCGTTTTATAGTACTTTTGCAGATGAGATAAAGTCTGATAACAAATACCGTAAATTTTCACCTTGGCACTACATCAATTTTAAATTCGACGAAAAATACAATCCCGCTACAGCCTCTAAAAAAGGCGACTTGGTTCAAGGTATTAATAATTGTATTAAAGTTTTAAAAGACCCCACGTCCTCTAAAGCCGACAAAGCTTTTTACTTAAAATTACTCATCCATTTTATTGGCGACATGCACCAACCTTTACACGCCGGACGTGCCGAAGATCGTGGCGGGAACGACATAAAAGTTAAATGGTTTAACAAACCCAGTAACCTGCACCGAGTATGGGATAGCGAAATGATAGACAGTTATAATATGAGTTATACCGAATTAGCTAAAAACGCCAACAAACTTTCAAAAGCACAAGTGCAAGCTTTGCAAAAAGGGACTATTTTAGATTGGGTTTACGAATCGCAAGCGCTGGCAAAAAAAGTATATGCCTCGGCTAAAAATGGCGATAAACTGTTTTACCGTTATTCTTATTTGTACCTCAACACGGCACGTCAACAATTACAAAAAGGCGGTGTGCGTTTGGCAAAAGTACTGAATGATATTTTTGGATAAACTTGGAAGTCGCAATTTGCGACCCTAAGCTGATTGTTTTTAAAAAAGATTAAATCAAATTCCGCTCACACAACAAATCTAAAACATGGAGATAATCAAAAGCCAGTTCAAGCTTTTTGGCCTCTTCATAAGTAAACCATCCAAAGTTGGTTACTTCTTCTTCTTGTATTTTTATTATACCAGACCAAGTTCCTAAAAAGCGGTATAAAAAACGGTTTTGCCAAGTGGCAGTTGTGAGTATTTCGGTAGGTTTAAAATGGAGATTGACTTCCTCTTTTACTTCACGAATAACATTCTGTTCAGCGGTTTCACCAGATTCTGCGCGACCTCCTGGGCAAGCCCAAAAACCCGGATATATTTTAGTGTAGTTAGAGCGTTTTATTAAAAGTATTTTCTGCTCTTTTAAAATGATACCCGAAGCGGCTAAAACTTTTGTTCTTGTCATTAATTCTTATGAGACCCATCGCAATATGGCCCATTTTGGGTTTGTTTGCAATTGCAGAGATGTGCTGTTTTTTCTTCTGCGACGCTAAATACATGTGGTTTCATTTCATGACCTTTATGAGCCCCATCGCAAAAGGGTTGTTTTTCTGATAAACCACAGGTACACCAAGCATATTTTTTATCTTCTTCTAAGTTAACTTTTGTAGGGCTATCGCCGGCACGTTTTGGTAATTTCATAATATTTATTTTTTGTATTGACCAAATGTAGTAAAAAAGTCTTAGCGAGAAGCGTAGCGACGTGGCTATCTCTTGAGAGTTGTTACTATTTATAATGAGATTGCCACGCTGCGCTCGCAAAGACGCAAATTAATTAACAACTTTAGAATAAATACTTTACAAAATAATTGACTTTGTAAACAAAAAGGACTAGCTTCGCTTATCGTACGATATAGCTGATTAAAACCAGACCATATCTTCACAATAAGCGTTACTCCAAATCACAATAAAAAAACCCTTACCAGAAATCTGATAAGGGTTTAAATTATTTCTACGCGCTTACTTTTATTTTAAAACCAAAACAAATTGATACGATGACTTTGGAGTCATCGTATCAATACTAAACAAGTCAGGGCTTCACTTTGAGTGAAACCCTGACTATACTTTTAAAATAACAAAAGTGTTACTTCATCAACTCAAAGCTGCGTTTTATAAAGTTGGTTAAAGCTTCGCCTTGCAATAAATTTTGAGATAATTTGGCTAAATCTAAAGCTTGATTGACATATTTTTCTTTATTAGCCTTGGCTTTTAAAATTTTATCCATCAAAGGGTTATTGGTATTGACAACCAAATTGTACATTTCTGGCATATTGCCCATACCCATCATACCGCCACCACCTGTAGCGCTCATTTCTTTCATACGACGCATAAATTCGGGCTGCGTAATAATAAACGGATTTGAACTGCTGTCTAAAGATTCTAACTGAACAGTATATTTTTCTTTTGGTACAATACCTTCTACAATGGTTTTTAATTTTTCTTTTTCGGCGTCAGATAATTTTGAAATTTTAGTATCCTCTTTTTTGATAAGATTATCAATATGATCGGCATCTACACGTGCAAAAGAAGTCTTTTCGTTTTCGGTTTCCAATTTTTGAATTAAATGCGAAACGATAGGAGAATCTAACAAAATAACTTCATATCCTTTGGCTTTGGCTTCTTGAATATAACCGTGTTGTTTTTCTTTATCGGATGCGTACAACACAACTAATTTGCCGTCTTTATCGGTTTGTTGGTCTTTTATTTTTTCTTTGAGCTCGTCAAAAGTTAAATATTTACCGTCAACTGTTGGGAATAAAGCAAACTTTTTGGCTTTGTCGTAAAACTTGGGTTCAGACAACATACCATATTCTATAATGACTTTAATATCATCCCATTTTTTCTCGAATTCTTCGCGGTCATTTTTGTAAAGTGAATTGAGTTTGTCGGCTACTTTTTTAGTTATATAACCCGCTATTTTTTTAACAGCACCATCGGCTTGTAAATAAGAACGCGATACGTTTAACGGAATGTCGGGCGAGTCTATAACACCGCGCAACATCTGTAAAAAATCAGGTACTATTCCTTCAACATTATCAGTTACAAATACTTGATTTTGATATAATTGAATGCGGTCTTTTTGTATATCTAAATTGTTAGACAACTTGGGGAAATACAAAATACCGGTTAAATTAAATGGATAATCTACGTTAAGATGGATGTTAAATAAAGGCTCTTCGAATTGCATAGGATACAATTCGTGATAGAAAGTTTTATAATCTTCGGCTTTTAAATCGGCTGGTTTTTTAGTCCACGCCGGATTAGGATTATTTATAATATTATCAACCGTTATTTTTTCTTCTTTAGCCTTATCACCCTCACCTACTTTTTTGGTTTCTTCTTTGGTGCCAAACTTAATGGGGATAGGCATAAACTTGTTGTATTTTGTCAACAAGCCGCTAATTTTAGCATCTTCTAAAAATTCTTTAGAATCATCGGCAATGTGTAAAATAATTTCTGTTCCTCTAGTTGCTTTTTTAGCCTTTGTAAGGCTGTAATTAGGCGAACCATCGCAAGACCAATGAATGGCTTCAGAATCTTCTTTAAAAGATTTAGAAATAATTTCAACCTTATCGGCCACCATAAAAGCAGAGTAAAAGCCCAAACCAAAATGACCAATAATACCAGGATCATCCCCTTTGTCTTTGTATTTATCTAAAAATTCTTCGGCACCAGAAAAAGCGATTTCGTTAATGTATTTTTTAACCTCATCGGCTGTCATACCAATACCTTGGTCAATAATTTTAATCTGTTTCTTTTTCTTATCAACTATTACTTCAATTTTAGTATCGTCAAGCTTTCCTTTAAATTCACCTATAGAAACCAAGTGATTTAATTTTAAAGTAGCATCTGTGGCATTAGATATCAGTTCTCTTAAAAATATCTCGTGATCTGAATACAAAAACTTTTTAATAAGCGGGAAAATATTTTCCACCCCTACGTTTATCGTTCCTTTTGTCATAATTTGTTTTAGTTTTAATTGATAGTTACTAGTCAAAAAAAATACCAAAAGTGTTAAAATGTCATATTGACAGTTTAAAAAATTTTAATATGATATTAAATATCGTTAAATTGCGACAACAATTATGTCAAATGCAATAAAACGTCTTTAATTTAAGATGTTTTTAATTTAAATTATAATTTATGTATAATTCAAAAATAAGTGGCCTAGGCTATTATGTTCCAGAAAACGTTGTAACGAATGACGATTTGTCTAAAATGATGGATACAAACGACGCTTGGATACAAGAACGAACTGGTATACAAGAACGCCGCTGGATTCCAGAAGGTAGCGAAGACACCTCTTCTGTAATGGGTGCCAAAGCTTCTAGAATAGCCATAAAACGTGCTGGATTAGAAGCTAAAGATATAGATTTTATTGTGTTTGCCACTTTGAGTCCAGACATGTATTTCCCTGGTTGTGGTGTTCAAATTCAAGAAATGCTCGGTTTAGATACTGTGGGCGCTTTAGATGTCAGGAATCAGTGTTCTGGGTTTGTTTATGCCATTTCTGTAGCCGATCAATTTGTTAAAACAGGTATGTATAAACACGTTTTGGTTATTGGTGCTGAGTTTCACTCTGGCGGATTAGACAAAACCACCAAAGGACGTGGTGTGACTGTTATTTTTGGCGATGGCGCAGGTGCCTGCGTATTGTCTAGAGAAGAAGATACAACTAAAGGCATATTGTCAAGTCATTTACATTCTGAAGGTAAATTTGCCGAAGAGCTCGTTGTTAAAGGCCCAAGTATTAAACATTGGGTACCTCAAATTATTGAAGAATCTAAAAAAGGAATGGAACCCGATTACTATCCTTATATGAATGGACAGTTGGTATTTAAAAATGCTGTTGTAAGATTTGACGAAGTTATAAACGAAGGTTTGAAAAAAAACAACTTAACAGCTGCCGATATTGATATGTTTATTCCGCATCAAGCTAATTTAAGGATATCGCAATTTGTACAACGCCGCTTTAAATTACGCGATGATCAAGTGTTTAACAACATTATGAGATATGGTAATACTACGGCCGCCTCTATTCCTATTGCTATGACAGAAGCTTGGGAAGCCGGCAAAATTAAAACTGGCGACCTAGTAGTAATAGCCACTTTTGGTAGTGGATTTACTTGGGGAAGCGCCATTATAAGATGGTAAAAAATTAAATTAATCTTTTTAATCTTTTCTGATATAAACTAATTTTTCTTTTAAGAGCACTAAATCATCTTCGTATTTTTTGATGTCCTTTTTAACTTTGTTAAGAAGCGGATTGTCATCTGATGTGTTGGCAAAGAAATTCATGTTATTGTCTAACTGCTGTTTTTCTTTGATTGTTTCGTCTATTTTCTTTCTTAAAAATATAATTTCAGAATCGATTTTACGAGTGTTGTTTTCTGCTTTACACCCATCTATCATCATTTTAAATTTAAGCATAGACAGCTCGTTTTTATCAAGATTTAATCCTTCTAAAAGCTTTTCTAAAAATTTGTTAAACTTAGATTCTATATGACGCATACTAGACGGCACATAACCAAATGTTTTCCATTGTTTTATATACGACTTAATTAGCTCTAAAGAAGATTCGAAATCTTTTTCTGCCGCTACTGTTTTTAACGATTCTAAATATTCTTTTTTAGCTTTAAAAGTTTCTAACAAGCCTTCGTCTACTTTATCACTCTCCTCGTGATAACGATCAAAAAAGAAGTTACAAGCGTCCTTAAATTCTTTCCAAATTTTATCAGAATATTTACGGGGCACATGACCAATGTTTTTCCAATCGGCTTGAATTTTTTTAACCAACGCTACATTGGCGTCTAAATCGGCATTGTCTTTTAATTCCTGAGCTTTAGCTAACAAGGCGCGTTTTTTAGTTAAATTCTCTAATTGTTCGCTTTTAATATTCTTGTAAAAATCATTTTTGAGGCTGTTAAATTTACGCGTAGCTTCTTTAAATTTTTTCCAAAGGGCTTCATTTTGCTTACGCGATACACGTCCTACTTTAAAGAAATCGTCACGTAATTTTTCTACTTTTTTAATGGCATTTTGCCAATCGGAATGACTTTTAAGATTATCCGTTTCAAACGTGGTTATTTGCGTAATTATGACTTCTTTTTTAACTGTATTTTCGTCAAACGTAGATTTGAGCTCTTTAAAAGATTCGTGACGTTTATCGTGAATAACTTTTGTAGCAGCGCTAAAACGTTGCCAAACCTCTTCGCGAATTTCTTTTTGAACAGGTCCTACTTCTTCTTTCCACAATTTATGAAGTTGTTGTAATTCTTTAAAAGCAACGTCAATATTTGGCTCGTCATTTAAAGCTTCGGCGCGCACTATAAGTTTTTCTTTTTCTACTAAATTGTGTTTAAAATCTAAATCTCTTAAATCTTTATTAAGGTGTAATAAATCGTAAAAACGTTCAACATGATGATGATAAGTCTGCCAAGTATCATTGTATTGATTTCTAGGAATCATCCCCACAGAACGCCAACGCTCTTGTAAACTTTTAAAAGAATTATACATGGTTTTAACCTCTGCATTATCTATCAATTCTTTTAGTGCATCAATTATATCTAATTTAATTTTAAGATTTTCTTGGAGTTCAGTTTCTAACTGTTTATAAAACTGTGTTCTTTTTCTTTTAAACTGACCAAGCAGTGTATTGTATTTTGATTTATGAGGAGAAGAATAGTGAAAATCAATACTGTTTCCGCCACCGTCAATAAAGACTTTCTTTTCTGCCGCTAAGGCTTCACTAAATTTAGCATTGAAAGCACTCTTTATACCTTCTACATTGTCTTTTATTCTATTGACAGGCGCATTGGTAACAAGATTTTCTAAATCGGCTACCAATTCATCTAAAGTTAATTTTTTATAATCTTTTATAGGGAATTCAGCTGGTTTTGCAACAGCTTTATTTGCTTTTGGAGTGGCAACTTCTTCTTTTACATCAGATGCTTCTTCTTTCTTTTCGGTTTTTGGCACTTCTTCTTTTGAAACAACTTCTTCAACTTTTTCTTTAGCTTCTTTTTTTGCTTTGGGTTCTTCTTTAATTGGTAATGCCTCTTTCTCTACGATTTCTGGAGATGCTTCTTTTAAAACAACTTCTTCATCTTTTTTAGAAGTTGTTTTTTTAGTTGTTTTTTTTGCAGCAGGTTTCTTTACAGTAGTTTTTTCTTTTTTAGGCGTTTCTTCTTTAGAAACAACATCTTTTTTAGCCTCAGCCTTTTTTTTAGGAGCCGCTTTAGCTTCTTTTTCTACCGTTTTTTTTGTTACTTTTTTTGGTTTAGTAGGTTCTGCATCTAAATTCTCTTTACTTTCGTCTGACATCTTTAAGTATGTTTAAGGTTCACTAATAGTCTGCAATATAATAATAGCATTGCAAAGCACAAAAATAAACTTTATTTAGATACTTTTTTTAACATTTTTGAACTCATTTTAAGAATGCCAAATCTCCCAAGATTTTTCTGCTTGAAAAACAAGCATATCGTATCCGTTTTTTATGAGTGTCCCTTTTTCTAAACCTTTTGATAAAAAATTTGTTTGGGACGGATTGTAAACCAAATCGAATAAAACTTGATTTTTATGAAGATATTGATACGGTATATCTGGAGCAGATTCTGTATTGGGATACGTCCCTAAAGGTGTGCAATTTACTATTAATTTGGTGCTTTCTATCAATTTTTCTGTAAGAGCGTCATAAGAAATCTCTGAATTATTTTTAGGCTTACGCGACACAAAAACAACTTTAAATCCTCTTTTTAAGAGTACATAATTCACCGCCATTGACGCGCCTCCTGTTCCCAAAATCAGCGCTAAACCATTCTTTTCTTCGCATACCGATAAGAGCGATTTTTCAAAACCAAAAACATCTGTGTTATATCCTATTAATTTACCGTTTCCAATTTTTACAGTATTTACGGCGCCAATAGATTTGGCTTCATCGCTTAGACTGTCTAAAAAAGGGAGAATAGCTTTTTTGTAAGGTATCGTGATATTGAATCCTTTTAAGTTTTTATGCTTTTTTAAAAGCTTAGGTAATTGATTGATATCTTGCAAATCAAAATTTAAATACTGATAATTATTCCGCTTTAAATCTTTAAATTTTTGTGTAAAATATTTTTTTGAAAATGAGTACGAAATATTTTTACCTAGCAAGCCATATGTTTGTATTTCTTCCATTTAGTCTCCTAGGTTGATTTTCTATTTTTTCTACCATACAATTCTAATAAAAGCAAAAGAACAACACCTAAAAAAATAAAGAACAAAGCATACCAAGTTTGCAAATCGCCTAGACTTGGCATATATCTGTGGTAATCTTGCACTATTTTATTGCCATTAGCGTCAATGGCAATAGCGCCATCTACAATTTTATAAATAGCCTTTTTAAAGGGCCAAACTGTCCCTAAAGAACCTGCAATAAAGCCTATAATTAAAGCCGTCACAAATTGATGCCATCTCTTTAAAACATATCCCAAAATATGTGATGTAACCACCAATCCAAATCCAGATCCCGCTGTAAAAGCGCCAATTATTGTTAAATAATGAATGCGTGTAGTGTTACTGGTAAAACTAAAATCGCCCGTAACAACTTCTGCCATTGTTTTGTACAACATATTGACAGAATCTACCAAAAGCAACACGTAATTACCCATCAGCATAACAATAAAAGAGCCCGAAAGACCTGGTAAAGTCATTCCTGAAACGCCTACAATACCACATAAAAACACAAACCAAAGATTGTCGTTTTCTGTAGCGGGCTCCATAATGCTGATTATAACCCCAACAGAAATTCCTAAAAAAATTGCCAGTACATTTTTTAAACGCCAATCGTTAAAATCTTTAGAAACATAATAAATAGACCCTATTATCATTCCGAAAAAAGCAGACCAAACATATACTTCGTAATGACGGATTAAAAAATCTAACAACTTAGAAACACTAAAATAACTGAGCATACTACCGCCAAAAACCAAAATTAAAAAGCTAGCATTTATATACTGATAAAAACTTTTAAAGCGACCATTAAGCAGCAACATAAAAGCTTTTCTGTTAACTTTTCGCAAAGAATAAATAAGTTCTTCGTAAAAACCTGCCACAAAAGCTACAGTACCGCCAGAAACACCTGGTACCTTATTAGCAGCACCCATAGCAAGTCCTTTTATAACTAAGAAAAATCTATCGATTAATGATCTTTGTCGTGCCATTTTTAATTTTTAATCTGTGCTGTTTTTTCTAATAATATAATTAATCCAAAGCCTACAAATGCCAGCATTATTGCCAAGTATAAATGATTATCACCTTGATAATTAAAAGGCGAAATACTCTCGTCTAAAATTACTTTTAATTTTCCTTCTATCAATTCTGATTTTAAAATATTTTTCCACGGCCAAATTTTATTTAAAGACCCAATTATAAAGCCTGTTAAAACAGCCAAGGTGGTATCTTTATGATGATCGAACATCCACTTTAAAAGACGTGAAAAAGTCAACAAACCAACAACGGCTCCTAACATTAATATTAAAATTGTCTTAAAATCTTTTGTATGTAAGGCTTCTAAAACAGGTTTATAAGCACCTAAAAGCACTAAAATAAAACTACCCGAAATGCCTGGTAAAATCATAGCACAAATAGCCAAAGCACCAGCCACAAAGAAAAACAACAAAGAATTATTACCACCCATAGCCGGCATAATGGTAATATAATAAGCTACAATGGCGCCCAAAATTAAAACCACAATATGTTTAATATTCCATTTAGAAACCTGTTTCCCAACAAAGAAAATACTGGCTAAAACCAGTCCAAAAAAGAAAGACCAAACCATTATAGGCTTATTTTCTAACAACCATTTTATTAGTTGCGCTAAAGTAATTACACTCAATCCAATACCTGACAATAATGATATTAAAAAGTTGCCATTTATAGCTTTCCAAGCGGCTTTTATGCCCTCGTCTTTTAAAGCTTTTAAGGCTTTTAAATTAATAGCATTAATGGTTTCTATAAGCTCTTGGTAAATACCCGAAATAAAAGCAATTGTGCCACCAGAAACACCAGGTACAACATCTGCAGCACCCATAGCAATCCCTTTTAGTCCAATTATTAAATAATCTTTAAGTGTTCTTTTCATCGATAATTTTATTACTCACCAAAGATACTTTTTTTGATCAGAATTAAAAGGGGTTTATTAATGCCGTATTATTTGTAATTTTGCGCCGAGTTTTACTACTTTTAGCCTATGACAGATTTTAAAATGACCGTTATTGTTCCTGTTTATAACGAATCGGATTCTATAGAAAGGATAGCCAAAACCTTTAAAGATTATTTTAGCAAGAGTAGTACAAAAAGCAAAGTCCTTTTTATTGACGATGGTTCTACCGACGACAGTTTTAATAAAATTGAATACATCTGTCAAAATAATGAGGCTTTTGATTACTTAAAATTTAAAGAAAATTGCGGATTGAGTTCGGCTATAAAAGCAGGTATAGATTATATAGCGACGCCTCTTTTGGGTTATATTGATGCTGATTTACAAACAACACCATTCGATTTTGATTTGCTTCTTGCAGATATTGACAATTACAGTGCTGTAGTGGGTTATCGTGGCAACAGAAAAGATACTTTAAATAAAAAAATTCAATCTAAAATTGCCAATAGTATCAGACGTGCTTTGATTAATGATGGCATCATTGACACGGGGTGTCCTCTAAAAGTAATTAAAACCGATGTGGCTAAAAAGTTACCTTTCTTTAAAGGTATGCACCGTTTTATTCCGGCGCTTATAAAATTACAAGGCGGTACAATTAAACAAATAAATGTGCGTCATTTTGAGCGTATTGAAGGGAAATCTAAATTCAATATTTTTAACCGCTCTATCAAACCACTTCAAGATGCCTTTGCTTACCGCTGGATGCGTAGCAGAACTATTAACTATCAAGTAGAAAAAACGACTTTAAAATAAATGAGCGATTGGCTATCTTATAAAGGATTTGTTTATGTTATTGGTTTTTTAGCCCAAATTTTATTTTCGGCTAGATTGTTATTGCAATGGTTTAAATCTGAAAAAGCCAAACGTGTTTTAACGCCAGAACTCTTTTGGGAACTCAGTTTAATGGCTTCCTTTTTATTATTTGTTTATGGGTGGTTACGCGATGATTTTGCCATAATGCTCGGACAAATATTGACTTATTTTATCTATATCCGGAATATGCAATTGCAAAAATCTTGGCAAAAATTGCCTTTGGTTTTAAGAGTGTTTTTATACCTCTTCCCTTTTATGATTATAGCCTATTCGTTTAATAATAATTTATACGATATTGATCGCTTGTTCAGAAATAAAAATATTTCAACTGGTTTGTTAATCTGGGGAAGTATAGCGCAAGTTGTCTTTACCTTACGTTTTGTTTATCAGTGGTTGTACTCAGAAAAAAACAAAGAATCGTCTTTACCATCTGGGTTTTGGATACTCAGCTTAACGGGTTCTTTAATGATATTGAGTTATGCCGTTATTCGTAAAGATCCCGTTTTATTTATTGGACAAATATTTGGCTTTGTAGTTTATACTCGGAATATATATTTGGGACTAAAAAATAAGTAAGTCGGTTTGTGAATTTTAAACTTTCTTAAAATTTACAATGCTTTTTTTAACTGCTGGCATTTTAAAAACATTTGGAAATAAATCCTTCACTTCTAAATGATAATCAAAGTCTTTTTTTAAAGCTTTATTTAATATTTCAAGAGCCTCTTTTTCCTTTTTAAAAAGAAATTGCAAACAGGCTATTCTATAACCAATTTCAACACTTTTTTTATGTAATTTTTTAGCGTCATTTAAAAGTGATAATGCTTCTTTGTTTTCGCCTAAAAAAACCAATATATCGGCATAGCCCAACCAAATATCTAAAACGTCGTCCTGCAACTCAATACACTTTTTAAAACCCAAACAAGCCTCTTCAAATAAGTTTAGTTTTAAAGTAACCTGACTGTATTTTCGCCAATAAAGACTATTCTTATCATCTATTCTAAGGGCTTTATTAATACTACTCAATGCTTTTTCGTAATTACCTTCAATAAAATTTAAATTGGTTATGGCCAACCAACCTTTGTCTAAAAGCGGATCTTCATGAACAGTATTGTCATAAAATTTTAAAGCCATTTTTGCGTTACCCATAGCCTCGTAACATGCGCCAATATGTAAATAGGTAAACGAAGTGGCATCAGCTAATTTAAGTGTAATGAGATAATTTTCTATAGCTTCTTGGTAGCGTTTTAAACGCTCAAGTGTTTTGGCTTTTTCTAGATAACCGCCTAAAAAATATTCATCAATAACAACCGCATAATCAAAAGCTCTTAAGGCTTCTTCATAATTTTCAAGTGCAAAATATTGACGCCCTATTTGATGCCAAGCTACTTCGCTATAGGGGTCTTTATCAATATATTTTTTTAGATAGTTGATGGCTTTATCGTGTTGCTGTAACATTTCGAAACAATACACAACGTTGTACAATGATGAATAATCTTCGTAATCTACTTCGAGACATTTTGCAAAATTCAATCGTGCTGCTTCAAACTCATCTAAATACAAAAACTCCATCCCCATAAGGGCATAAATATCTTCTTGATTTTCTGTATAATTAAGCGCCATTTCTAAAGCTTCAATGGCCTCAAAATGTTTGTCTCTTTTAGATAATATATTGGCTTTCTGAATGAAAATTTCTTCATTAGAAGGCTCAATTTCAATAAGTCTTTGTAATAAATTTTCTGCTTTTTTTAATTTATTATCAAAAACAAGTAACTCTACTTTTACCAATTGCAAAATAACAGAAGAAGGATGTTGTTCTAGACCTAATTTTAAAGCTTTTTGAGCCAGTGCCATTTTTCCATTATCCATATAGTGATGCGTAATATTTTCAAAAGCAGTAGCGTCAAAGAAAAAAACACTGTTGGTTTTTAACATCGATTCGAACTTTGAGATATAAAAATCACTGTTTTCCGGAGAAAAATCTTCCATAAATAAAATCTAATAAGTAGATGGTTAAATGTACAATAAGCCACCGTCTAGAAAGGCTTTATAAATATTTGTTTTTAACAAATTAATTAACAAATTATTTTAAGTAGAAACAATTAAAAAAAATGTAACTTTGCTCCCCAAAACAGCAACTATTTATTGCTAAAAATGGCTAAGAAAAAACTACTTAACAACAACGCAATAGCAATTATATTGCAACGCTTAGCCTGTCAACTTATTGAAAACCATAACGATTTTAAAAATACCGTTCTTATTGGGTTACAGCCTAGAGGCATTTATTTAGCAAATCGCTTAAAGCAAATTCTACAAAAAGAATACAAAATCAACGACCTAAATTTAGGCCATCTTGATATTACTTTTTACAGAGATGACTTTAGACGCCGTGATGAGCCTCTTGAAGCCAATAAAACAGATATAAATTTTACGATTGAAAATAAAAAGGTTGTTTTTATAGATGACGTTCTATTTTCTGGCCGCAGTATAAGAGCTGCTTTAACGGCTATTCAGTCATTTGGACGCCCTAGCGAGATAGAATTATTGGTTTTAATAGACCGCCGTTTTAGCCGTCATTTACCTATTCAGCCCGATTATAAAGGCTATCAAGTAGATGTTATAAATCAAGAAAAAGTTTTGGTAGAATGGCAAGAGCAAAACAAAACAGACGCTGTTTATATGACAAATTAAAAAATTAAAAAATGGCAGGCTTAAGCACGCAACATTTATTAGGCATTAAATATATCACAAAAAAAGATATTGATCTTATTTTTGAAACGGCCAACCATTTTAAAGAAGTCATAAATCGCCCTATTAAAAAAGTCCCTTCGCTAAGAGATATTACAATTGCCAATCTATTTTTTGAAAATAGCACCCGTACAAAACTCTCATTCGAATTGGCAGAAAAACGCCTTTCGGCTGATGTAATCAATTTTTCGGCAAGTCAATCTTCGGTTAAAAAAGGAGAAACACTTATCGACACGGTAAACAATATTCTCTCTATGAAAGTAGATATTGTTGTGATGCGTCATCCAGATGTTGGTGCCAGTGTCTTTTTATCAAAAAACGTCAATGCTAGAATCATAAATGCCGGCGATGGCACGCACGAACATCCCACACAAGCTCTTTTAGATGCCTATTCTATTAAAGAAAAACTCGGCAGTATTAAAGGTAAAAAAGTGGTTATTATTGGCGATATTTTACACTCGCGCGTAGCACTTTCTAATATTTATGCCCTAAAAATGCTTGGCGCCGATGTCAAAGTGTGCGGCCCGTTGACTTTAATCCCTAAACATATTAAAGCACTAGACGTTGATGTTGAATTAAACGTTGATAAAGCCCTGCAATGGTGTGATGTAGCCAATGTTTTGCGCGTTCAACACGAACGTATGGCTATAAAATATTTCCCAAGCACACGTGAGTATGCCCAACTTTTTGGCATAAATAAAGAACGGCTGAATGCCCTAAATAAAGATATCGTTATTATGCACCCTGGCCCCATAAATAGAGGGGTTGAAATTACCAGTGACGTGGCCGATTCTAAACAAGCCATTATTTTAAATCAGGTAGAAAATGGGGTTGCTATTCGTATGGCAGTCATTTATTTATTGGCACAACAAATTAAAAATATATAAATGCAGACAGAAAATAAGGCGTCATATATATTAGTTAAACCCGATGAGAATACATTCCAAGAGTTTTTAAATCATTTTCAATCTCAATTCGACACTTTAAAAACTGCGCATTTAATTATTGACCTGACAAGCTTAGAACCTTTAAACCCTGAGGACGTCAATAAACTTTTAGATTGGGCTACTCAAAGTCGAAAGCTTAAAAAATCATTTATAGTTATTGTAGAAAATATTGCCATAGATGACGTGTCTGAAGCACTCATTTGTGTGCCAACCTTATTAGAAGCGCAAGACACTTTTGAAATGGAAGAAATGGAACGCGATTTAGGTTTTTAATATGAGTCTGTCGCTAACCATATTAGGCTGTCATTCTGCCACGCCACGCACATTTGCCTACCCTACAGCCCAATTTTTAAGTATAAACAACGAACATTTTTTAATTGATTGCGGCGAAGGTACGCAAGTACAACTGCGAAAGTTTAAAATTAAATTCAGTAAAATTTCTAGAATATTTATTTCGCACTTACACGGCGATCATTTTTACGGGCTCATTGGATTAATTTCTACATTTAGTCTCTATAAACGCCCAACCGATTTGCATATTTACGGACCCAAAGGCATTAAAGAAATTACGAAATTACAATTAAAACTAGGTAAGTCATTTTTAAGTTACGAACTGATTTTTCACGAACTTACTTCCAAAAAAAGTGAACTCATTTTTGAAAATGACAAAGTGAGTGTTACCACCATTCCGCTCAACCATCGTGTTTATACAAACGGCTTTCTTTTTAAAGAAAAGAGAGGTGAACGCAAACTCGATATGAGGGCTGTCTCGAAAATTGAAGACATCAAAATTTGCGATTATCAAAACCTCAAAAACGCTAAAGATTTTAAATGTGACGATGGTACAATTATTAAAAACAAGGATTTAACCTTTAATCCACTTCCGCCCAAAAGTTATGCTTTTTGTAGTGACACAAGTTATAAACCCGATATTGTTCCTATTATCAATAATGTTGATTTATTGTATCACGAATCCACATTTTTAGAAGATAAATCTGTATTGGCAAAAAAAACTATGCATAGTACCGCGAAAGAAGCGGCTAAAATTGCCTGTGACGCAAAAGTCAGTCAACTAATTTTAGGGCATTTTTCAAGTCGATACGCCGACGAAAGTCTCTTTTTAGCAGAGGCATCCCCTATTTTTAAAGCTTCTATTTTGGCAAAAGAAGGCTTGTGTATTGAATTGTAATACAATCCTATTCTACACTCTTTAAATAATTTACCTATATTTAGCGACTGTTATCTTTATTTTATATGCCCGACTTTAAATCACCTATTGAAGCCTTTTTGTTTTGGGAAAACAAGCAGTCTGATAAAACATTTCTAAATCAACCTATTAACGGAGAATACCTGAGCTTTACCTATAAAGAGGCCGGAGAAGAAATCAGAAAAATAGCGCAGCATTTAAAAAGCCTAAACATCTCCGAAAAGGGAAAAGTAGCCCTCTTTTCTAAAAATTGTGCCCATTGGGTAATGGCCGATTTGGCTATTATGATGGCCGGTTATGTGTCTGTTCCTATTTACCCGACTTTAAATGCAGATACAATTGCATATATTTTAAACCACAGCGAAGCCAAAGCTATTATTATTGGCAAATTAGACAACTACGTCGCGCAAAAAGAAGCGATAAAAAATATTCCAAAGATTGGTATTTCACTTTACGATATTCAAGAAGAAAATACTTGGGAGACTATTGTTAAAGAAACCTCTTTAATAAAAGAGCCTACCTTTTTAAAAGAAGATGAGCTCTTTACTATCATATACACATCGGGTACTACAGGAACACCAAAAGGCGTCATGCACAAGGTAAGTAGTTTTACACAGGTGGTCAAAACTGGTATTGAAGTATTTGACTTACCCAATTATCCACGCTTTTTTTCCTATTTACCACTATCACATATTGCTGAGCGTATAGGGATAGAAATGCATGGTATTTTTAGAGGAGCGTCCTTTACTTTTCCCGAATCTCTAGACACTTTTGCAGCCGATTTAGAGCGTGCACAACCCCATTTATTTTTCGGAGTGCCACGTATTTATGCCAAATTCAAAGAAAAAATCCTCGAAAATATTCCACAAAAAAAATTAAATTTTATTCTTAAAATCCCCTTAATAAATAGTCTTTTTAAAAGTAAGCTAAAGAAAAAGTTGGGTTTGGGTCAATCTAAAATTAATTTTTCGGGCGCAGCCCCTATTGCTGTCAGCCTTATTAATTGGTATCAAAAAATTGGGGTTACCATCCACCAAGCTTATGGTATGACAGAAGATTGCGCTTTGTCGCATTTTAATCTGCCGGGTAATAATTTAGTAGGCTCTGTTGGGAAAGCACTTCCGGGCGTTACAACCAAACTTAGTGAAGCGGGTGAAATTTGTATAAAAAGTGACTGCCTCATGTTGGGTTACTACAAAATGCCCGATGAAACCCAAGCGAGCTTTGATGCCGAAGGCTATTTAAAAACGGGCGATATTGGCGAATACAATCACGATTATTTGTTTATTACAGGACGCATAAAAGACCAGTTTAAAACCGACAAAGGCAAATACATTGCGCCTGCGCCCATTGAATTAGAGTTTTTAAAAAACAGCGCTATCGAACAAATTTGTATTGTAGGCATGGGCATTCCACAACCCATTGCCCTAATAACCTTATCTGAAAAAGCCGAAAAACAGGATAAAAAATATCTGAGTACCTCTTTAACCAAAACACTCCAACAAATTAATCCGACTTTAGAAAAACACGAAAAAGTTGAAAAAATAGTTATTATGACTGAAGATTGGACAATTGAAAATGGGTTCTTAACACCCACCCTAAAAACCAAACGCAACCAGATTGAAAAAATTCACCAACCCAAATACAGTATTTGGTTTAAACAAAAAGATACCGTCATCTATGAAAAATAAATTAATCTTAATCATATTTCTTATAGGATTTCTGAGCTTATCGCAAGCCCAAATAAATCCTAAAAACATTGATATTGTCCGCGATAAATGGGGCGTCCCTCACATTTACGGTAAAACCGATGCCGAAACGTCCTACGGTTTGGCGTGGGCGCATGCCGAAGACGATTTTAAAACCATTCAGCAAACACTTTTAGCGGGCAAAGGTTTACTGGGTAGAAAATTGGGTAAAAAAGGTGCCGCTATTGATTACTTTGTCAAACTCATCCGCGCAAGAGATATTGTCAACACAAAAATAAACACCCTTACACCGCAATTCCGTAAAGTATTAAACGGATATGTACAAGGTATAAATGCTTATGCCAAAGCTCATAAAAAAGAGGTAACGCTTAGAAAACTTTTTCCGATAACCGAAAAAGATTTACTGACATCGTATGTTATTTCGCTATCGGTAATGGACAAAGTAGATAGGGTAATTGGCGATTTATTCAAAAATAAAATAACCGAGAACCCCTACTCTATTTATGGCTCTAACGCTATTGCGATAAGTGCCAAAAAAACCACAAATGGCAAAACCTTTTTAGACATCAACTCTCATCAACCGCTTAACGGACCCGCCTCTTGGTACGAAGCCCATTTAAACAGTGAAGAAGGTTGGAATATTTTAGGGGGTTTATTTGCAGGCGGCACAACCGTTTTTCAAGGTGTTACACCCAATTTAGCTTGGGGACATACCGTTAATTATCCCGATAAGGTGGATGTTTTTAAACTCAAAACGCATCCTACAAAAGAAAATTATTATGAATTTGACGGCAAGTGGCTGCCTTTAGAAGTGAAAAAAGTTAAACTAAAAGTCAAAATTTTAGGCATCCCAATTGGCGTTAAAAAGAAAGCTTATTGGAGTGTTTACGGCGCTACCGTTAAAAACGATTCGGGTTATTACAGCGTGCGTTTTGCCGCCAATATGGGTATAAAAGCCCCCGAACAATGGTATTACATGAACAAAGCTCAAAATTTCAGTCAGTTTAAAAAAGCACTTAAAATGACGGCCATAACCGGATTTAATATTGTGTATGCCGACAAATACGATACTATTTTTTATGTGAGTAATGGCAAAATCCCGATTAGAAATACTCGCTATGACTGGACAAAAGTACTGCCCGGCAATACCTCAAAAACTTTATGGAAAAGCTTTCATCCTTTTGCCGATTTGCCACAGATTCTCAATCCGAAATCGGGTTATGTATTTAATATGAACAATACCGTTTACAATGCCAGTGGCGACAACGATAATTTATCGCCTATGGATTTAGACCAAACTATGGGCTATCCGTTTAAAGACAACAACCGCAGCATCAGATTTCAGCAACTTATTCATAAATTAGATAAATTATCTTATACCGATTTTAAACGTATAAAGTATGACATTACCTTACCCGATTCGTTGTATTATAACTTAGATGCCAATGTTTTTTTTAGGCTTAAACCCAGTCAACACCCCAATATAAAAAACTACTTAGAAGGACTTCAAAAATGGAACCGTACCACCAACAAAGACAGTTACGGGGCCACTCTTTTTAAAGTTATTTACGATGTTATAGCACGTGGTAGTTATAAAAAAATAACTACAAAAAATGCTCCGCAAATTGTAACCAAAGCCCAAGCTCATTTACTGGAAAATTTTAAGACAATTCACGTTAAGTTGGGCACTTATCAAGTTCACCAACGCGGTAATGTAGAACTCCCCGTAGAAGGTTTACCCGACGTTATTGCTGCCACACACACACGACCGTATAAAAACAAAGAACGGATTTTTGCAGGCGAATCGCATATTATTTTGGTCCAATTCGATAAAAATGGGCCGGTTTTCGAAACCGTCAATGCCTATGGTGCTACGAATAATCCGAAAAGAAAACACTACACAGATCAAATGAAGCTGTATGTAAATCACAAGCTCAAAAAAATGACTTTGAATAAAACTGAGATTTATAAAAACGCAGAATCTATTTACCATCCCGAATAATATTTTTATGGCACAGGTTTTGTATTGCTAAAAACAAGTCTTTTTATTAACTCTTTAAATTTTAGCGCCCATGAAATCTGTATTCTTTGCCTTGTTTTTAAGTCTTTCGAGCATCACCTTTAGTCAAACCCATCAAAACGGATTAATAATCCCACGTAATTTTCATCTCGACACTTTTGATAATTATTGTTGTGTCTTTGCACCGACCTATGGTTTTAGTCTTTACGATGCGCCAAACGGCAATAAAATAGGTAAAGTTGTACAAAAACAAAATGCCAATTTGGTTCTTACAGAAAGCTATGTAATTGCTTTGTCTAACGGCGTTTCAAATATCTATAAAAACTTTAATCAAGGCCTTACCGAAGTTGGTTACGAGCTCTTTGCCATGTCTTTTTTTAAAGCTAAAAATGGCTTTGTAAAAGTTTTCGATAAAAAATCGTCTTATTGGTTAAAGGTGTCTGAGATTGAAGAGGCGGGTTACAAAGCTACTAATTGGCAAGATTTTTTAGTCGAAAACAACAACAAACTATTGGGTTATTACGCCAACAAACCCGGGCTCAACTTGCGTTCTGAACCGACAAGAGATGCCAAAGTTTTAAAAACATTACGCGGCGATTTATTCGAAATTCAGCTTCAAAAAGAAGCTCAAGGCAATTGGAATAAAGTTAAAGTTATAAAATACCAAGAGCATCCCTGTAAAGGTAATTTGAGCAAAGATGAAAATATTGAATACATTTTAGAGGGCTGGATAAAAACCATTGACGACAGCGGGACGCCCAATGTGTGGTACTACGCACGTGGTTGTTAATATTGATTTGTAGCCAACAAAGTTAAAGTACAAGCGACTTCAAAAGCAATATTATTTTGTTTGAGTAAAGTCATCAATTCCGGGTTTTCTGTCCCCGGATTAAAAATCACCCGTCTAGGCTTTAAGGCTATTATGTAAGTGTAATAGTCTTTTTGACGTTTGGGATTTAAATAAAGTGTTACTGTATCAATACCGTTATAAAGCGGTTTACCTACTTCAATAGTTACACCGTTCACTTCTCCTTTCCTTAAACCGACTGCTTTAGTCTTAAAATTGTGAGCCCTAAGTTTATGTATTGCCATATTAGAATAGCGTTCTTCTTTTAAAGAAGCGCCCAAAACCAAAGTGTAATTCTTCATTTTCTCATAATGTTTTACATAAAGGCAAAGATAAAAATACAACTAACAAAATCGCGTATAATAAACTTTTAACGCTTTAAATTTGTGGCAACCTGTTTTTTTTAAGATATTAGCCAGCTACAATTAAAACTTACACTTAAATATTATGAAAAAAAGACTCTTATCACTGTTTTTTTTGGTATCACCGTTCTTAATTTTTGCGCAAAGTACTTCAGAAAAAATAGATGCCACGTTTAAAGCATACACTTCTTGGTTTGTCGATCTCGTTTTTTATGCCATCCCTTTTTCGGATACGGTTCAAATTCCTTGGGTACTTATTGTCCTTATCGGAGGTGCTACTTATTTTACTATTACTTTTAACTTTGCACAATTCAGACTGTTTAAAACCTCTATAAAAGTTGTTAGAGGTGACTATGACGATATTGACGAGCAAGGTGCTCAGGAGGTTCATCCTTCTGAGGACGACTTAACTGTAGTTGATGGCGATTTACCCGAAACAATAAAAGTAGAAGGCCATCACGGCGAAGTATCGCATTTTCAAGCTTTAACAGCGGCTTTATCGGCAACTGTAGGATTGGGAAATATTGCGGGTGTAGCTGTAGCCATAGCTATTGGTGGTCCTGGAGCTACTTTTTGGATGATTTTAGCCGGACTTTTAGGTATGGCTTCTAAGTTTGCCGAATGTACCTTAGGTGTAAAATACCGCGATGTTGGACCAGATGGTACCGTTTATGGTGGGCCGATGTATTATTTATCAAAAGGACTTAAAGAAAAAGGTCTAGGAAAATTAGGAAAAGTTTTAGCTGTCTTTTTTGCTGTTATGGTTATTGGCGGATCGTTTGGTGGTGGCAATATGTTTCAGGCCAATCAAGCAGCAGCCCAATTTGTCCAATTATTTGGATTAACAAATGCTAATGCCGGATTATATTTTGGTTTGGTGATGGCTGTTATTGTAGCCGTTGTTATTATAGGCGGTATAAAACGCATAGCCTCTGTTACAGAAAAAATCGTACCCTTTATGGCTGTCATTTACGTAGGAGCTGCTCTTGTTATTTTAGCCTTAGAATTTAAATTAATTCCACAAGCCCTTAGATTAATTTTTGATGGTGCCTTTTCTGTGGTAGGTATTACAGGTGGTTTTATTGGTGTATTAATTCAAGGCTTTAAACGAGGTACATTCTCTAACGAAGCCGGTGTGGGTTCTGCTGCTATTGCACACTCTGCCGTAAAAACCAAATATCCTGCTAGTGAAGGTATAGTGGCTTTACTTGAACCTTTTATAGATACTGTTGTTATTTGTACAATGACCGCTCTTGTATTGGTTATTACCAATATAAAGGGAGGCTATTTTGAATATGGTACTGAAATAAGTAAAGGTGTTGAGTTAACAGCTACTGCTTTTGATTATGTTATCCCACATTTTTCTATAGTGCTTACCATTGCCGTTATTCTTTTCGCCTTCTCAACTATGATTTCTTGGTCTTATTATGGTATGCAAGGATGGAAATTCTTATTTGGTAAAGGCAAAGTAACCGACTTGGTTTATAAACTTTTATTCCTATTTTTTGTTGTTATTGGTGCTTCTATCAAGTTAGGTTCTGTTTTAAATTTTTCAGATTCTATGATATTTGCTATGGTAGTGCCCAATATGATAGGTCTCGTTTTACTATCTCCAAAAATTAAAGAAGAATTAGCCAGATATTTAAAAGCTATTAAGGTTAAAAAATAATTTGTAATTTTAGGAAGCCAAATTAAAGGCTTTCTAAAAATGAAAAATATTAAATCCCATTTCTGGTATAACAATCGCCAACGGAATGGGATTTTATTTTTGGTGATACTCATCATAGCTGTACAAATTGCTTATTTTACCATAGATTTTAAGTCAAGTAAAGCCAGTGTTCTTACCAATGCCGAAATTGACAGTCTTCAAGGAAAAATTGACAGTTTAAAAGGACTTAAAGCCAAACCCTTTAAATATGTTATTAGACCTTTTAATCCTAGTTTTTTAACAGGTTATAAGGCCTATACTTTAGGTTTAAATACCACCGAAATAGACAAACTTTTAGCATTTCGTAAAAAAGGAAAATACATCAATTCAGCTACACAATTTCAAAAGGTGACTAGTGTCAGCGACAGCTTATTAAAAGTTTTGAAACCCTTGTTTAAATTTCCAGATTGGCTTGTTAAACAACAAAAAGAAGCCAAAGAAAAACGCAGAAAAGCACTCATTATTAAAAATATAAATACAGCTATTGCACAAGATTTGGTGGTTATAAAAGGGGTTGGTATTAAAACAGCCAATCGCATTATCAATTACAGAAATCAGCTCAAAGGCTTTACTTTTAAAAAACAATTGTACGAAGTCTATTACCTCGATACCATAGTGGCAGACCGCGTACTTAAACAATTTAAAATTTTTGAAAAACCAGCCATTGAAAAGTTAAATATAAACACAGCTAGCTTTAAAGAAGTTTTACATTTACCATATATTGATTATGCCCTTACCAAAAAAATATTTGAATATCGCGATGAAGTTGCAGAAATTCAAAATATAGAAGAATTTAAAAATATTGAAGGCTTTCCTATTGATAAATTTGACAGAATTGCCCTATATTTGAAAGCCGAATGAAAAGTCATTTAAAGACTCTTTTTTCTATCAATTTATTACACTTTCTATTATGAATTTTGAGACTTCTGAAACACAAAAAATGATTGCCGAGTCTATAAGAGACTTTGCTAAACAGCATATCACACCCTTTATGATGGACTGGGATGAAAAACAAATTTTCCCAGTAGAACTTTTTCACAAACTAGGCGAAATGGGCTTTATGGGTGTTTTTGTCCCTGAAAAATATGGTGGTTCTGGTCTGGGCTATCACGAATATATAACGGTTATAGAAGAAATTTCTAAAGTCGATTCTTCAATTGGCCTCTCTGTTGCCGCTCATAATTCACTTTGTACAGGTCATATAAACTATTTTGGAAATGAAGAACAAAAAATGAAATGGTTGCCTAAATTGGCTTCGGGCGAATGGATTGGTGCTTGGGGTTTGACCGAACACAACACAGGTTCAGATGCGGGCGGTATGAATACTACAGCCAAAAAAGACGGTGATTATTACATTCTTAACGGTGCTAAAAATTTCATTACCCACGCTATTAGCGGAAATATTACCGTTGTCATGGCGCGAACTGGTGAGAAAGGCGGAAAACGCAGTGTCTCTGCCTTTGTAGTAGAAAAAGGCACTCCCGGATTTACATCAGGTAAAAAAGAAAACAAATTGGGCATGCGTGCTTCTGAAACAGCCGAACTTATATTTGACAATTGTCGCATCTCTAAAGATAATTTGCTTGGCGCTGAAGGCGATGGTTTTGTTCAGGCTTTAAAAGTGTTAGATGGCGGGCGTATTTCTATTGGCGCACTTTCTTTAGGAATTGCTAAAGGGGCTTACGAAGCGGCTCTTAAATACTCTAAAGAACGTGTACAGTTTGGCAAACCGATTAGTGCGTTTCAAGGTATTTCTTTTAAACTAGCAGATATGGCTACAGAAATTGAGTGCTCTGAACTATTATTACACAAAGCTGCTAGCTATAAAAACCAAAACAAACCTATGACAAAAATTGGCGCCATGGCTAAAATGTACGCTTCAGAAGCTTGTGTAAGAATTTCTACAGAAGCCATTCAAATTCACGGTGGCTATGGCTATACAAAAGACTATCCTGTAGAAAAATTTTACCGCGATTCTAAATTATGTACCATTGGCGAAGGTACGACTGAGATTCAAAAAGTAGTGATAGCTAGGAGTATTTTAAAGTAAATTATTGATACGATGACTTTGGAGTCATCGTATCAATCTAATTACAAGTCAGGGTTTCACTCAAAGTGAAGCCCTTACTTTTTTTTAACAATCTTTAATTTTATACTAGCGGTAATTACTTATTGGTATTTTAGTTCATCTTTAACAGACTTTCTAAAAATATTTTACTTGTACATATCGTACCCAGAAGTTTACGGATGCACTTATACATACGGTAATATCTTTAACTTATCCATTCCTGTCAAAAAATAATCTACATACGTGTAATAAACTGTAACTTGAGACACTAATTAGTTATAATTACAATGAGTAGCGATTTTTACACATCTTCTATTTTACCTTATGCGGCCATAATCATCAAGATTTGTCGTGCATACACCAATACACAAGAAGATTTTGAAGATTACTATCAAGAGGTCTGTTTACAAATTTGGAAGAGTAAAGACAGCTTTAAACAACAATCTAAATGGTCAACATGGATTTATAGATTAAGTTTAAATGTGTGTTTAACTTTACTAAAAAAGAAGAAAAATAACCATCAGCATACGGTTTCAGATTACAAACAGCCCGAAGGCGCAATAGAAAACAATGGTGTATTTGAAGACGATTCATTAAATCAGCTTTATAAAGCCATCAAACAATTGTCTGAATTAGACCGTGCCATTATTTTGCTGTATTTAGAAGAGAAATCTTATAAAGAAATAGCCGAAATTATGGGAACTAGTAGCAATAATATTGGCGTACGCATTACAAGAATTAAAGAACGATTAAAAAAATTATTAGATGGAAAAATCGATTGAAACAATTTGGAAAGAAGGATTTTTAGAAAGCAACGTGCTAATTGCACCAAAATTGAATGATTTATACAATCGGAAATCAATAGATATAGTAGAAAAATTTAAAAGAATGTATCGTATAAATATAATAGCTATTATTTTATTTGCCTTTATTCTCTTACCTATAACTCTTTTTACAAATATGCCTTATATGGGGATGCCAATGTTTGTTTTATTTATGACTATTACTTTTTTTGCTATAAAATTTAAGAATAAATTAGAGGCAATAAACAAAAACACAAACAGCTATCAATACCTTAAAACTTTCGATAATTGGACCCAAGAAATGACGGCTTTTAACACAAAGTTGTCACGATTTTTGTATCCCTATGTATTTCTATCTATGGTAGCCGGATTTTGGTTTGGTAGTTTTGGTGGCAATATACCGGGTAACGATCTTGTTAATAAAATGCTGATAGAATTTCCTAATATGCCTATGATTTTTGGATTGCCTTTATACGCCGTTTTAGCTTTCTTTATCATCATTATTTTATTAGCCTTTTTTGGAGCCAAAATTGGCGAATGGGACTTAAAAATTGGCTATGGACGTATATTAAAACGCCTAGAGACTTTACTGGCAGACATGGAAGAATTAAGAACTGCTTAATTCAAATTGTTAAACCTCTTTTAATTATATAAAATGATAAAAATATTAATAGTAATTATGATAGTAATGGTGTCTTTACTCATTCCATTATTAAAAATGTTATCGATATAATAACCACTCAATTATCTTACCCTTAAACAGTAAAAAAATATGACAAAGAGTTTCCAGTCAAAATCAGATTTAGGCGAAAACACTAATTATAAAGGGTTTTTAATCGATTTGATTATCTATGTGTCTATCATGTTTTTGGTAAGAGAAATTTACATACCAAAAATTGGTTTTATTGCTAATGGTCTTTTTTGGTCATTCACAACTTTAATTATAGCCAGTTGGAGAATGAAGGTAAGAGCTGTTACTTGGCAAGATTTAGGCTTAATCAAACCCAAAAATATAGGGAAAACATTGGGTGTTGCGGCTATTATTTTAGCATCAGTAGTCATTTCAATATTGAGTTTTGAAATTATTAAAGACCATTTGCCATTTTCAATTACCCCAGATACTTCATCAGAAAGTGCCATTTCAAAGTTTGGAGACCTCAAAGGAAACTGGCCTCATTTTTTTCTTATCATCTTCTTTGTTTGGGTTGAATCAATGTTAGAGGAATTATTAGACAGAGGGTTTTTAATGAATTGGATTGAACGCTTATTTTCTAAAACTACTGCCGCAACAGTTATTGCTGTTGTATTACAAGCCGTGATTTTTGGATTTAGACATTCGTATGATTTATCAGCAAGATCAATAACAGTTGGTATTATTGGCTTAATTATGGGCATAGCCTATGTAAAATTTGGACGAAATTTATGGCCCTTAATTATTGCCCATTGTTTATTGAACAGTATGTCTATGATTGAGAGAGTCATTTGACTTTAATTTTAAAAATAAATAATAAATTTTAAAAACTATGAAAACAATGACTTGTAATCAATTAAGTGGCGCGTGCGATTTAGAATTTCACGCCAACACTTTTGAAGAAATTAAAGAGATGAGTATGAAACACGGAATGGAAATGTTTCAAAAAAACGATAAGCCTCATCTTGATGCAATGAATAAAATGAAAGAACTAATGAAAACCCCTGAGGATATGAAAATTTGGTTCGATAACAAAAGAAAAGAATTTGATGAATTACCAGAAAATAAGTAACAACTAAATTCACTTCCTAGAACATGTTGTAAAAAAAAATCCAATCTCTGTAATAATCTATACCTTGAGCCACTAATTAGTTGTAATTAATAAAAACAAAATTATGACTTTAACCGAAGGAATTAACTTCTTTGAAGATTTAACGACAAAATCAGATGAAAAATCTGAAATAAAAATTTACAGCCTTTTTATTTTCATTTTAAAGGATTTAATTAACAAAGAACTTTCAGAAAAACAATACCAAAATATAGAAAATGAGTTGGATAGATTAGAATTAAAAACTATTCCAGAAAATAAGAAAAAATACTTCAGAAAAAAGCTAAGGGTGTTTAAACAGTATTTACAAACTGAATTTTCTTTTATTACAGAGGGCTATTATATGGCTATTGGCATGAGTTTGGGCATGAGCTTTGGGATAGTGTTTGGCACATCCTTTAGCAAAACTTTTGGCATTTCTATAGGCCTTAGTATGGGCATGTTAATAGGTATTGTAATTGGTAGCCAAATGGATGCCAAAGCAAAAAGAGAGGGACGTGTTTTAAGAACAAAAATCTAAAATAGGCTTATTTATTTAAGCCTAAACTTACTGCTTTTTGTAGCATAAATTGATAAGCCTCGTCGTAGTCGTTTTTAATAGTACCCTCTAAAATAGCTTCTTTTATAGCTTCTTTTAAAATGCCAATTTCTCTACACGGTCTCAAATTAAAAGTCTCCATAATAAGTTCTCCTGAAATTGGAGGTTGAAAATTACGCACATGGTCGCGCGCTTCTACATCGGCAATTTTCTGACGGACAATTTTAAAATTGTTTATGTATTTTTTAAAACGCTTGGGATTTTTGGTAGTAATATCGGCTTCGCAATGCAACATTAAATCTTCTAAGTCGTCACCGGCATCAAATATAAGACGGCGTACAGCTGAATCGGTTACCTCTTCGGCAATTACAACCGGACGCGAGCTCATCGCCACAATCTTCTGAACATATTTTAACTTGTCATTCAGTGGCATTTTAAGACGCTTAAATATTTTGTACACCATTTTAGAACCTTTAAATTCGTGTCCATGGAAAGTCCATCCTAGTTTTTTATCAAATCTTTTGGTTGGGGCTTTACCGATATCGTGCAAAAGTGCAGCCCAACGTAGCCACAAATTATCAGAAACTTTAGCCATATTATCTACCACTTGCAAAGTATGGTAAAAATTGTCTTTATGAGTTTGCCCGGCTTCTTCTTCTACTCCTTTTAAGGCAATGAGCTCGGGTAAAATCTGTTTTAAAAGATTTGTATTTTCCAAGAGTTTAAAACCAATTGACGGTTTATCAGACAATAATATTTTATGCAATTCTTCTACAATACGTTCTCTGGTAATAATTGACAACCTATCGGCATTAGCGGTAATGGCTTTAAGCGATATGTCTTCTATTTTAAAACCTAATTGTGTGGCAAATCTAATAGCTCTCATCATCCGTAAAGGGTCGTCTGAGTAAGTAATATCGGGATTTAAAGGTGTTTTTATGACACCTGATTTTAAGTCGGATACACCGTCAAACGGATCTAGCAAATCGCCATAATTGTTATTATTCAAACTTATGGCCAAGGCATTTATGGTAAAATCGCGCCTGTTTTGATCGTCTTGTAAAGTCCCGACAGACACTTCGGGGTTGCGACTTTCCTCGGCATAAGATTCTTTACGCGCCCCTACAAACTCTATATCCAAATTGTTAAAACGCAACATCGCTGTGCCGTAGGTTTTAAAAATCTGTACTTTGGGTTTGTTGGGTAATAAATTAGCGACTTCTTTAGCCAAGGCAATGCCACTTCCTACACAAACAATATCTATATCTTTAGCAACCTTATCGCGTTTAAGCAAAAAATCGCGTACAAATCCGCCAATAACATAAGTTTCAAACTGCAATTTTGTAGCAGCTTGAAAAATGTAATTAAAAATATCTGCCGTAATAGCTTCTTTAAAATTGGTTTGCATAAATTTTAATCTCTAATAATAGTCAGTTGCCCGTCAGTTTCTATTTTAACAATAGTTGAGGATTTATCGGCTTGTTTATCGCGTTGCAAATTTACCACATAATCAACGGCATCCAAAAGAGAAATATCAATTTCTTTAAAAGATTTTGGTGTGGGTTTACCACTTATATTAGCTGAAGTTGAGACAATAGGTTTGCCAAATTGTTTGATTAATTGGTAGCAAAAATCTTTTTTTACAATGCGAATAGCCACCGTATTATCTGATGCAATAAGGTTTTGAGCCAAACCCATTGGATTGGTATAAATAACCGTTATTGGCTTTGTGAGCGTCATTAAAAAATCTAAAATAGCCCTTGGAATTCCGGGTATATACCGCTGTAACATGGCAAAACCATCGACTAAAACAACAAGACTTTTACTTTTTAAACGCTGTTTAATTTTATAAACCTCGGCAACAGCCTCCTCATTTGTAGCGTCACATCCCAAGCCCCAAACGGTATCGGTTGGGTAGATTATAGTACCGCCTTCTTTTAGGATTTTTAAACTTTGTGTAATCTCTTCTTGCATATTTTAGGCTTTATAATTAACAGAGCGTTTGCTCAGCCATGCCTTTGTAAAAGGCAGACTAAAGTAATACAAATAAATTTCTTTAAACAATTTTCTGTGTAGTGGCGCTGATTTTATAAAGAAAAAAAGTACACCAAGTATGCCAAAAATTAATTTACTAAATAATTGCAGTTTCATTGAAATGAGTTGCATTAAAAAGCGATTTTTCCCTTTAAAATACTTGTGTATATAAACGTGTCTTGACTTGATAACTTCAGATTTCGTCAGTGCTTTAACACTGTAATTTATACGGCTACTACCTCCGTGATAATGTTTAATAGTAACATTTTGCAACATGGCTATTTTAGCACCCTTATCGGATAAACGTTTGCATAAATCTACATCTTCAAAACACATCCAATAATCGTCGCACCAACCGCCGACTTTCTCAAACCAAGTACGGCTTATAAAAACAACCGAGCCCGAAATCCAATCGGGATAGACAATTTCTTTTGAAGTATTAAACTGTTTTTTTAATGAATTTTTATTTATTATACGATAAAATATCCTGAAAAATCCGAATAAGGTTCCCAATGACAAAAAGACTTTCTTATAATCGTGTAGGGCTCCTTTTTGGTTGACTTGCACACAAGACAAAGCCCCAATATCGGGGTTGATTTTTGCTGTTTTAAGCATTTTTTCTAAGGCCTCGGCATTAGCAATTGTATCGGGATTTAAAAACAACAAGTATTTACCGTTGGCTTTAGCAGCCCCAAAATTACAGGCATTTGCAAAACCATTGTTACCTGTGTTTTTGTAGAAATTGACACTTTTAAAGTCCGTTTGAAATTTTGAAAGATTTCCATCATCAGAACAATTATCTATAACAATAATTTCAAAAGTAAAAGTAGATTCTGGTATGTCAATCAGTGATTTTAAGCAATCTCTTAAATAAGACCATCCCTTGTAATTAACAATAATTACCGATATATCTATAGGTTTGGTCATAAAAAATTAATCTCGGTTATGATTTAATAACCACAATTTTATATATCTCGAAAGGACGCCATAAGCCATAATTACTGACACCATAAAACCAGGGAAACCATCAAAAACACCGCCCTTTATAAAGTAGTGAATAATAAATCTTACAGGGGGCTTAATGAGTAAATGAAAAGCATTAACAGATCTGCCTTTATCGTATAAAACTTGCGCTTTTATACCCGCATAGCGGTTGAGTTTTTCAATAAAATGATTGTAGTTTCTATAAGTATAATGCTCTAGTTTGTTGTTTAAAAAGCTTACCTCGCCATTGGCTTTAATACGTTCGTGGACTTTCTTACCGTTGTATTGACACTTGTCTTTTCTAAAAAGACGAATGACTTTATCGTGCTGATAGCCACTGTATTTTAGTTTTTTACCTGCAAAATAAAAGGTTCTAAACACGTAGAAACCCACAAAATCATTCGGGTTTTTAGCCGCTTCTATAATCTCTTTTTTTAATTTGGGTGTAACGCGCTCATCAGCATCTAAAACATAAATCCAATTGTGTTTAGCTTTTTCAATAGCATAATTTTTCTGACTTGAATAATCGTCAAATTCACGCATTATTAAGTTTACATTGTGCTTTTTGGCTAAAGAAACTGTATTATCTGAACTGTAAGAATCAATCACAATAATTTCATCGGCAAAATCGACCGATTTTATGGCTTGCTCTATATTAATTTCTTCGTTAAGCGTTGGAATTATAGCAGTTATCTTCATTAAACAGCAACATTATATTCGCGTAAAGCATTATTTAAAGAGGTTTTTTTATTGGTACTTTCTTTACGTTTACCTATTATAAGAGCACAAGGTACTTGAAATTTTCCAGCTGGGAAATCTTTGGTATAACTACCCGGAATCACAACCGACCTTGCAGGTACAAGCCCCTTCATTTCTAAAGGCTTATCTCCTGTTACATCAATAATTTTTGTAGAGCCTGTCAACACAACATTCGCCCCTAAAACAGCCTCAGATTCAACGCGAACACCTTCAACCACAATACATCGTGATCCTATAAAAGCATTGTCTTCTATAATAACCGGTGCCACTTGCAAAGGCTCTAAAACGCCCCCAATACCTACGCCACCACTTAAATGTACATTGGCACCTATTTGGGCACAGCTCCCTACAGTTGCCCAAGTATCTACCATCGTTCCAGAAGAAATGTAAGCACCAATATTTACGTAACTCGGCATCAAAATAACACCTGCAGAAATATAACTGCCATAACGCGCCACGGCATGCGGTACTACGCGAATACCTTTTTCTTTGTACCCTTTTTTTAACGGAATCTTATCGTGATATTCAAAAATACCTGCTTCTAAAACTTCCATCTTTTGAATGGGGAAATATAAAACTACAGCTTTTTTTACCCATTCATTTACCTGCCAACCATTATCTGTAGGTGAGGCTACTCGTAAAGTCCCTTCGTCTAATTTGGCAATAACACTTCTAATAGCTTCTTGTGTAGTAGTGTCACTTAACAGACTACGATCATCCCAAGCATTTTCGATCTTCTTTTTTAATATATCCATAGATGAGCAAATATAAATAGGTCTTTTAAAATATCTTACATAATTCTTTATTTTTAATGCATAAACCGTAATTTTGTCCCGATTTTAAAACTATGGCGCGTATTTTAGCAATAGATTATGGTAAAAAGAGGACAGGTATTGCAGTAACCGACGCGTTACAAATAATTGCCTCTGGTCTTACTACTGTTGCTACACCTAAATTGCTGAACTTTTTAAAAGATTATATAAAAAAAGAAAGTGTCGACTTAATTTTGGTGGGCAAACCTGTTCAAATGAATAATAAACCATCTGAAAGTGAGGCTTTAATTCAGCCTTTTTTAACACAACTTAAAAAAGAATTGGGTGCTATTCCGTTAAAAAGAGTAGACGAGCGTTTTACCTCAAAAATGGCCTTTCAAACAATGATAGATAGCGGCTTAAAGAAAAAACAACGTCAAAACAAAGCACTGGTCGATGAAATTAGTGCAACCATTATTTTACAATCCTACTTATATTCGCAAAATAAATAACATTATATGAATTTACCTATTATAGCCTACGGCGATAAAGTTCTGAGAAAAGTTGGCGTTACAATATCTAAAGATTATGACGGTTTAGAGCAACTCATCGAAGATATGAAAGAGACGATGTACAATGCTTTTGGTGTAGGATTAGCTGCGCCACAAATTGGCCGAGCCATCCGCTTATTTATTATAGATACAACCCCATTTGCAGAAGATGATGAGCTTAATGATGACGAAAGAGCTTTTTTAAAAACTTTTCAAAGAGTATTTATCAATGCTCAAATTCTAGAAGAAACTGGTGATGAGTGGACTTTTAACGAAGGTTGTTTAAGTATTCCTGATATTAGAGAAGATGTCATTAGACAAGATACCGTTACCATAAAATATCAGGACGAAAATTTTAAAGAGCACAAAGAAACTTTAACAGGATTGGCAGCACGCGTTGTCCAGCATGAATACGATCATATTGAAGGTATTTTGTTCACAGATAAAGTGTCATCTTTAAAAAAACGCCTCCTAAAAAAGAAATTAGAAAACATCAGTAAAGGGAAAATAGATGTTGATTATAAAATGCGTTTCCCAAATTTAAAAAAGAAATAAAAATGACATTAGATAAAATAATTGCTGTAGCTGGTAAACCCGGTCTTTTTAAAGTATTATCTCAAGCTAAAGGCCGTCTCATTGTCGAGTCCTTAACAGATAAAAAACGCTTACCAATTGGCGCTACGCAAACCATAAATGCATTGCAAGAAATAGCCATCTATACTTATGAAGAAGAAGTGCCTTTAAGAGAAGTTTTTGTAACTATTTACGAAAAAGAGAACGGTAAAACAGCTATAAATCCCAATGATAATAGTGCTGTTTTAACCAAGTATTTTAAAGAGATTCTACCAAACTTTGACGATGAACGTGTTTATACATCAAACATAAAAAAATTGCTCAAATGGTATAACGAGTTAGTCGCAGTAAATTTCGATTTCGAAAATCTAAGCAAAGAAATAGCCGATTCTAAAAAGGACGCTTCTGAAGATTAAGAAAATATGAGTGAAAAAAACGCCACCGAAGCCTTTGAACGTCTTTTAGTTATAATGGACGAATTACGCGAACAATGTCCGTGGGACAAATCGCAAACTTTTGAAAGCTTGCGTGCATTGACCATAGAAGAAACCTACGAATTGGCCGATGCCGTTTTAGACAAAGATCTTCCCAACATTAAAAAAGAATTAGGCGATTTGCTCTTGCACATTGTATTTTACGCCAAAATTGGTTCAGAAACAAATGATTTTGATATGGCTGACGTGATAAACAGCATCTGTGAAAAACTCATTTTTAGACATCCGCATATTTATAGTGATGTAAAAGTTACTGATGCCGAAGAAGTTGAAAGAAACTGGGAAAAGTTAAAATTAAAAGAAGGTAAAACATCCGTTTTACAAGGTGTCCCTAAAGGATTACCTGCTTTGGTTAAAGCCTTTAGAATTCAAGAAAAAGTATCGGGCGTTGGATTTGATTGGGATAATACCACTCAGGTTTTCGATAAAGTCAAAGAAGAATTAGGCGAATTACAGACAGAAATAAATGCCAATAATCACGATAAAATAGAAGCCGAATTTGGCGATGTGCTTTTTTCGCTCGTCAATTACGCACGTTTTTTAAATATCAATCCCGAGAATGCTTTAGAACGTACCAATAAAAAATTCATTAAACGCTTTAAATATATAGAAGCCGAAGCTAAAAAAAATCAGAAACCTTTAAACAAAATGACTTTAGAAGAGTTAAACGTTTTTTGGGAATCTGCTAAAAAATTAGACTAAACTCTAAATAGTAATGCTATGCAAATAAAAGATATTACCGATTATTTAGAAAAACTCGCTCCTTTAAATTTGGCAGAAGATTTTGATAATGTAGGGCTGTTAGTGGGCTCATATCAAACAAAAATTACAGGTGTTTTAGTTACCTTAGACACTTTAGAATCTGTTGTTGAAGAGGCTATTGCTAAAAAATGTAATCTTATTATAAGCTTCCATCCTATTATATTTAACGGTCTTAAAAAAATAAACGACACGTCATACGTTGAACGTGTTGTAACAAAATCTATTAAAAACGATATTGCCATTTACAGCATGCATACGGCTTTAGACAATGTTATTGAAGGCGTTTCGGGTAAAATGGCCACCATTTTGGGATTAAAAAATTGTCAAATTCTAATACCAAAAACCAATACAATAAAAAAATTAACAACTTACGTACCGATAAAAGATGCTGATAAAGTCCGCACAGCATTATTTGACGCTTCTGCTGGAAATATTGGCAATTATGACAATTGTAGTTTTAATGTAGATGGCAAAGGAACTTTTAAAGGTAATGAAAATGCACATCCTACAATTGGTGTAAAAGGACAATTACACACAGAAAACGAAACGCAAATAAATATTACTTTTCAATCGCATTTAGAAGCAAATATCATAAAAACGCTATTTGAGGTCCATCCATATGAAGAAGTTGCTTACGAAATTACAGGTTTACACAATAAAAATCAGAAAATCGGGATGGGTGTAATGGGCACTTTAGAAGCTCCTATAAAAGCTTCAGAATTTTTAAAAATTATCGCAAAAAAATTCAATGCAAAAGGCATTAGACACTCTAAAATATCAGGCAAAAATATTTCTAAAGTCGCTGCTTTAGGGGGTTCAGGGAGTTTTGCTATAGAGGCTGCTAAAAGTGCTAAAGCAGATGTTTATATAACAGCCGATTTAAAATATCACGACTTTTTTAAAGCAGAAAACGAGTTACTTTTAATTGATATTGGTCATTTTGAAAGTGAGCAGTTTACAAAAAATTTAATTGTAGATTATCTTACAAAAAAATTCCGTAATTTTGCAATCGTTTTATCAGAAATAAATACAAATCCTATCACCTATTTTTAGTTATGGCAAAAAGCAAAGAAGTAACGGTTGAAGAAAAATTAAGAGCCCTTTACGATTTACAATTAATTGACTCAAGAATTGACGAAATTAGAAACGTTCGTGGCGAACTTCCGTTAGAAGTTAGAGACTTAGAAGATGAAATTGCAGGTTTAAACAAACGCTTATCTAATTTAAATAGCGATGTTGAAAATCTTGATATTGAGATTTCTAACAAAAAAATAGCCATTGAAGAAGCAAACACTTTAATGAGCAAGTACGAAGAACAACAAAAAAATGTGCGCAATAACCGTGAATTTGATTCTTTATCTAAAGAAATTGAATTCCAAACTTTAGAAATTCAATTATGCGAAAAACGCATAAATGAATTTGGTGCTAAAATTGAGCACAAAAAAGAAATTATTACTGAAACAGAAGAGAAATTAGCTGAACGCAACACACATCTTGGACATAAAAAATCTGAATTGGATGCCATAATTGCAGAAACTGATAAAGAAGAAAGTTTATTACTTTCTAAATCTGAAGAATTTGGTACATTAATAGACGAACGTTTATTAAAAGCATATAACCGCATTCGCTCTAGTGTACGCAATGGTTTAGCTGTTGTATCTATAGATCGTGGTGCATCTGGAGGATCATTTTTTACAATTCCTCCACAACGTCAAGTTGAAATTTCTAGACGCAAAAAAGTAATTACAGACGAGCACAGTGGCCGCATTTTAGTTGATGCCGCTTTAGCCGAAGAAGAAAAAGCTAAAATAGAAGGTTTATTAGCCTAAACTTTTTTACATAATCATAAAAAAACCTCTTTAAAAAGAGGTTTTTTTATGCGATATAGTAAAGAGTTAGCCATAAAATAGGAATGCCCTCAACCCAAAAAGCACTGTAATAACGACCTTGTTTTGTTGTTGCTTTTATAAGTAAAAAAGCTAAGCAAATAATTATAAAAGCTGTAACCCGAAAATTATACGTTCCAAAAATATAGATTTCTATTAAAGCTGATAAACTTAAAAACAAAAGGCCTAAAATTTTGACATTTCTAATACCTAACAAAAAAGGTAAAGTCAGTAAGTTTTTAGAATCATAAGGCATATCTCTTATATCAAAAGGTATGGTCAAAACCACCACAAATAAAAAGCGTTGTAAAAATAACCACAAGACATTTTCATTAAAAATATTGAATTGCACTAATGGAAATAAAACAGTTATTCCCGCCCAAGACAATGCAATAATAAATATTTTTAACGCAGGTAAATTTCTCAAATTCAGACTTTGTGATATGCGTTTAGGCAAAACATATAAGAATGTCAGAAAAGAAAAGGGCAATAAAATAAAAACAGCTTTTAGCGTTAAATTAATTGCAAAAATTGAGGTTCCCAACAACGATAAAACACTCAGTAATAAGAGATAATTTTTATTGTCTTGTAGCCATAAAGAGAGCCACGATTTAATATTTTTTTGACGTGTTAAACGGATGTAGTTATAGGAGGTAATTGTAGCAAAAAAAACAAATAGAGGAACATAATTAGAGTCATTCTGCCAATACAATAAACTTAATTTAGTCAGACTAAAACAAGCTAAAGCGACATGTATATTGCTAAAAATATAAAAATCTACTATTTTTTTAAAGGTTTTCACCTCACAAATATACAGGTAAATTCCACTTAATTAAGCTATTATTTTAACACGCTATAAACGTATATTTTTATTAAAATTGAGTACTTTTGAAGCACTTAATTTAAAAGTCAAAAAGTATGAAAACGGCAGCTTTTACGTCACGACATATAGGGCCAAATACCACTGAATTAAATGAAATGTTAGCGGTTATTGGCGTCAATTCTTTAGAAGAATTAATAGATAAAACCATCCCAAATAATATAAAATTAAAGCAAGATTTAGATTTACCTAGCGCTATGTCTGAATTTGAGTTTACAAATTTTATTCAAAATCTAGGAAACAAAAACAAACTGTATAAAACTTATATAGGATTGGGTTATCATCCAACTATTTTACCAGCCGTAATTCAACGTAATATTTTCGAGAATCCAAGTTGGTATACTTCATACACACCCTATCAAGCCGAAATTTCTCAAGGACGCTTAGAAGCCTTACTTAATTACCAAACAATGGTTTGCGATTTAACAGGATTCACCTTGGCAAATTCTTCTTTATTAGACGAAGCTACTGCCGCTGCCGAGGCCATGATTATGCTATTTAATGCCCGTAGTCGTACTCAAAAAAAAGAAGAAATAACTACTTTTTTGGTCGATGATGACGTTTTACCTCAAACAAAAGCTGTTTTAGAAACACGCTCTGCTCCTTTGGGAATTAACTTGGTTTTTGGCGATATTAACAAAGCTGATTTTTCTGGTAATTTATATGGCATAATGTTGCAATATCCAGGTAAATATGGTCAAGTTAATGATTTTTCAAACCTGATAGAAAAGGCGCATCAAAATGATGTAAAAGTTATTATGGCGGCCGACTTAATGAGTTTGGTCTTGTTAAAATCGCCTGTAGAAATGGGTGCTGATGTAGCCGTGGGAACGACCCAAAGATTTGGAATTCCTATGGGTTATGGCGGACCTCATGCGGGTTACTTTGCCACTTCAGAAACTTATAAACGTCAGATTCCTGGTCGTATAATTGGCGTATCAAAAGATGCTCAAGGCAATCGCGCTTTACGCATGGCTTTACAAACAAGAGAACAACATATTAAACGCGAAAAAGCCACGTCAAATATTTGTACTGCTCAAGTTTTATTGGCTGTAATGGCGGGTATGTACGCCGTTTATCACGGATTTGAAGGTTTAAAAAGTATCGCTAAAAAAATCCATTCACTGACTAACATCCTTAATGGAGCTGTATTGCAAATGGATTTAAATCAAATAAATACGACTACTTTTGATACTTTGCAGATTAATGTTACTGATACTGATAGACTTAAATATTTAGCAGAATCATCAGAAGTTAACTTTTTATACATTGATAAAACAACAATTGGCGTTTCGTTAAACGAAACAACTTCTTTAGAAGATGTCAAACAAATTGTAGCCCTTTTAGCTAAAGCTGAAGGCAAAACGGCTCCAAATATTACAGACTATGTAGAATCTTCTTCGCTTCCAAAAGAACTCAAAAGAACAAGCACTTTCTTAACAAATGACGTTTTTGATAAATACCATTCAGAGACAGAAATGATGCGTTATATTAAAAAACTTGAACGTAAAGACATTTCACTAACACATTCTATGATTTCGTTAGGCTCTTGTACCATGAAATTAAATGCCGCTACAGAAATGTTTCCTTTGAGTTTTGCTAATTGGAATGCCCTTCATCCTTTTGTACCTTTAAATCAGGCTGAGGGTTATCAAGAAATGCTTAAAGATTTAGAACATTCTTTAAATATTATTACTGGTTTTGCAGCCACTTCTTTACAACCCAATTCTGGTGCTCAAGGTGAATACACAGGTTTAATGACAATACGCACTTATCACAAATCACGCGGCGACAATCATAGGAATATTGCTTTAATTCCGGCTTCGGCGCATGGTACCAATCCGGCATCAGCCGTAATGGCAGGTATGAAAGTCGTTGTAACAAAAACGACGCCCGAAGGAAATATTGACGTGTCCGACCTCAAAGAAAAAGCCGAACTACACAAAGATAATTTAGCCGCTTTGTTGGTTACTTACCCCTCAACACACGGTGTATTTGAAACGGCTATTACAGACATCACAAAAATTATTCACGATAATGGCGGACAAGTTTATATGGACGGTGCCAATATGAATGCACAAGTGGGTTTGACAAATCCGGCCACTATTGGTGCAGATGTATGTCATTTAAACCTCCACAAAACCTTTGCCATTCCGCATGGCGGTGGTGGCCCGGGTGTAGGGCCTATTTGTGTCGCTAAACACCTCGCACCTTTTTTACCTTCAAATCCGATTGTAAAAACGGGTGGTGATAAAGCTATTCCGGCGGTTTCTGCCGCCCCTTGGGGTTCTGCTCTAGTCGATTTAATTGCCTATTCGTACATAAAAATGTTAGGCAATAAAGGCTTAAAGTTGGCAACGACTTATGCCATCTTAAATGCTAATTATTTAAAAGCTGCTTTAAAAGACGATTATAACACATTGTATTCGGGCGAAAACGGCTTTGTAGGTCACGAAATGATTCTCGATTTCAGAAATTTTAAACACGAAAATGGTATAGATGTCACCGATGTCTCTAAACGCCTTATGGATTTTGGCTACCACGCACCCACTGTTTCGTTTCCGGTACACGACACTTTAATGGTAGAGCCGACAGAAAGTGAAAACAAAGCAGAATTAGACAGATTTATAGAAACTCTTAAAACAATTAAGCAGGAAATATTAGCCCATAAAGAAGGCGTAGATGCGGCTTTAAAGAACGCCCCGCATACCGAAGCTGTTGTAACAGCCGATGCATGGCCTTATACTTATAGCAGACAACAAGCGGCTTTTCCTCTCGATTTCATCAAAGCTAATAAATTTTGGCCTAGTGTAAGTCGGGTTGATGATGCTTACGGCGATAGAAATTTGGTATGTTCTTGTAACCTGATTGAAGATTATATGGATTAAGATCATTTTATCTACTATTTCGTTTTAGTATAATTTTTAACACGATTTGGGTATAATCCTTTTAAAATAGTATTTTTGCGAACTAACTTTTTTTACAACTAGCATTTTGATGAAGAAGATTACAAAGAAGACCTACTTAGACTGGTATAAAAACATGCTGTTTTGGCGCAAGTTTGAAGATAAATTGGCGGCTGTTTATATTCAGCAGAAAGTAAGGGGTTTTTTACACCTTTATAACGGGCAAGAAGCTATTTTAGCTGGAGCGCTTCATGCACTTGATTTGAGCAAAGACAAAATGATTACAGCTTATCGCAACCATGTGCAACCCATTGGTATGGGCGTTGACCCCAAACGTGTGATGGCAGAGTTGTACGGTAAAGCTACAGGAACATCGCAAGGTTTGGGTGGCTCTATGCATATTTTCTCAAAAGAAAAAGGCTTTTATGGCGGTCACGGTATTGTAGGTGGTCAAATTCCACTAGGTGCCGGTATCGCTTTTGCGGATAAATATTTTGATCGTAAAGCGGTAACGCTGACTTATTTTGGTGATGGTGCAGCACGTCAAGGGGTTTTACACGAAACTTTTAATATGGCCATGAACTGGAAACTACCCGTTGTATTTATCGTAGAGAATAACGGCTATGCAATGGGAACATCAGTAGCTAGAACAGCCAATCACGAAGAAATTTGGAAGTTAGGCTTGGCTTACGAAATGCCCTGTAAATCGGTTGACGGTATGAATCCCGTAAAGGTAGCCGAAGCCATTTACGAAGCGGCAGAACACGCACGCAGTGGTAAAGGGCCTGTGTTTTTAGAAATGAAAACCTATCGCTATCGCGGTCATTCAATGAGCGATGCGCAACATTACCGCACCAAAGATGAGGTTGCCAAATACAAAGAAATAGATCCTATCAAACAAGTTTTAGCGGTTATTGAAGAAAAAAAGTACGCTACAGAACAAGAGATTAAAGACATCAACCAAGCTGTAAAAGAAGAAGTAGCGGCTTGTGAAAAGTTTGCAGAAGAATCGCCTTATCCCGACAAGAATTTATACCGTGATGTGGTTTACGAACAAGAAAATTATCCTTTTTTAAAACATAGACTTTAAATTATGGCAGAAATTATTACAATGCCCCGTTTAAGTGATACCATGACCGAAGGTGTGGTAGCCGTTTGGCATAAAAAAGTAGGTGATGTGATTGCCGAAGGCGATATTTTAGCCGATATTGAAACCGATAAAGCCACGATGGAGTTTGAATCATTTCACGAAGGCACATTGCTTTACATTGGTATTTCTGAAGGCGAAGGGGCTCCAGTCGATTCGTTATTAGCCATAATTGGTGACAAAAATGACGATGTAGAAGCTTTGTTAAAAAAACACAACACAACGGTTGCCGAAACAACTCCTAAAAAAGAAGACAAAAAAGAAAGTTCGCAACCTGTGGCTGTAGAAAAACCTGCTGTTGTTACAAAAGCACCTGTTGCCGTAACTGCTACTAAAACAACTTCAAACGGTCGTATTTTTGCTTCGCCTTTGGCTAAAAAATTGGCTCAAGAAAAAGGCATTTCGCTCAATGCTATTACCGGCAGTGGCGAAAATGGGCGTATTGTAAAAAGTGATGTTGAGAATTACAAAGCAAGTGCTGTAGCAAGTCCTACGTTTGTACCGACTACTACAGAGAGTTTCGAAGAAATTAAAAACTCGCAAATGCGTAAAGCCATTGCCCGTGGCTTGGGTGCTTCAAAATTTACAGCACCTCATTATTACCTGTCTATTTCTTTAGATATGGACAATGCCATTGCGTTTAGAAATCAAGCCAACACTATGCCCAACACCAAAATTTCGTTTAACGATTTGGTGGTAAAAGCTGTGGCTATAGCTCTACGCTCACATAAGCAAGTCAACTCGCAGTGGACAGACGACAGTATGCGTATTAACAACCATATTCATATTGGTGTGGCTGTTGCTGTAGAAGATGGTTTGGTGGTACCCGTTATTAAGTTTGCCGATCAAAAAACGATGTCCCAAATTGGTACTGAAGTTAAAGATTTAGCCGGTAAAGCGCGTTCTAAAAAGATTCAACCTCAAGAAATGGAAGGCAGTACATTTACGGTGTCTAACTTGGGTATGTTTGGTATAGAAGATTTTACATCTATTATCAATGCACCCAATTCGGCTATATTATCTGTGGGTACTATTGCACAACAACCTGTGGTTAAAAATAATACCATAGTGGTAGGGAATGTTATGAAAGTAACACTTGCCTGTGACCATAGAACTGTTGATGGCGCTACGGGGGCACAATTCTTACAAACTTTTAAAGAATTGATTGAGAATCCTGTGACGTTGTTGATGCAGTAAAAAGTTTTTTTTCTCAACGTGCTTACAATTTAGTGTGCCGCTAAGTCTGAAGACTTTGTCGCGTATATTTGTTATTTATTGACTTTCTGTAGCTTTTAATTGTAGATTCACTTTTTTAATCCACTCCTTATTTTCCTTAACCTTTAAGCCATGATTGGTTTTTTCATCGTAATCTTTTTGCATTTTTCTACATTCTGACCACAATTTTTTATAAACATTTACATAGGCATCAAAGTTTGCTATCTTCTTCTTTTTAAGATTTTCGAATGCCATTCTTATTTTTCGCGCATACAATTCTGCTATATCAAAGTGTAATTGTTCATGAGCCAACAAATAATCACTTTTATCTGTTACCCAAGAACTTTTAGTATAAAAATTGGTTTGAATACTCAGGTTTTTGTAGTCTTGAATATTATTATCCTCGTCTATTAAAACATCGCTTGGTATTATTTCAATCTTATAAGCCGTTTGTGCATAAGCAAATACTTCGTCATTAGGAGTTCCTTTAAAGTCAGACCACAATAATTTTTTTTCTTTTGACCAGGGAATGACAGATTGGGCGTATGTTTTAAAGCCAAAAAAGAAAATTAATAAAAATATTAATTTATATGTCATATTAATTGCAAATTATTTTATTCAACTTCAACAAATATAATCACTTATCGATGTTTCTTTATTTCATACCAATTATTCTTTTCGTATTCAGGATAGTCAATTAATTCCGGGTGATTGAACTCTCCTTTTTTAATCAGTCCTATTTTTTTCATAACATTTTCTGATTTACTATTATTTATTGTACATACTGAAAATATTTTGTTTAATTTCAATTCATTAAAAGCGTACTCCAAACATCTTTTTGCTCCCTCTGTTGCGTATCCTTTTCCCCACGTAGACTTTTTTAAACGCCAACCAATATCTGTCGCAGGGCTAAAATCAGTTTTATAAGATTGATATGCTAATCCGATAAAACCTATTAATTCGCCTATTCCTAAAATTTCAGTTGCATAATAGGTATACCCCTTCTCATTGTAGTGATTTATTAATCGTTTTAATAAATCTTCTGTTTCTTTTTTACTTAATGTACTTGGAAAATGTTCCATTACTTCTGGGTCAGAATTGATTTCTGATAACACCTTTAAATCATCATTTGTCCAATTTCGAAACCCTAACCTTTCTGATTTAAATATGTATTTGTTATTTTCCAATTTCGTTATTTTATTAAATTATTTATCTCTTCCACAATTTCTTTAACGCTATAAATTGAACTATTTAGTGCAACTTTATCTGCTAAATAATCAGACTTCGCGGAGCATGGGAAAAGCCACGCTGAATTATAGGTATTGCTGTACCCAATTATTTATTTTTATTTATTATTCTTAACAAAACGTGAATCGTAGATAAATAATGATAAAACATCCAACTATGCCAAATAGCTCTATCATAATTATTTTTCTGTTTCTCATTATGATGTCTGATTCCAAAATTATTAGCAATATTGAATAAATCAGACTCATCTTTACTTTGAAGATGTTTTTTTGCTTGAGGTCTTAAATATTCCAAAACATCAACAAGTTCTCTAATCGCATCTTGTCGTTCGTCAAATGTAGACTTGTATCTCCTAAATTTTAAAACTGCTTTCTCAATTCTGTCAGTGATATTTCCTTTATCGTTTGAAGGTACATCGGCCTCGAAAATTGCTGACAATCCAGATTCAGCCAATTTTAATATTTCGCCATTATTTGATATTTCAAATCCACTTCCATAATCTTTGAGTATCGGATTTACCTGATTTCTAAAATACTCTTTACCGTCACTATCATTAAATGAAATATAGTGATAACCACAATCATTCCAAGAATGATAATCGCCTTCAATTCCCTTGGAGCAATGGTCGTGTAAAAATTCAATTATGTCAAATAAATCATCTTCGCTATAGTCATCAATTCTGTCATTTACTGGATAAAGATTTTCTTTTTTAAGATGTATAAACTAAATCGATTCTAAATCATAACCTAATTCTCCAGATACATAGTCTTGGTCAACACAGAAATACCCAAAATATTTTTGAAAATAACCCTCACTATCAATTTTATTGTATATGACAGAGAATAATCTCTTCAGAACTTTTAAGTCAATTTCCTTGTTAGGTTTGATTTTTCCAATTCGTACTGAATAATAATCTCTTTTGTTCATAGTTTTCTATAATTGCCTACAACTCGTTATATCCCAACAAATATAACTATTTATCAGCAAGTAAAAGGCTTAAAAAGAGCTTAGTATAATAAATGGAAATTTACTCATTCTCTTCATAATAATAAGAATAGTCAATCCCTTTCATAAATATTTCACGGTCATTTATTTTGTTGGTTAAAGCCTTTTTTAACAAGGTTTTTAGAACATTGCTGTTTGTCGGGCTTTGCATCATTGCGTTTATATAATCATTTTTACTTATTTTACGCCAATCAACACATTTTTTCAAGCGTTTTTTCAATATCAAATCCAACCATACTCGAGTACTTCTGCCATTGCCTTCCATAAATGGATGCGCAACGTTCATTTCTACATATTTGTCTATGATATTGTCAAATGTAGTTTCGGGCTTTGCTTCTATTTGTTTTAATGTTTCAACCAAAAAACGTGATACTGCAAATTGAAAACCGCCTTTTGAAATATTCTTTTGTCTAATTTGCCCCGCAAAATCATACAAGCCACCAAATAAATAGGCGTGAATTTGTTGTAAACCTTTAGTTGTACCAATTTCAATACTATTGATAAATGAACTTTTAAACAAGGCATACGCTTTAGTTTTACTCTTTCCGTCTATGCTTTCGTCACTATAAGTAAACCATTCAATAAACCTGTTGGCTTTTTTACTAGGAAACTCTTTACCCAAGGCAATAATGCCTTTGTAGTCCAACATATCGGATAGCCGTTTTTTTTCATCAGGCGCAATGATTTTCAACTGGGTAGTGGCACTAACCACTTGACTGTTTTCTCTCTTCAACTTGGCTTTAAGGTATTTCCAATAATTACGCGTTTTAGTATAATCGTTTTGGTCAGTAAGTACAGCAACAATATCCAACACTGAAAACCACCACTTGGCGTTTTTTTCGTCCCAAATTGCACGTACTTTCCTGTCGTCAAAAAAACGTATGGATATTTTTTCCTTACTCATATTTTTATTTTCAATTTTACCCTAAAATATTAATATGTCTTTTTTTTATTCATTTCTTAATTTCTGCTGTGGTATTCTCGTGCTTGCCCACAACGCGTTATACCCCAACAAATATAACTATTTATCAGCAAGTAATACGCTTAAAAAGAGCTTAATATAATAAAGTATGGAAAATTATCCGCTAAGTCTAAAGACTTTGTAGAGCTGAGTTAATCAGAAGTGCTATTCAACCATCTTAATAGACAATCCCTCATATTTTAAAAGAAAAACGCCCTTGTTAAATATTTTGTTACTAACAGCGCTTTGGGTATAATCAAACAGGTGGGCTGTACGGCGCGAAACGCCTAAAGATTCTTTATCTATAAGCTTGTGTTTGCGTGCCAAACGCGCCAAGGCATCGTACACCATATCAAAGCCTTTATAGGCATTTGTTGAAGGCAAATTGTTGTAACGTCGTAAAAAAGAACTGTCGAAAGCGCTAATTTCTACACTCGTAAAATCGGTATAAGTTGCCGAAGGATAGTACACACTAAGGCGTGCCAAATAAGTATTATCCATTTTATCTATCGCTTTACCCAAACCTATAGTAAATAAGGTCATATCGTACGATTCTTTGGGCATAACACCCAACGAATTGATAGCGCCTTCTATTAAAACATCGTCTGTGGTAAGCGTTAAAATCCAATTTTTACGCTTGGTAATGGTATCTATTTTGGCTTGCAGCGTATCGCGCTCTATATAACCATCAATGGGTTTTACAACAACAATGCTGTCAATATTAATAGAATCGTTGCGCCTAAAAGTCGCCAATGCACTGTTAAGTCTTAAAGTAGCCTTAGGCATAGTGTCGGTTACGATAATGAGTTTTTCATTTGTATAATTATCGGCAATATAATTAACCGTCTTTTTAGTAAATTCGTTTTGCAACGGGACAGGTTGTACAATTTTAGCCGAACCGTAATTAATAGCCTTTGTTGAAGTAGAAAAAGGCGAAATAATATAGGTGTCTAAATCTGCTAACTTTTGGTTGACCTGATTGATGTTCTTGGTAAACAGCGGCCCCACAACCAAATCGAAATTACTGAAATTATGTGTCTCAAAAAGGACGTTTAAAGTATCTTTATTGTTTTCTGTATCATACACTTCTGTATGGATGCTTACGCCTTGTTTAGCGATGGAATCTAAAGCCATTTCGGTGCCAAAATAAAATTCGCTTACAATATTTCTCAACTTACTCGCCGTACTGATATTGTCAAAAGGAATACTGTCTAAACTGGTTTTAAAAGGCAATAAAATAAGGACATTTAACGATATGTTTTCAGCAATACTATCAGAAAATCGTGTCAGCGTTCGCGGGCTGATATTGGGTTTTATCTTGGGAATTCTTAGATACATGCCGCGTTTTAACCCTTCCGTTAAATCGGGATTCAACAGATTAAGCTCTTCTTGTGTAACATTAAATCTGCGAATTAAATTGTAGAAAGTATCTCCTTTTTCGACCTTGTGAATTAAAAATTCATCGGTCTCTTGCAAGACTTCTTGAATCTTGGCTTTGGGTACAAAAAGAGTATCGTTTTCTTGTAGGCCTTGTCGTATTTTAGGATTGAGACGTTCTAATTCTTGGATACTAATACCGTAGCGTTTGGCAATACCAAATTTAGTGTCTTGATGTTGCACAATGTATTTATTTTTATCTTTTGTAGCATTATACTGATTGATAAGCGCAACCAACTGTGGATTAGCCGGTAATTTTATGAGCAAGCCTTCTTTAAAACCACGCCTTAAAAGCGGGTTTAATCTTTTTATCTGACCTTTAGAAAGATCATATAATTTGCTGAGGCTTTTAAAATTATCTTGAGCTGTAATTTTGTGGTACAAATAACCGTCGGGGGCAACAGAATCTTTTAAAACACTTTTAAAATTCTGTTGTGCTTTTATTGACGTGAGTCCGCATCCAAAAAATAATAAAACCAAAAAATATTTAAATCCTCTCATAATTGTTATTCCCACTCTATGGTTGCCGGCGGTTTAGAACTGATGTCATACACCACTCTATTAACGCCTTTTACATTATTTATTATTTTATTCGACATACTTTGCAAAAATTTATAGGGCAAATCTACCCAATCGGCCGTCATAGCATCGGTTGACGATACGGCTCGTAAAGCTACCACTTTTTCGTAAGTCCGTTCGTCTCCCATAACGCCAACTGAATTTACAGGTAATAAAATAGCGCCGGCTTGCCACACGTCATTGTACAAACCCCATTCTTTTAAGCCATTTATAAAAATGGCATCTACCTCTTGTAATAGGCTGACTTTCTCGGCCGTAATATCACCTAAAATTCTAATCGCCAAGCCTGGTCCAGGAAAAGGATGGCGTCCTAATAATTCGGGATTTATACCTAAAGCTTTGCCTGCACGACGTACCTCATCTTTAAACAACATCCGCAAAGGCTCCACAATTTTAAGTTTCATAAAATCGGGTAAACCGCCCACATTGTGATGTGATTTAATGGTCGCCGAGGGACCTTTTACCGAAATAGATTCGATTACATCGGGGTAAATAGTGCCTTGTGCCAACCAACTGACATCTTTAATGCGTTTAGCTTCATCATCAAAAACTTCTATAAATATTTTACCGATAATTTTACGTTTTGTTTCGGGATCACTCACGCCTTTTAAGGCATCCAAAAAACGTGCCGAAGCATCGACACCCTTGATGTTAAGCCCCATGCCTTTGTACTGTTCTAAAACACTTTTGAATTCATTCTTACGCAATAAACCATTGTTTACAAAAATACAATAGAGGTTTTTACCAATGGCTTTGTTTAGCAACACTCCCGCCACGGTAGAATCTACGCCACCTGACAAACCCAATACCACTTTATCATTTCCTAATTGTTTTTTTAACAAAGCTACGGTTGACTCTACAAAAGCATCAGACGTCCAATCTTGCGCAACTGCTGCAATATTTACTAAAAAATTCTTTAACAAGGTCAGTCCGTCGGTTGTGTGATACACTTCGGGGTGAAACTGAATGGCATATGTTGTTTCATTCTCAATACAAAAAGCCGCATTTTCAACATCTTCAGTACCGGCAATATTTTTAAAATTAGCGGGTAATTTGGCAATGGTATCACCATGACTCATCCAGACTTGCGATTGTAAAGAAATATTTTTAAACAAAGGTGAAGTCTTATCTATTTTGGTTAAATGGGCACGGCCGTACTCTCTGACTTCGGAAGGCGATACTTTGCCACCAAATTTTTGAGCTAAATATTGAGCGCCGTAACAAACTGCTAACAAAGGAATTTTACCTTTAATTTTTAATAAATCGGGTTGTGGGGCTTCGGGATGGTGCACAGAAAAAGGACTGCCCGATAAAATAACTGCTTTAAAGCTAGATAAATCTTTAGGGATAGCGTTAAAAGGATAAATTTCGCAGAAAATATTGAGTTCGCGCACACGTCTTGCAATCAGTTGTGTGTACTGCGAACCGAAATCTAAAATAAGGACTTGATGTTGCATCCGCAAAAATAATATTAATTAGGTTTTAAGGCTTAAGAAATTTGAAAATATTTACTCGCTATCCTTCGACTCCACTCAGGGTGACAATAGAATACCTTTAATATGTGTGTTTCGGTAAAAATACCTCAGCCATCATACAACGCACACTGCCACCGCCGCAAGCTTCAATAGTATCGGCATTGCTAAATAAAATTGTAGCGTGTTTTTCGAGACTTTCTACCTGCTTTGGCTTAAGCGATTTATACGCCGACGCACTCATAACAATATATTCTTTATCATTTGCGCCTAAAACAGACAACATATTGCCTGCAAAATTAGTTACTTGCTCTTCTGAAATAGCAATAACCTCTTTGCCGTCTCCTTTAAGGTGACTGATAAGATTTTTCTTTTCTTTTTTATTATCTATACAGTCAAGACACACTACTGCAAATTGTGGTGCCACACACATAATAACATTTGTATGATAAATTGCCAATCGTTGCTTTTCGACAGTCTGATAAGCTGTGAAAATAACAGGGGTGTATTCAAAATCTTCACAAAATTCTATCAACAAATCCTCATCGGCGCGAGGTGATAATGCACAATAAGCTTTGCGATTTACACGATCTAAAACCAAACTCCCCGTACCTTCTAAAAACAAATTATCAGCTTCAGCAGAAGTATAATCTACTGAATTTTTAATTTCAAAACCTTTTTCTTCTAAGATGTCTAAAATCTCCTCGCGCCTTTCTAAGCGTCTGTTTGATGCAAACATAGGATACAAACCTACTGAGCCATTCTGATGAAAAGAAATCCAATTGTTAGGAAAAATAGAATCTGGAGTACTTGGCTCTAAAGTATCTTCGACTACAATGACGTTAACACCAACACTTTTTAACTTAAAAACAAAAGCGTCAAATTCTTGCAAAGCCTTAGCTTGAACGGTTTCTGGCAATACATTTTTAAGTACTTTTTGATAATAATTATTAACTGCCGTTTGTTCGTTCATTCTAAAAGCAACAGGGCGAATCATTAAAATAGTATTGGTGGCTTGCGACATTTATAATATTATTTATTGCTGCGAAATTAGTTTAAAATGATTCAAAAAATAAAATATTACCCTTCTATTTTATTATGATGGTTGCTTTTCTTACTTTTAGCAGAATTATTTTTTTAACAATTATAAATAATTTAACAAAAATCAACCTTAATGAAATCTTATACAATTCAAGAAATAAATACGTTGTTAAATGGTCATTTATTGGGCAATACAACGCAACTTATAGAAGCCCCAGAACAGATAGATCGTGCCGAAAAAAATCACATTACGTTTATTGGCAATAGTAAATATACCAAAATATGGGCACAATCTAAAGCCTGTGCAGCTATTATAAACGATAACATTGATTTAGAACCCGGAGAAAACCGTGCCTTTATAAAAGTTAAAAACGCCGATTTAGCTATGGCAAAAATTCTTGAAATCTTTAATCCGGGCCTTCCTGAAATTGAAGAAGCTATTCATCCCACGGCAGTGGTACACAAAACAGCAACTATTGGTAAAGGCAGTAAAATTGGGGCTCATAGTTATATTGGTAAAAACGTCATTTTAGGCGAAAATGTAAGTGTGTTTCCTAATGTAAGTATTTTTGATGATAGCACACTTGGCAACGAATGCATTGTTTGGTCTGGCACTGTTATTAGAGAACGCAGCATAATTGGTATGGGATGTATTTTCCACAACAATGTGAGTATTGGTGCCGACGGGTTTGGCTTTAGACCGAGTGATGACGGCAGAGGTCTTGTTAAAATTCCGCAAATAGGAAATGTCATAATTGGCAATGCCGTAGAAATTGGGGCTAATTCTTGTGTAGATCGTGGTAAATTTAGCTCAACAATTATTGGCGACGGTTGTAAAATTGATAATCAGGTTCAAATTGCGCACAACTGCGTTATGGGACGTGGCTGTGTTATGGCTGGCCATAGTGGTTTAGCAGGTTCTGTAACTTTAGGCGACGGCGTTCTTATTGGTGGTAGTGCTTCTATTAAAGACCACCTCACTATTCATTCTGGTGCTATTGTAGGTGGTGGTTCTGGCGTTATGAAAGATGTTGCCGCAGGAAAAACTGTTTTAGGTTATCCTGCTTGCGACGCAAGAGATATGCTTAAACAGTGGGGTGCTTTAAGAAAATTGTCTTAAAACCTGAGTTCGACCTAAGATTTAAACCTATTTTATTCGCGGTATAATGGCAAAGTAGAACAGCGTAAAAGACCTTCTTGTTTTGCTATTTCGGCATAGGGTATTTCTTCAACGGTAAATCCTTTTTCGCACAACCAATTATTAAGTCGGGTAAAGTTTTTTTCTGATACGACTACCTTTTCTGAAATAGAAAAAACATTAGAAAACATACTGTACATTTCGTCTTTGGTGATGTCAAAAACATTATCTGCGCCAAATAAATCGACTAAAAAATGGTAATCGGCTTCATTTAAAAAGCCGTTTCTATGTATAATAGCTTTGTTTTTTCCTATAGGTTGAAAACAACAATCAAGATGTAGCGCATTTTCTTTGGCAATAGTAGATTTTCTCAGTTCAAAAGCCTTTACTTTTTTGTTTGGAAAACGATTTGTTAAATAGTCTACAGCAAATTTATTTGTTCTGGCTGTAATTTGATTAGAATAATCTGGTGCCGTATAAGTCCCAATAAAAAGATAGTCGTTCCAGGGCATAATGTCACCCCCTTCTACGTGAACTTCTTCGGGTAAAGCAATAACCTTATCGGGATTTATTTGATTGATAATATATTCTATGGCTTGTAGCTCATTAATTCTGTTCGGAAGAATATTAGATTTAAAAAATGTATCGTCAATTACAAAGCCTATATCGCGTGTAAATATTTGGTTAACATCTTTAATTACTTCGGGCCGATAAACAATGATATTGTATTTTTTTAAAACAGCGTAAAAGGTATCCAATTCTTTTATCATATCGGATTCTAGCGGATATATTCCTGCTAAAACATGCTCTTTAGATTTAGGGTCGTAGCACTCTTCTAGTTTTGGTGTTGGGCCATTTTGATTGGCAACACCCAATATTACAGACTTCAAAGAAGCCGTCTCATTTATTATTTGAAGCTTAATTTGCATTCGGGAGGTTATTAATTTGGTTGTTTCAAATATAAAAAAATTAAAAAGCCAAAAATTCAATTTTTGACTTTTTAACTTTTTTTTAATTATCGATTGTTAATTTCTTTAAATGCCCTTTTAGGATGTCCTACATATAATTGACGTGGACGTCCTATTGGTTCATGGTTTAAACGCATTTCGCGCCATTGGGCAATCCAACCCGGTAAACGGCCAATGGCAAACATAACGGTAAACATTTCTGAAGGAATACCTAAAGCACGGTAAATAATTCCTGAGTAAAAATCGACATTAGGATATAATTTGCGCTCTACAAAATAAGGGTCTTTTAAAGCAACCTCTTCAAGGTGTTTGGCAATTTTAAGCGCTGGGTCTGTAACGTGCAAATCGGCCAAGACTTCATCGGCTGCCGATTTTATAATGCGCGCTCTTGGGTCGAAATTTTTATAAACACGATGTCCAAATCCCATCAAACGGAAAGGGTCATTTTTATCTTTAGCTTTAAGAATATATTTTTCAACATCGCCACCATCTTTTTCAATCGCTTCAAGCATTTCAATAACAGCCTGATTGGCACCTCCGTGTAAACGGCCCCACAATGCAGAAACACCCGCAGAAATAGAAGCAAACAAACCTGCTTCTGATGAGCCTACAATACGCACTGTTGAAGTAGAACAATTTTGTTCGTGATCTACGTGTAAAATTAAAAGTTTATCGAGTGCTTTTACAGCCACTGGATTCATTTTATATTTCTCAGTTGGAATTTTAAACAACATTTGCATGATGTTTGAAATATAATCTAAAGAATTATCGGCATAATTTAAAGGTGTCCCTTGATTTTTACTATGTGCCCAAGCTGCAATTACAGTAAATTTTCCCAAGAGTTTAACTACGGCTTCATACATATCTTTTTCAGAATTGATATCAACTGTAACAGGATTAAAAGCTGTTAAGGCACTTGTAAGTGATGACAACATTCCCATTGGATGAGCAACCTTTGGAAAACCATCTATTATATTTTTTATTTCTTCGTTAAGAAGCGATTCTCTTTTAATATCTTTTTCAAATTTATTGAATTGTTCTTTTGTAGGTAATTCTCCAAATATTACAAGGAAAGCTACTTCTAAAAAATTAGATTTATTTGCTAAATCTTCAATTGCATAACCGCGATAACTCAAAATACCTTTTTCGCCATCTAAAAAAGTTATGGCACTTTTACAAGCTCCTGTATTTTTAAAACCGGGATCTAAAGTAATAATGCCTTCTGTTACGGCTCTAAGTGTTTTTAAATCTATGGCAATTTCATTTTCACTTCCTCTTAAAATTGGGAATTCATAGCGTTTTCCATCAACTTCTAATACGGCCTTTTCACTCATTGTGTTTTTCTTTTTTTAGTCTTAAATATTGGCACGAATTTACAAAATTTAAAGGGCTTTTTAAAATAAAATATTATCGTATAAAAAAGAAACATCACTTAATTAAGCGATGTTTCTAAAAGTAATTTGGTTAATTGTTCTATTTAATACCTACCATTTTTTCTAACATATCTGTTGTTAGCGATTTAGGTCTTTCTAATGAATAGCCTAAAGCGCGATCCCAAACAATATTTGAAAGTATGCCGAATGATCTACCAATACCAAATAATACTGTGTAAAAATCGTATTCTGTTACACCATAGTGCCATTGTACAACACCTGATTGCGCATCAACATTTGGCCAAGGGTTTTTAGCTTTACCTTGTTCTCTTAAAATGTCTGGTACAACATTGTATAAAGCATCTACATATTTAAACAAGTCGTCTTCTGGGAAATGTTTTAAACAAAACTCTCTTTGAACGGTATATCTTGGATCTGTTTTTCTTAAAACAGCATGTCCATATCCTGGAATTACTTGTCCGCTATTAAGCGTATCCCAAACATATTTTTTTAATTCTTCTTTAGATGGTAATTTACCACCCATTTTATCTTTGAGACCTTGTAACCAACGCAATACTTCTTGATTTGCCAATCCGTGAAGCGGACCAGCTAAACCATTTATCATAGCAGAAGTAGCGTAATAAACATCAGATAAAGAACTGGCAACTAAATGACCTGTATGTGCACTTACATTACCACTTTCGTGATCGGCGTGAATTATAAAATACATACGCGACACATCGTCGTAAGGTTGGTCTTTACCCATCATATAAGCAAAGTTCGCGCCTAAATCTAAAGTTGGATCTGGATAGCGATGTCCTTTTTCGGGATTGTATAACTTGTTGTATATATAGGCACCAATTAAAGGCATTTTTGCTAATAGATTAGTTGAATCTTCGTAAGTTGAATCCCAATAATCCATTTTACTCATGCCTTGTTTATATTTTACGCTAAACAAAGACTCGCGCTCTAAACTCATAACAGCTGCAGATAAAATAGCCATAGGGCTACTTTCGCTAGGGAAAGAATCTATTACATCCCAAACATATTTAGGAATAGCACGTCTGTTATTAAAATCTACCATTAAAGCTTCAACCTCTTCTTGAGTGGGTATATCGCCAGTTAATAAGAGAAAATACAATCCTTCAACATAAGGCATTTCTGCTCCTTCTGGTTTTGGCAATTTCTCTAACACTTCTGGCAATGTATAGCCACGGTAGCGAATACCTTCAAAGGGGTCTAAATAAGATATATCTGTCACAAGACTTTTTATACCTCTCATGCCTCCAATTACTTGAGATACTTTTACTTGATCTATTTCTTTATCACCATATTCTTTTAATAATCTGGTAACTCGTGGTCGGTGCGCTTTTATTTTTTCGTAAAGTTTACTTTTTAAGGTATTCATAATACTGTGTTTTAAATTATTATTTCCAATTAGCTCAAAGTTAACACCATACTAGAATTTTATATATGACATATATCAGCCTTTATAAGCTCTTAAAGTAACATACGTTACACTTCTAATTTTTTTAGTGATTTTTACAAAAAAGAAAAGCCAAATTCTAAAAAGAATTTGACTTTAAAGTATTATTAATTAAATGTTTATTTAAATTTAAAAGCTTTTAATTGTGGAAAATAAGCTGTATCGCCTAACTCTTCTTCTATACGTAAAAGCTGATTGTATTTAGAAATACGATCTGTTCTAGAAGCAGAACCTGTTTTAATTTGACCTGTATTTAAAGCAACTGCTAAATCGGCAATAGTTGTATCTTCTGTTTCACCAGAACGATGCGATATTACGCAGGTATAGCCTGCATTATGTGCCATATTTATAGCAGCAATGGTTTCGGTTAATGTGCCTATCTGATTTAATTTTATCAAAATTGAGTTAGCAGATTTCTCTTCAATACCACGCGCAAGTCGTTCAACATTTGTTACAAAAATATCATCGCCTACAATCTGTATTTTACTACCTAATACTTCATTTTGTAATTTCCAACCTGCCCAATCGTCTTCGGCCATACCATCTTCAATAGAAATAATAGGATACTTTTCTATCAACTCTTTTAAGTAAGCCACTTGTTCTTCTGAACTTCTCACAGCACCGTTATCGCCTTCAAATTTTCTGTAATCGTATTTACCATCTACATAAAACTCAGATGAGGCTGGGTCTAAGGCTATCATAACATCTTCTCCTGCTTTATAACCCGCTTTATTAATAGCTTTAATAATAGTTTCTAGCGCGTCTTCAATGCCTTCAAAATTTGGTGCAAAACCGCCTTCGTCGCCTACAGCAGTACTCAAACCGCGTTCTTTTAAAACTTTTTTAAGATTGTGGAATATTTCTGTACCCATTTTTATAGCGTGTGTAAAATTCTTAGCTAAAACAGGCATAATCATAAATTCTTGAAAAGCTATAGGAGCATCGGAATGCGAGCCACCATTAACAATATTCATCATAGGCACAGGCAAAGTATTTGCACTTACGCCCCCAATATATCTGTAAAGAGGTTGGTTGAGCTCATTGGCTGCCGCTTTGGCTACTGCTAAAGAAACACCTAAGATAGCATTAGCGCCAAATTTAGCTTTGTTGGGCGTACCATCTAAGTCAATTAAAGCTTGATCTATTTCGTTTTGTTCAAAAACCGAATAGCCTATTAATTCCGGCGCTATCAAATCGTTTACATTAGCTACGGCTTTTAAAACACCTTTGCCCATATAATCAGATCCACCGTCTCTTAATTCTACGGCTTCGTGTTCGCCAGTTGAGGCGCCTGACGGAATGGCTGCGCGGCCTAAAACACCGTTTTCTGTAATGACATCTACCTCTACGGTAGGATTTCCTCTTGAGTCAAATATTTGACGTGCATAAACTGCTACAATTGTGCTCATTTTTAATTATTTAAGGTTATTTATATTGATAATGCAAGTTACTAATTATACCTTATTTTAGGTGTTTTAAATTTAAAATTATACGATATCGTTTTCGCTTAATTTTATTTTTCTTTTCTTTTTATCATTTCAATAAAATCGTCGAACAAGTAAGATGAATCATGAGGCCCCGGACTAGCCTCCGGATGGTATTGTACAGAAAAGCAGTTCTTGTTTTTTATACGTATTCCTGAAACTGTATCATCATTAAGATGTACATGTGTAATCTCAATATTCTCGTTTTTTAAAACCGATTCTTTATCGACTACAAAACCGTGATTTTGTGAAGTAATTTCTCCTTTTCCTGTTAGAAGATTTTTCACCGGATGATTAATCCCACGATGCCCATTGTGCATTTTATAAGTCTTAATATTATTTGCTAAAGCAATAACTTGATGGCCTAAACAAATACCGAAAAGTGGTAAATTTTTATCTAAAATAGTTTTTGCCAAATCTTGAGCAGCTTCTAAAGGCTCTGGGTCACCAGGCCCATTAGACAAGAAATAGCCATCGGGGTTAAATTCTTGCATTTGACTAAAAGTAGTATCAAAAGGAAAAACTTTAATGTAGCAATCTCTAGAAGCTAGATTTTTTAAAATATTTTGTTTTATGCCAAGATCTAGAGCAGCTATTTTATAAGTGGCATTTTTATCTCCATAAAAATAAGGTTCTTTTGTCGATACTTTTGAGGCGAGATCTAAGCCGACCATATTAGGGACCTTTTTGAGTTTTTCTTTCAAGACTTTTACGTCATCTATTTCTGTTGAGATTATGGCGTTCATAGCGCCTTTATCACGAATATGGCGTACAAGGGCACGTGTATCTACATCTGAAATAGCCACAAGTTTATTTTTTTCTAACCAGTTGTAAAGAGCGTTTGTAGCTTTTGGCCTAGAATAATTCTGGCTAAAATTTCGGCATATTAAGCCTGAAATCTTAATACTATCAGACTCGACCTCATCATCAGAAACGCCATAATTACCAATATGGGCATTAGTCGTAATCATTAATTGTCCGAAATAAGAAGGATCTGTAAAGATTTCTTGGTAACCTGTTGTTCCTGTGTTAAAACAAATTTCGCCAACTGCGGTGCCTTCTATACCTATTGATTTACCATTAAAAATAGTGCCATCTTCTAAGAGTAGTAGGGCTTTCTTTTGAGGTATATAGTCCAATTTAATATTTTTAGAAGTTTGACAAATTTATAACGAATTATTTTCATAAAAAAAAGACAAACTAAATAGTTTGTCTTTTTTTTAAAATTATTGAATTACCCATTTATTTTTCTTCTTTTGGGCTATCATTTTCAGCAGGCTTTTCTTCAACAGCTTTTGGGGCTTCTTTAGTTTCTGCTTTTACTTCTTCTTTAGTCTCTTCAACAACAGGTGTCGCCTCTTTTTTAGCTTTACCGCGACGTGTTGATTTTTTCTTTTTCTTACCGTTAGGATTGTAAAGCTCATTATAATCTACAAGCTCTACCATTGCCATATCGGCATTATCACCTTGACGATTGCCCAATTTGATAATTCTTAAATAACCGCCTGGTCTATCGGCTACTTTTGTGGCGACTTCTCTAAACAATTCTGTTATAGCATTTTTATCTTTTAAATAACTAAATACTACACGTCTGTTATGCGTGTTATCGTTTTTAGATTTTGTAATTAATGGCTCAACATATACACGTAAGGCTTTAGCTTTTGCTAAAGTGGTGTTAATACGTTTGTGAGCTATTAAAGAACAAGCCATATTGGCAAGCATTGCCTTTCTATGCGCTGTTTGTCTTCCTAAATGATTGAATTTTTTTCCGTGTCTCATCTTACTTTTAACTTTAAACCAATGTGGTTATTAGTCTCTGTCTAATTTATATTTGCTTAAATCCATTCCGAATTGTAAACCTTTAATATTTACTAATTCGTCTAACTCTGTTAAAGATTTTTTACCAAAGTTTCTAAATTTCATCAAGTCGTTTTTATTGAATGATACCAAATCTCCTAATGTATCTACTTCGGCTGCTTTTAAACAGTTTAAAGCACGAACAGAAAGATCCATATCTATTAAGCGTGTTTTTAACAATTGACGCATATGTAATGATTCTTCATCATATGTTTCTGTTTCGGCAATTTCATCAGCTTCAAGCGTAATACGCTCATCAGAAAACAACATAAAATGGTGAATTAAGATTTTAGCAGCTTCAGTTAAAGCGTCCTTAGGATTTATTGAACCATCAGTTTCAATATCAAAAACTAATTTTTCATAATCTGTCTTTTGTTCAACTCTAAAGTTTTCTATCGTGTATTTTACGTTTTTGATAGGCGTAAAAATAGAATCAGTAAAAATGGTACCTAAAGGTGCAGTTGATTTTTTATTATCATCAGATAAAACAAAGCCACGCCCTTTTTCTATAGTAATTTCTAAATCTAATCTTACAGATTTTTCCATATTACAGATTACTAATTCTGGATTTAAAACTTGGAATCCAGAGATGAATTTCTGTAAATCGCCAGCAGTTAATTGCTCATTGCCTTTTACAGAAACAGAAACTGTTTCGTTATCTGTATCTTCAATTTGCTTTTTAAAACGAACTTGTTTTAAATTTAAAACCATTTCGGTTACATCTTCAACAATTCCTTTAATTGTAGAAAACTCGTGTTCAACACCTTCTATTCTTAAAGAAGTTATTGCATAACCTTCTAATGATGATAATAGAACTCTTCTTAATGCATTACCTACGGTTAAACCATAACCTGGTTCTAGAGGTCTAAACTCGAATCTACCATTAAAATCTGTAGATTCTATCATTATAACCTTATCGGGTCTTTGAAAATTTAATATTGCCATAGTTAATATATCATTATTTAGAGTACAACTCTACGATTAATTGTTCTTTTATGTTTTCAGGAATCTGAATACGTTCTGGTACTGTAACAAATGTGCCTTGTTTGGTTTCGCTATTAAAAGTTAACCATTCGTAAACACTTTTATTACTACTTATAGATTCTTCTATAGCTTGAAGTGATTTAGATTTTTCTCTAACGGCCACTTCATCATTAGCTTTAAGTTGGTATGATGATATATTTACAATTTTACCATTAACGGTAATATGTCTGTGAGAAACCAATTGACGTGCTGCACGACGAGAAGGCGCTATGCCCATTCTAAATACAACATTGTCTAATCTAGATTCACATAATTGCAATAGTATTTCACCTGTAATACCTTTACTTTTTGAAGCTTTTTTGAATAAGTTTCTGAATTGCTTTTCTAAAATACCATAAGAGTATTTAGCTTTTTGTTTTTCTTGTAACTGTACAGCGTATTCCGATTTTTTACCGCGACGTCTGTTGTTACCGTGTTGTCCTGGAGGATAATTTTTCTTTGCGAAAGATTTGTCATCTCCAAAAATAGCTTCGCCAAATTTACGCGCTATTTTAGTTTGTGGTCCTGTATATCTTGCCATTCTAAATTGTTTTTAAAGATAGGGTTATGAATTAAGGCTTACTCCTTCGATAACCTAAAAATCTATCTCTCTTTTATATTAATAATTAATTAAACTCTTCTACGTTTTGGAGGACGACATCCATTATGTGGTAATGGTGTTACATCAATAATTTCTGTAACTTCAATACCTGCATTATGCAATGTTCTAATAGCAGACTCTCTACCATTTCCTGGTCCTTTTACATAAACTTTTACTTTTCTTAGTCCTGCTTCGTAGGCTACTTTAGCACAATCTTCTGCAGCTGTTTGAGCAGCATAAGGTGTGTTCTTTTTAGAACCTCTAAAACCTTGTTTCCCTGCAGATGACCAAGATATCACATCGCCACCCTTATTGGTTAATGATACTATAATGTTGTTAAAAGAAGATTTTATATGTGCTTCTCCTACAGACTCAACAATAACTTTGCGTTTTTTTGAACTTGACTTCGCCATACTATTTATTATTTAGTTGCTTTCTTTTTGTTAGCAACTGTTTTACGTTTTCCTTTTCTAGTTCTAGAATTATTTTTTGTATGCTGACCTCTTAAAGGCAACCCTACTCTATGACGGATGCCTCTGTAACAACCTATATCCATTAAACGTTTAATGTTCATTTGAATATCTGTACGAAGTTCTCCTTCAATTTTAAATTCTCTTACTTGCTCTCTGATGACATTTATTTCTTCATCAGTCCAGTCTTGAACTTTTTTACTTTCGTCTACTTTTGCATTTGCTAAAATTTCTTTAGCTCTGCTTCTTCCGACACCAAAGATGTAAGTTAAACCTATAACTCCTCTTTTGAACTTTGGTAAATCAACTCCTGCTATTCTTGCCATAACTACCCTTGTCTTTGTTTAAATCTAGGATTCTTTTTATTGATTACATATAATCTGCCTTTTCTACGCACAATCTTGCACTCGGCACTTCTCTTTTTTACTGATGTTCTAACTTTCATCGGTTTATTTTTAATATCTATATGTTATTCTGGCCTTACTTAAATCGTAAGGACTCATTTCTAATTTAACTTTATCTCCAGGTAATAATTTAATATAATGCATACGCATTTTACCCGAAATGTGTGCTGTTACAATATGACCATTTTCTAATTCTACGCGAAACATAGCGTTAGATAATGCTTCATTTATTGTTCCATCTTGTTCTATTGCTGCTTGTTTAGCCATTATGCAACACTTCTTTTAGATCCCGTTTTCATCAAACCATCATAATGACGGCTTAATAAATGAGAATTTATTTGCTGAATAGTATCTATAGCTACACCTACCATAATTATAAGTGATGTCCCTCCATAAAACATTGCCCAAGATTGTTGTACTCCCATAAGCGTAACAAACGTAGGTAATATTGAAAGCAATGCTAAAAATATAGATCCAGGTAATGTAATTCTAGATAAAATAGTATCTATAAATTCGCCTGTATCTTTACCAGGTCTAACCCCAGGCACAAATCCGCCACCGCGTTTTAAATCGTCGGCCATTTTATTTGTTGGGATAGTAATCGCCGTATAAAAATAACTGAAAATAATTATCAGTAATGCAAAAACTAAATTATACCAAAAACCACGCATATTACTAAATGTTACTCCTATTTGTTGCATAATGTCAGACTCTGATAGTCTTGTTAATGTAACAGGGACAAACATAATGGCTTGCGCAAATATAATGGGCATAACACCCGCAGAATTTACTTTTAACGGAATGTATTGTCTAGCGCCTGCCACATTTTTAATATTACCAGCTACAGTACGTCTGGCGTATTGAACGGCCACACGTCTTACAGCGGTTACTAAAAATACAGTTGCTAAGATAACTAAGAACCAAATAACCAATTCTATTAATATCATAATCAAGCCACCATTTGACTGAGTGATTCTTGAACCGGCTTCTTGCATAAATGCAGATGGGAATCTTGCGATAATCCCAACCATAATTAACAATGATATACCATTACCAATACCTTTATCGGTAATTTTCTCGCCTAACCACATTGCAAAAACTGTCCCTGCTGTTAACAATACCATAGACGATATCCAAAACATACCTCCTGTTAAATAGAAAGTTGAAGCGGGTAAGGTTTGTTGTAAATTAACAATATAAGCCGGTCCTTGAACAACAGTAATAGCTATTGTTAACCAACGTGTAATTTGATTAATTGTTTTTCTACCACTTTCTCCTTCTTTTTGTAGTTTTTGTAAATAGGGTACCGCAATACCCATTAACTGAACGACAATTGAAGCAGAAATATAAGGCATAACGCCTAAAGCCATAATTGAAGCTTTAGAAAAAGCGCCTCCTGTAAATGCATTTAATAAACCTAAAAGACCACCAGATGTTTGGTTTGATAAAGCAGTTAACTGACTGCCATCAATACCTGGTAGCGGCACATGTGCCATAAGTCTATAAACAGCCATAAAACCAAGAGTCAAAATAATTTTTTGTCTTAACTCGTCAATTTTCCAAATATCCTGTATGGTTGTAATAAATTTTTTCATTTACAAAAGTGTTATAAAGTTACAGCTTCTCCTCCAGCGTCTTCAATTGCTTTTTTGGCTGAGGCAGTAAATTTATGAACAGTTATATTTAATTTAGCTTTTAATTCGCCTCTACCTAATATTTTAACTAAATCGTTTTTACCAGCTACACCATTTTCTATTAAAGTTTCTAATGTAACTGTATCTTTAACTTTACCGTTATCAACCATATCTTGAATACGATCTAGGTTTACACCTACATATTCTTTACGATTGATGTTTTTAAATCCAAATTTTGGAACACGGCGTTGTAAAGGCATTTGACCACCTTCGAAACCAATTTTTCTAGAATAACCAGATCTTGATTTTGCACCTTTATGACCTCTTGTAGCCGTTCCACCTTTTCCAGAACCTTGGCCACGACCAATTCTCTTTCCTTTGTTTGTTACAGAACCTGCTGCAGGTTTTAAATTATTTAAATTCATAATTTAATTATCTTATTTAGCTTCTTGTACAGAAACCAAGTGTTTTACTTTATTAATCATACCAAGTATATTAGAAGTTGCTTCATGTGAAACTTCTTGTCCCATTTTGCGTAAACCTAAAGCCTCTAAAGTTCTTTTTTGGTTTTGAGGACGTCTAATTTGACTTCTAACTTGTTTTATTATTATCTTCTTTGCCATCTTCTTAATTTTAACCGTTAAAAACTTTATTTAAAGAAACACCTCTTTGTTTTGCAACAGAGGCAGCATCTCTTAATTGTAATAAAGCATCAAAAGTAGCTTTAACAACATTATGAGGATTTGAAGAACCTTGTGATTTAGATAATACATCTTTTACACCTACAGATTCAAGTACGGCACGTACAGCTCCACCAGCAATTACACCAGTACCGTGAGAGGCTGGTTTTAAAAATACTTTTGCACCACTGTATTTACCTTTTTGTTCGTGAGGTAACGTTGCTTTAACAATAGGAATTCTTACTAAATTCTTTTTAGCATCTTCTATTGCTTTTGCGATAGCTGAAGCCACATCTTTAGATTTTCCTAAACCTTGACCAACAACACCATTTTTATTGCCTACCACTACAATAGCAGAAAATCCAAAGGCGCGTCCCCCTTTAGTTACTTTAGTAACACGCTGTACACCAACTAAATGATCTACTAATTCTAAACCACTTGGTTTAACTCGTTCTACGTTTTTATATTTTTTATACATAATTTCTTACTAAAATTTTAAACCAGCTTCTCTAGCTGCATCTGCTAAAGCTTTAACGCGTCCGTGATACAAATAACCATTCCTATCGAAAGCACAAGTAGTAATACCCGCTTTTATAGCCCTTTCTGCAATAATTTTACCAACTACTGTAGCTACTTCTTTTTTTGCACCTGTAGCAGTAATATCTTTTTCTCTTGAAGAAACAGCTGAAAGTGTTTTTCCTGAAACGTCGTCTACCAATTGTGCATAAATTTCTTTATTACTTCTAAACACTACTAATCTAGGTTTAGTTGCTGTACCAGAAATAATTTTTCTGATTCTATGTTTTATTCTAATTCTTCTCTGAAGCTTTGATAATGCCATAATATTAATCTGTATTATGCAGTTTTACCTGCTTTTCTTCTTAATTGTTCTCCTACAAATTTAACACCTTTTCCTTTATAAGGTTCTGGTCTACGGAACGAGCGTATTTTAGCCGCTACTTGTCCAACCAATTGTTTATCAAAAGATGATAATTTAATTATTGGATTTTTACCTTTTTCTGAAATGGTTTCAACTTTAACTTCTTGAGCAACATTTAAAACGATGCTGTGAGAAAAACCTAAAGCTAAATCTAATTTTTGTCCTTGATTTGTGGCACGATAACCAACGCCAACCAATTCTAATTCTTTAGTCCAGCCTTTAGAAACACCTTCTATCATATTAAATATAAGGGCTCTATATAAACCGTGTTTAGATTTGTGATCTTTACTTTCTGAAGGTCTTTCTAATGTAAGATTTCCATCTTCAATTTTTACGCTAATAGCATCTAATTCTTGCTTTAGCTCGCCTAATTTACCTTTAACAGTAATGGTGTTATTTTCATAACTTACGGTTACGTCATTTGGTATATTTATGGGACTGTTTCCTATTCTTGACATCTTATTATATTTTTAATAAACGTAACATAAAACTTCACCACCTATATTCTCTTGACGTGCCTTTTTATTGGTCATTACGCCTTTTGATGTAGATATTATCGCTACACCTAAACCGTTTAAAACGCGAGGCATATCTGATGAACTTGCATATTTTCTTAAACCAGGTGTACTAATACGTTGTAATTTTTTAATTACAGGTTCTTTAGTAATTTTGTCATATTTTAAAGCTATTTTAATGCTACCTTGAACAGTATCATTCATAAATTTATAACTTAAAATAAACCCTTGGTCAAATAAAATTTTTGTAATCTCTTTTTTAAGATTAGAGGCAGGAATTTCTACAACGCGTTTTCCAGCGCTTACTGCATTTCTAACTCTCGTTAAATAATCTGCTATTGGATCTGTATTCATTTATATTAATTTGCGGTTTTGGTTTTTAATTACGACTCTCGCAACTAAACTTCAAACCATTTTAAAATTTTTACCAACTGGCTTTTTTTACACCTGGAATTAATCCTTGGTTAGCCATTTCTCTAAAAGTAACACGCGAAATACCAAACTGACGAATATATCCTTTTGGTCTTCCTGTTAATTTACAACGGTTGTGTAGACGTACAGGCGAAGCATTTTTAGGAAGCTTTTGTAAAGCTTCATAATCTCCTGCTTCTTTTAAAGCTTTTCTTTTGGCCGCATATTTAGCTACCATTTTTCTTCTTTTAACCTCACGGGCTTTCATTGATTCTTTAGCCATCCTTATTTCTTTTTAAATGGTAAACCTAATTCACTTAGTAATGACTTGGCTTCTTTATCGGTATTGGCAGATGTTACAAAAGTAATATCCATACCATTAATTTTGTTAACTTTATCTATGTTGATTTCTGGAAATATAATTTGTTCGGTAATTCCTAAATTATAATTTCCGCGACCATCAAATCCGCTAACTTTAATACCACCAAAGTCTCTAACTCTTGGTAATGCAGAAGTTACTAATCTGTCTAAAAATTCGTACATTTTAATACCTCTTAGTGTTACTTTAACACCAATTGGCATGCCTTTACGTAATTTAAAAAAAGCGACATCCTTTTTAGAAATAGTAGCGATCGCTTTTTGACCAGAAATAGTTGTTATTTCTTCTAATGCATAATCAATTAACTTCTTATCAGCTATAGCTTCGCCAACACCTTTACTAATTACAATTTTTTGTAATTTAGGCACTTGCATAATATTTTTATAGCCAAATTCTTCTGTAAGAGCACCCATTATGCGGCTCTTATATTCTCCTTTAAGTCTTGGTATATACTCCATAACTAAATAACTTCTCCAGTTTTTTTAGAAAATCGCACTTTTTTATCACCTTCCATTTTATAGCCAACTTTAGTCGCTTCGCCTTTTACAACAAGCATTAAATTAGATATATGTAATGAAGCTTCTTTTTTAACTATGCCTCCTTGTGGATTTTGAGCGCTTGGTTTATTGTGTTTAGACACCATATTAACACCCTCTACAATAGCACGGTTTTTAGCACGAATTATTTCTACTATTTTTCCTTCTTTTCCTTTGTGCTCACCAGTAATTACTTTTACTGTATCTCCAGATTTTATTTTAAACTTTGTCATCATCAATAAGATTTAAAGCACTTCTGGTGCTAGTGATACAATTTTCATAAATTGCTTTTCACGCAATTCTCTAGCAACAGGGCCAAAAACACGTGTACCGCTCATTTCGCCAGAAGTGGCGTCTAAAAGAACACAAGCATTATCGTCAAATCTTATGTAAGATCCATCTTTACGTCTTATTTCTTTTTTTGTTCTTACTACAACAGCTTTAGAAACTTGTCCTTTTTTAACAGTTCCGTTTGGCGTTGCATCTTTTATTGTTACTACAATTTTATCGCCAATAGAAGCATATCTTCTTTTGGTTCCGCCTAATACTCTAATTACAAGAGCTTCTTTGGCTCCCGTATTATCGGCTACTTTTAGTCTTGATTCTTGTTGTAACATAATTATTTAGCTCTTTCAATGATTTCTACTAATCTCCAACGTTTAGATTTACTTAACGGACGTGTTTCCATTATTCTTACAGTATCTCCTTCGTTGCAATCATTTTTTTCGTCGTGTGCGACATACTTTTTAGTATTAAGCACGTATTTTCCATACATAGGGTGTTTTACACGTTTAACCTCTGCTACTACAATAGATTTCTCCATTTTATCGCTAGTAACAACCCCAACTCTTTCTTTTCTAAGATTTCTTTTTTCCATCTTTTAGTAAATACAATTATTGTATTGCTCTTTTGGTTATTTCTGTCGCTAATCTAGCCACAGTTCTTCTAAGCTTTCTTAATTGAATTGGATTTTCTAGCGGCGAAATTGCATGAGCCATTTTAAGATCTGAATAACTTTTCTTCATATCTTTAAATTTTACTTGCAAATCTTCTACAGACAATTCGTTTATTTCTGATTGTTTCATTTTACTTTTTCAATTAAGCGTTATCAAAATCTCTAGCAATAATAAACTTAGTTTTAACAGGTAATTTCTGTGCTGCTAAACGCAAAGCTTCTTTTGCAATTTCTAAGGATACTCCTCCAATTTCAAAAAGCATTCTTCCTGGTTTAATAGGGGCTACCCAATATTCTGGAGCTCCTTTACCTTTACCCATACGTACCTCTAAAGGTTTTTTAGTAATGGGTTTATCTGGGAATATTTTTATCCATAACTGCCCTTCACGTTTCATATAACGTGTAGCCGCAACACGCGCTGCTTCTATTTGACGGGCTGTAATCCAATTTTGTTCAAGAGATTTTATACCAAACATGCCGTTTGAAAGTCTATGACCTCTGTTAGAAATTCCTTGCAGTTGGCCTTTTCCTTTCTGTACCTTACGATATTTTACTCTTTTTGGTTGTAACATCTTCTAAATTCTTTTTAAAATTTATTTTCTCCTACGAGGTTGTTGTTTTCTACCTCTTCCTGATGACGGACCACCTTTACCTTGTTTTTTAGACAAGCCAATTAGTGGAGACAACTCTCTTTTACCATAAACCTCGCCTTTCATAATCCATACTTTAACACCTATTTTTCCATAAGTAGTATTAGATTCTTCAAGTGCATAATCAATATCGGCTCTAAAAGTAGAAAGAGGAATTCTACCTTCTTTATAATTTTCTGAACGGGCCATTTCAGCACCATTTAATCTCCCAGAAATTTGAACTTTAATGCCTTCGGCATTCATTCTAATGGCTGCTGCAATAGCCATTTTAATAGCACGTCTGTAAGAAATTCTATTTTCTATTTGACGGGCAATACTAGCAGCTACCAATTTGGCATCGACTTCTGGTCGTTTAATTTCAAAAATATTAATTTGAACCTCTTTGTTAGTAATTTTTTTAAGTTCTTCTTTTAACTTGTCTACCTCTTGACCGCCTTTACCTATAATAATACCAGGTCTTGCAGTAGTGATAGTAACGGTTACAAGTTTAAGAGTACGCTCAATAATTACACGAGATACACTTGCTTTTGCCAAACGTGCGAACACGTATTCTCTAATTTTATAATCTTCTACAATTTTATCACCGTAGTCTCTTCCTCCATACCAGTTAGATTCCCATCCTCTGATGATTCCTAAACGATTTCCTATTGGATTAGTTTTTTGTCCCATACTACTTATTAATTGTTATTAGAGTCATTAGTTCCTAAGATTAACGTAACATGATTAGAACGTTTTCTTATTCTATGCGCACGACCTTGTGGGGCTGGACGCAATCTTTTTAACATACTTGCTGAGTCTACAAAAATTTCTTTTACTAATAAACCTGCCTCTTCTATAGAAGACCCTTCGTTTTTAGCTTGCCAGTTGGCTAAAGCCGATAGTAATAATTTTTCTAGATTTCTAGAAGCTTCTTTTGGACTAAATTTTAAGATTTGAAGTGCTTTTTCAACTTCAACACCTCTAACTTGGTCGGCTACTAGACGCATTTTTCTTGGTGATGTAGGACATCCCTTAAGCCTTGCAAAAGCCACTAATTTTTTAGCTTCTTTGCGCTTTTCTGCAGATAGTTTTTTTCTTACTCCCATGACCTACTATTTTTTACCTTTATTTTTAGCACCTGCATGACCTCTAAAAGATCTTGTTGGTGAAAATTCTCCTAATTTATGACCTACCATATTTTCTGTAATATAAACAGGTACAAATTGTCTTCCATTATGAACAGCTATTGTCTGTCCAACAAAATCTGGAGTAATCATTGAGGCTCTTGACCATGTTTTAATTACTTTTTTCTTTCCAGATTCTACATTTATTTGTACTTTCTTATCTAATTGATAAGCTACAAAAGGTCCTTTTTTTAATGAACGTGCCATACTTCTCTAATTATTTTTTTCTACGTTCTAAAATATATTTATTACTCGCTTTAGTTTTAGAACGGGTTTTATATCCTTTTGCAGGGATACCTTTTCTAGAACGTGGATGTCCACCAGATGACCTTCCTTCTCCACCACCCATTGGATGATCTACAGGATTCATTGCTACAGGTCTAGTTCTTGGACGACGGCCTAACCAACGGGTTCTACCGGCTTTACCAGAAACTAATAACTGATGATCTGAATTAGATACAACACCTATTGTAGCCATACAAGTCACTAAAATTAATCTAGTTTCTCCTGATGGCATTTTAATAGTTGCGTATTTACCTTCGCGTGCCATAAGTTGTGCAAATGCACCAGCACTACGTGATATAACGGCTCCTTGTCCTGGTTTTAACTCAATACAAGATATGGTTGTTCCTAATGGAATTTTAGACAAAACCATTGCGTTTCCAATATCGGGTGTAGCACCTTCACCAGAAATAACTTTCTGTCCAATTTTTAATCCTTGTTGCGCAACAATGTATCTTTTTTCACCATCAGCATAAACTAATAATGCTATAAAAGCCGTTCTGTTAGGATCGTATTCTATAGATTTTACAGTTGCAGGAATTCCATTTTTGTTTCTTTTGAAATCAATGATGCGGTAACGTTTCTTATGCCCTCCACCTAAGTAGCGCATCGTCATTTTACCTTCACTATTTCTCCCTCCTGATCGTTTTTTCGAAGCTAATAAACTTTTCTCCGGCTTATCAGTTGTAAGGCTGTCATAACCGTTTACAACTCTAAAACGCTGACCTGGGGTTACTGGTTTTAATTTTCTTAATGACATTTTTCTTATATATTGTTATAAAAATCAATACTATCTCCATCAGCTAACTGAACTATTGCTTTTTTATACCCACCAGAGACAGCAGTAACAACACCTTTTTTGGTGTTTTTAGTTGTTCTCGCTGTTGGATAATTCATAGTTCTTACTTTAGTTACAGCAACACCATAAGCCAATTCAACAGCTTTGCGTATTTGTATCTTGTTAGCTTTATTATTCACAACAAACCCATAGCGGTTAAATAACTCGCTATCATTTGTCATTTTTTCTGATATAATAGGTTTAACTAAAATTCTCATCCCTATCTTATTTACTTAAATTAGATTCAATATCTTCTAAAGTACTCTCTA
>JASFYX010000038.1:0-8695 GCA_045046885.1 Flavobacteriaceae bacterium
CATATAGCAAATTGCTAAATTGTCAAAACAGAAAATTTTTGTACTTTTAAATAAAATTAAAAATAACTATGGAAAATTGCGTTTTCAAAATTGCAACTTGCCATATTCAAATCCGATAAGCGTAATAGCAATTTACTACGTAATTTTCGTTCTTGCATAGTGGGCATACAAATAAAGAAAAGACTCTTCGACTCCACTCAGTGCGCACATTAATTCTTACTACAAACGCCCCAAACTCTCTTCCAGTGTTTTAATTTTAGCCAAAGCATCGGCTTCTTTTTTGCGCTCGTTGGCAATAACTTGGGCGGGGGCATTGTTTACAAAACGCTCGTTACCCAATTTACCTTGAACAGATTTTAAAAAGCCTTTTGTATAGTTTAATTCTTGGGTTAGTTTTGCTTTTTCTTCTTCTGTATTGACAGCGTTTTTAAGTGGTATCAAATATTCGGTCGCGTTGACACGGAAAGATTGCGCTCCTGCTACTTTTTCTGATACTTTTTCAAAACTATCAATATTGCCTAATTTTTTAATCACCGCATCAAAAGTTGTATCTAAAACATCAGTCGCTAAAACCGATAAGTCTATCGCTTCTTTAAAGGCAATTTGCTTGTCTTTTCTGATAGTGCGGATATTTGTTATTACTTCGGCAGCATTATCAAAATCTTTTAAAATAGCTTTGTCGTAGCTTTCTTTTTTGGGATACAATGTTACGATTAAAGCTTCTTGTGATGTACGTTCTTTAAAATGTTGCCAAATTTCTTCAGAAATAAACGGCATAAACGGATGCAATAATTTTAAATTATCTTCAAAAAAAGCCACTACGGCTTTATAGGTTTGGGCATCCATTGGTTTTTGATAGGTGGGTTTAACCATCTCTAAAAACCAAGATGAAAAGTCGTCCCAAACCAATTTATAGATACTCATTAAAGCTTCGCTTAAGCGGTATTTACTATAAGAATCTTCGGTTTGTTCTAAAACTTGTTGGAATCTAGCTTTATACCAATCAATTGCAATTTTTGATGCTTCGGGTTGTGGTAAAGTATCGTCAACTTCCCATTGTTTTACCAATCTAAAGGCGTTCCATATTTTATTGGTAAAATTACGTCCTTGCTGACACAATTCCATATCAAAAGGTAAATCGTTCCCGGCTGGCGAAGTTAAAAGCATACCTACCCTAACACCGTCGGCACCATATTTTTTCATCAATTCAATAGGATCTGGTGAATTACCTAGTGATTTAGACATTTTTCGCCCTAGCTTATCACGAACAATACCGGTGAGATACACGTTTTTAAACGGCTTTTCACCGCGATATTCGTAACCCGATATTATCATTCTAGCTACCCAAAAGAAAAGAATTTCGGGTGCTGTTACCAAATCGTTTGTAGGATAGTAATAATTTATTTCTTTATTATCGGGATGACGGATGCCATCAAAAACAGAAATAGGCCACAGCCAAGACGAAAACCAAGTATCTAAAACATCGGCTTCTTGGCGTAAATTAGCTTCCTTTAAATCACTGTTACCCGATTTTTCTTTAGCTAAAGGCAAGGCTTCTTCAGCGGTTTTGGCCACTACAAAATCGTTTACACCATTGGCGTAAAACCAAGCCGGAATTTGATGTCCCCACCACAATTGACGTGAGATATTCCAATCGCGTACATTTTCCATCCAATGACGGTAGGTGTTTTTAAATTTAGCAGGTACCAATTGTACATCATCATTCATCACAGCTTCTAAAGCAGGTTGTGCCAAATCTTTCATATTAAGAAACCACTGTGCCGAAATTTTAGGTTCAATAATAGCACCTGTTCTTTCTGAAGTTCCTACTTTATTTTTGTAATCTTCAACTTTTACAAGATTGCCCAATTGTTCTAATTCTTTTACGATGCCTTTACGGGCTACAAATCGGTCTTGACCTTCATAATGTAAACCGTAGTTATTTAAAGTGGCATCGTCATTAAAAATATCTATTACTTCCAAATTATGACGTTGACCAATTTCTTTATCGTTTGAATCGTGTGCAGGGGTTATTTTAAGGCAGCCCGTACCAAATTCAACATCAACATAATCATCAGCAATAATGGGAATAGAGCGATTGGCAATAGGTACAATAGCCTTTTTACCAATTAAATGTGTAAACCTTTCGTCATTTGGATTCACGCAGATAGCCGTATCGCCCAAAATGGTTTCGGGGCGTGTGGTAGCGATGGTTACAAAATCGGCGCTACCTTTAATTGGGTAGCGTAAATAATAGAGTTTACCATTTTTTTCAACGTGAATAACCTCTTCATCAGACAAGGTAGTTTTGGCTTGTGGATCCCAATGTACCATGCGGTAACCGCGGTAAATCAACCCTTTTTTATATAAATCGATAAACACGTCAATTACCGATGCGCTTAAATCGGCATCCATGGTAAATTTTGTGCGTTCCCAATCGCACGAAGCCCCTAATTTTTTAAGTTGTTCTAAAATAATACCACCGTGTTTATGTGTCCATTCCCAGGCGTGTTTTAAAAATTCAGAACGTGATAAATCCGCTTTAGCGATACCTTCCTCTTTTAATTTGTTTACAACTTTCGCTTCGGTAGCAATTGACGCATGGTCTGTACCAGGCACCCAACAGGCATTAAAACCTTGCATCCGGGCACGGCGAATAAGTACATCTTGAATGGTATTATTCAACATATGCCCCATATGCAACACACCCGTAACATTCGGTGGCGGAATAACAATGGTATAAGGCTCTCTGCTATCTGGCTCTGAATGAAAATAATTGTGCTTCATCCAATAGGCATACCACTTATCTTCTACGTTTTTAGGGCTGTAATGTGTTGGTAACGACATAAAATTTCTCTACTTAAAAATAAGTGCAAATGTAATTATATAGTTGCTAAGATAAAAACTGTGGCACTTTATTTGTGTTTTGAATATTAAATGAATAATACTACTTTTACCCTATGAAAAATATGAAAATTATATTATTGTTTTTGGCGCTTACAGGATTTGTAAAATTAAATGCCCAAACAACCCCTGTTTTTAAATTTGAAAAAACAACAATAGATTATGGCACTATAAAACAAGGAAGCGATGGTTACAGAACTTTTGTATTTACAAACACAGGCGACGCCCCAATAATAGTGAGTCAAGTAACTTCAAGCTGTGGTTGTACCATTCCCGAAAAACCAAAAGAACCTATTATGCCAGGCGAAAAAGGCTCTTTAAAAGTACATTACGACACTAATAGAGTAGGCCCTTTTCAAAAAAACATACGGATAACTTCAAATGCCAAACCAACTGTTGTAGAAATACATATTAAAGGACTTGTTGTTAAAAAAACGGACTAAAGGATTTTTTTAAGTTTAAAAGTATATGAGTAACGCGTGCCATTTCTGTCTATAAGAAGCGTTACTTCTTTACCATCTTCTTCATAAAATTTATGTGTAATATCTTGTAATTTAAGTTTATACACAGGTATGCCATTTATTTCAAGAATAAAATCAGCTACCATAAGGCCAGCTATATCAGCAGGTGAGCCCTTTCTGATATCTGTAATTTGAACTGAGGGTTTTAAACTAAATACATAACTATAATCATAAGCTAGTTCTATTGTAACTCCTTTATTTGCTGTAGAAACAAAGTTTTTTGAATCGGTAGAATATTTTTTTAATTTTTCTTCTTGAACTATCATTTGGCCATTATAAGCCACTTCTAAACCACTCATATTATAATTAAAGGGTTCATTATAAAATCTAGTATTTTTTTTTAAAGTAATCTTTCTATGTGGATAATCAATTATAACATTGAAACGTTTTAAAGTTGAGGCGCCAATACTGCCATGCCTATCTTTATGACGCATTGACAACGATAATGAGGTAGTATCTGGAAAAGAAACTGTGATATCTTTAAGTTTAAAACGTCCTAAATTCAAACTCATAACTCTGCTCCTTTTACCATAAATATTACCATTTAATCCTTGTCCCAAATAATCAATAAAATTCTTTTTAGGTATTGCAATATTATTATCTTCAAATAACCACAAGGCGTCACTACCACCACTGTCAATAAGCAAATTAGTGTTTAATTTTGTAGAATCTGCCATTACAGTTTGGGCTACTAAATAAGGCTTATTGTATAAAAAACTAAGAGGTAACGTTTCGCATCTTCGACACTTTCTATAAACATATTTATCAGGTTTATAGAATTTTATAATTTTAGCTGAATAGTTAATTTTTACAACAAAATCTCTGAATAAATCGCCGCCAATAATACCGTCAATTTGAGTACCCATTCTGTTAGATAAATTAAATCCTTTTCCTAAAATGAGATAAACTTTGTGACTTCTGTTTATTATTGAATTGCCAATTTGGATATAATTACTTGTCGATTTTAAGGCATCAACATAATCGCCATCTCCTAAGCCTTGAATCCGTATCTTTCTAACATTTTTTAATTTTAAAGAATCTTTGATTTTTATATTTAAAATAATAGTACTCGAAACCCCTGTGTCTAATAAAAAAGATAACTTTTTACCATTGACATGAACAGGAATAATTATTAGATTATTCACCAATTTAAAAGGCATCCTATAACTTGAAGTACTCTTTTTAATAAAAAAATAATCTTGTGCTAAAGCAGAATGGCTTAACATTATAAAGAATAAAATAAAAGTATATTTTATTTTCAAATCAAATAGTTGTTAGTTATCAATACCTAAAACACTCAAATATAAGGTTTGTTGCAGTCAATTAAAAATATTTGGGATAATTTTTACGTCAGAAATACTTTAGAATAGCAAGGTGTTTTAAAATTTTATTTTGCAATTTTGCATATATCTATAAGTTCAAATGTTATGCCAAAAATATCTACAAAAGGGCAGTTAATGCCAGAATCTCCCATAAGAAAATTAGTACCTTATGCCGAGGCAGCCAAAAAAAGAGGCGTAAAAGTTTTTCATTTAAACATTGGTCAACCCGATATAAAAACACCCCAAGTTGCCTTAGATGCTGTAAAAAACAACACTATAGAAGTTTTGGCTTATAGCCGATCTGAAGGCTCTGACACTTACAGAAAAAAATTAGCTGACTATTATAAAAAACAAGATATTAATGTTACTTCTGATGACATTATTGTCACAACAGGAGGCTCTGAAGCACTTTTGTTTACTATTGCTAGTGTTGCAGATCCAAACGAAGAAATTATTATTCCCGAGCCTTTTTATGCCAATTATAATGGCTTTTCTGCTTCAGGAGGTGTAAAGATAATTCCTGTTATATCTTCTATTGACGAGGGGTTTGCACTCCCTCCTATTGAGAGTTTTGAAAAACTCATCACACCTAAAACCAAAGCTATTTTAATTTGTAATCCCGGAAATCCAACAGGTTATTTATACACAAAAGATGAAATAGAGAAACTAAAAAAACTCGTGCTTAAACACGATTTATTCTTAATAGCCGATGAGGTTTATCGCGAATTTGTATACGATGGGTTAAAACATCACTCAGTTATGAGTGAAAATGGTTTGGAACAGCATGCTATTATGATAGACTCCGTATCAAAGCGCTACAGTATGTGTGGTGCAAGAATTGGTTGTATTGTCTCAAAGAACAAAGAATTCACAAAAACAGCATTAAAATTTGCACAAGCTAGATTGAGTCCACCCACTTATGCTCAAATTGCCAGTGAAGCCGCTTTAGAAACCACGCAAGATTATTTTGACGCCGTTAAAAAAGAATATGTAAGCCGCAGAGATACCTTAATAAAAGAATTAAAAGATGTTGAAGGTGTTAAAGTCAGTACACCAAAAGGCGCTTTTTATTGTGTGGTACAATTACCTGTAAAAGATGCCGATCATTTCGCACAATGGCTTTTAGAAGATTTTAATTTAAATAACGAAACGGTTATGGTAGCTCCTGCCAGTGGTTTTTATGCGACTGAAGGCGCGGGTAAAAATCAAGTACGTATAGCTTACGTTCTTAAAAAAGAAGACCTTGTTAGCGCTGTTAAAGTCATAAAAGCAGGTTTAGAATCTTATAAAAACATTTGAAAATACTCAAAAACATATCATTAAAACCTTACAATACTTTTGGCATAGATGTACTTGCCAAAAACTTTGTTAAAGTTAATACTATCAAAGAATTAAAAGAAATTTTAAATCAATATCCCGATTGTTTTATTTTAGGCGGTGGTAGTAATATGTTACTCACAAAAAATATTGATAATTGTGTTGTAAAACTCGATTTAAAAGGTGTCTCAGAAAAACCCCTTTCAGATAACGACGTTCTAGTAACCGCTCAAGCTGGCGAAAATTGGCACGATTTCGTTTTGTGGTGTTTGTCAAAAAATTATGGTGGTTTAGAAAATTTATCACTTATTCCTGGAAGTGTTGGCGCTTGCCCTATTCAGAATATTGGCGCTTATGGCGTTGAGGTTAAAGATACGATAACCCAAGTTGAAGCACTTGAAATAGCTTCACAAAAAATAGTGATCTTTAGTAATGACGATTGCCAATTTTCTTATCGGAATTCTATTTTTAAATCAGTTGTAAAAGGAAAATATATCATTACAAGTGTCACTTTCAAACTGACACGTCAAAACCATACTTTACACACACAATACGGGGCTATTAAGTCTGAATTAGAGGGTATCTCAAATCCTACAATAAAGGACGTGAGCAATGCTGTAATTAAAATCCGTTTCTCTAAATTACCCAATCCAAATGAGATTGGCAATAGTGGTAGTTTTTTTAAAAATCCAATCGTAAACAGCCCTTTGTTTGAGGATTTATTAGCTAAAAATTCTGAGATGCCCTTTTACAAAATGAATGCTGACAACTACAAAATTCCTGCTGGGTGGCTTATAGAACAATGTGGCTTTAAAGGCAAGCATTTTGGCGACGCGGGAGTTCACAACAAACAAGCTTTGGTACTTGTAAATTATGGCGATGCGCGTGGACAAGATATTTTAAACTTATCCGAAATGATTAAAAAAAGTGTCAAAAACACCTTTAAAATAAACTTAGAAACAGAAGTTAACATTGTAAGCTAATTTATTTTTTTACATTTACAATCGCTTTTAAAACCAAAACTTTGAAAATTACAGTACATAACCCGCTTTTTAAAATTATCTTTTTGCTTGTTATTTTATTTATTTCAAGCAGCTCTTCAGTCGCTCAAAAGAAAGATTATTACGATTGGCGCGAGCATAAAGTTACTGTCCCTTTAGGCTCAATAGCTTTTGCAGACACAATGGTAAACGCCATAAAAGGCGATCCACCTGCCTCAAATTTTTTTACAAAAGAAGCTTATATTATAGGGGCACCAGATTCAAATATGTATTCGTTAGGTTATGGCGCAAGTGTTACTGTTAAGTTTACAGATAATGCTTTAATTGATTTAAAAGGGCCCGATTTATACGTTTTTGAAGTGGGTGGTAGTTTTGAACCTACTCAAGTAGAGATTTCTAAAGATGGCAAAGATTGGATAAATGTAGGCATTGTAAACGAGCATAATGCCGCTTTAGACATTGCGCCCTTTGTACAAGTTTTCGATAAATTTTATTTTGTCCGTTTAACGGATTTAATGACAAATTACAAACCCAATAAACGCTTTGGTGCCGATATTGATGCGGTTGTCGCCTTAAATTCTATTGATATGACGAGTCCTTGTGCAGATGTGAGTCAGTATTTTAACAAGCAGATAACCAAATGGTCTGCAAAAGGGATGTTCGAAACAACTGCAGAATACAACAAACGCCTAAAAGACTCATTGGTACAAGCCACAAGAAATTTTAAATATCAAGCCATTCAAAATATTGCCCATAAAAAAGCTGTTTTAAATTATGCCGATTTTGACTATGACGCCGATAACTCAATAGTTACCATAAACACCCCAAATATAAAAGGTTTAACTTTTAAATTAGAGCGCAATAAAGCCAAAGAGTTTTATAAAAACATCTATAAACTTCAAGTTTTAAATCCCGATTTTTCTTTAGACTGTGCCAAAGGTAAATTCGTTTTACAAAAAGCAGAACTTAAAAATATAAAAACCAGCATTAGTTATACAGCTCCCGATTATTACGAACAACCTCTTCATAAATGGCAAATAGACAAAAAACTAACTGTTGTAAAAAAGGGAGAACCTAAAATTAAGGACACTAAAAAAGTAGTTAAAGTAGCTAAAAGTGCCAACTTCGATTCAAAAAGAATCAGAACAACACAATTAAAAGTCGGACAAAAATTTCAATTACCCAATCTTTATTTTGCCCCAGATTCTTACGCTTTAACAAAAGCGGCCAAAAGAACATTGCTTAGATTGTATCGTTTTTTAAAGGACAATCCCAATTTAAAAATAGAAATTGGCGGTCATACAAATACGCTTCCACCAGACGACTACAGTAATACTTTATCGACTAATCGCGCTAAAAATGTTGCCTATTATTTATTTGATAAAGGCATTTCTAAAAACAGGATAACCTATAAAGGTTATGGCAAAAGGCGTCCTATAAACACCACTTTTACTGACAAAGCGCGTTTACAAAATCAGCGTGTTGAAATTAAAGTCCTTTCTTTAAAGTAAAAATTATCTTTTTCTTTTAAAAAACTAAGTTCAAACAATAAGTGCAACAGTAAACAAATATCGGAAAGTTAACTTTCCGATATTTGAAAAAAAAACTGATTGCCGATGAATTATCAACA
>JASFYX010000039.1:0-74707 GCA_045046885.1 Flavobacteriaceae bacterium
CCCGTATTTATACCCAATGAAGAAGTCCAAAAAATAATTCCTGTTAAATTGTCAGAATTATTAAATGATGCTAATGTCACTTCAAGAAATACCACAACTTCGTACATGGAAAATATAGATGTACCCTGCTTTAAACTAAGTAATTACTTTATTTGGGGGGCTACAGCCATGCTTTTAAGTGAAATAAAAGATCTGTTAAAAGAACTTTAGCGCTTTTTTTTTTATTTTTGCATACTACCTCTCATTCAAAATACAATATGAGTCTATTTAAAAAAGATATTTTTGGGCATTATTTTCATATAAAACGCTTTTTGATTAGAATTCTAGGCATCGTTTCTCACCAACGTTATAGAAAGTTTAACAAACTGAATATTGAAGGTTCAGATATACTGCGAAAATTACCACATCAAAAAGTTTTGATTGTCTCAAATCATCAAACTTATTTTGCAGATGTGGCGGCGATGTTTCATGTTTTTAACGCAGCATTGAGTGGCAGACAAGATAGCATAAAGAATATTGGCTACCTCTGGCGTCCTAAAATGAATTTGTATTTTGTTGCTGCTAAAGAAACTATGCGCTCTGGTTGGCTTCCTAAAGTTATGGCTTATGTTGGGGCAATTCCTATAGAACGCACTTGGCGTGCCGGTGGTAAAGATGTCAAGCGTCAGGTAAAATTTTCTGATATCAGTAATATTGGCAAGGCTTTAGACGATGGCTGGGTTATTACTTTTCCGCAAGGGACAACCAAACCTTTTAAACCTATCAGGAAAGGAACAGCTCATATTATTAAAAAATTCAAACCTATTGTTGTACCTATTGTCATTGACGGTTTTAGGCGTGCTTTTGATAAAAAAGGACTCCTCATAAAGAAAAGAGAAGTATTACAATCTATGGTTATTAAAGAACCCCTTGATATTGATTATGACAACGACTCTATAGAAGAAATTGTGACTAAAATTGAGTTTGGTATAGAACAACATCCGTCTTTTTTAAAGGTCGTTCCGGTTGCAGAATATGCCAAAAGAGAAGCTGCGCTTAACAAAAAGCGCAACTTCTGGGATATGTACTAAAAGCGTTTTAGGCCAACCAAGCTTTTAGCATCCAAACTGTTTTTTCTTGCTCAGCTATAAAATCGCTCATCATAGCGTTAGTTCCTTCGTCATCAGCTTTGTCTGAAAGTTCTAAAATAGAGCGTTCAATTTTTAAAAGCGATGCTAATGACGCTACAATTAAAGCAACAGCTTCTTCATCTTTAGCAATGTTTTTACCGATTTTTATCTCAGATAAAGCTAAATAATCCTCAAAAGTATGCAAAGGAGTCTCTTCTAGCGTTAAAATACGTTCGGCTATTAAATCTACTTTATCTTGGGCATCTGTATAAAGCTCTTCAAATTTAAGGTGTAATTCAAAGAAATTACGTCCTTTAATATTCCAATGCAAACCCCTTAAATTTTGATAATACAGCTGAAAATTAGCGAGTAAGACATTTAATTTTTCTGATAATTCTTTAGATTGTTTGATGTTTAATCCTATTGTTGTTGTTTTCATAATTATTATTTTAAATTCTTTACAAATATCTCCCAAAAAAACATCAGAAAACGATAATTATAATCAATAGTTTTAATATCTTTATCACAAATATTTATACCAAAATGACCATTACACAATTAAAATATGTATTAGCTATTGCCGAGTACAAAAATTTCACTTTGGCATCTCAAAATTGTTATGTTACACAGCCCACATTGAGTATGCAAGTACAAAAGTTAGAAGACGAACTAGATGTTAAATTATTCAATAGAAAGAAAAAACCTATTCAGCTTACCGCAATTGGCGAAAAAATTGTACAACAAGCAAAAGTAATTGTTGATGAAAGTAACAGGCTACAAGATATTGTAGATCAACAAAAGGGATTTATAGGGGGTGAATTTAAACTGGGTATCATTCCTACAATTATGCCGACTCTGCTGCCCATGTTTTTAAGTGTTTTTACTAAGAAGCATCCTAAAGTAAAGCTACACATTGAAGAACTAACTACAGAAGAAATAATAAAAAAGTTGATGGACGGTCATTTGGACGCCGCTATTGCTGCGACACCTTTAGAAAATAAAGCTTTAACCGAACGTGTTTTATATTATGAACCTTTTGTTGGTTTTGTACCAGAAAATCATGAACTGTATTCTAAAAGCAGCCTGATTCCTGAGGATTTAGATGTAGAATCAATTCTCTTATTAGAAGATGGTCATTGTTTTAAAGAAAGTGTTTTAAATATTTGCAAATCGGACAAGTTATCAGAAAATCAAAGTTTTAAACTTGAAAGTGGCAGTTTTGACACCCTTATAAAATTAGCAAAAGAAGGCTTGGGTATGACGCTTATTCCCTATCTCACTACTTTAGATTTAAAAGATGATGATAAATATTTAAGACCTTTTGAAAAACCAGAACCCGCAAGAGAAGTCAGTCTTATATTTCATAAAGCCCAATTAAAAATTCAGATGATTGAAGCTTTAAAAAGTACAATAGACAGTGTAATTAGAGGTGCCATTGCTTTTTATGATGTTAAGATTGTGAGCCCTTTGTCCAAAAAAAAAGGAGCCTTATAGCTCCTAATTTAATTTTAAATGTACCGCATACAGACAGTTAATTCTGGCTTGTTTGAAATAAAAGCAGCCAACCAAATGCGTAATTCATCAACTTCGTAGGGTAACAATCTTCTAACAGCTTTTTCGAGTTCTTTGCAAAAAAGGGCGGTATCAAAACTCACCTTTTTTAAAACTGTTTTTGTGTACTCAAACATTGCTCTTGCCATAAAAAAAAATTAAGTTCTTAAATTAGAACGCATAAAAACGCAAACTATTACAATAGTTAATAACTTATTTTTAACATTCTAAGTATCAGGTTACAATTTTTCGATTTTTGCTAATAACGCAGTGGCTTTTTTCTCAAGTTCTTTGGTTATTGCAGCAAAATGTTTCTTCTTATTGTCTACTTTCTTGGTATTAATTTTTTCAATCAAGGCATCGAATGTGGCGATAGCTTCATCGATTATTTTTTCTGATTTATCTGTTTTTTTACCGCTGTTAACCAACTGCCAAACATAGCACTCTTCTATAACATCAGATAGAACATAATTAACGTCTTTCTTTAAATTTTTTACACTACTCATAATTCAATTTATTTTGTGCAAAAATAAGCAATTCGGTGCAATTATTAATACTAAATATACACTTCTAATAAAACACTTTCTTCTTGCGAATTTAATACCAAGTTTTTAAGGCATGCGGGGATTAAAATAGTTTCTCCTACACAGATTGTCATTTGTTTTTCAGCGTAGTGTATTATAGCTTCTCCTTTAGTACACATGTAAATTACAAATGAGTCTTTTTGACTGTTATCTAGATGTATTTCTCCATCTAAATTTATAATATTTGTTGTAAAATAAGGACAATTAATAACAGGTGATACTTTATTAGTTACAGCCTTATAATCTGTTTTATAAGTTTCTTTGGCTTTATAATCTATGGCTTCTAAAGCTAAATCTGTATGCAACTCACGTCCTTTACCTGAACTGTCTTTTCTATCCCAATCGTATATGCGATAAGTAATATCGCTTGTTTGCTGAATTTCGGCCAATAAAACCCCTGCACCAATAGCGTGAATACGCCCTGTTGGGATAAAATACACATCGCCTTCTTTGACCACATCAGCGTTGAGCAAATCGGCAATTTTATTCTTCTTTAAATATTCTAAATAGGTGGCTTTATCTGTGGCCTTTTTAAAACCGACAATGAGTTCGGCGTTTTTATCGGCTTGCATAACATACCACATTTCTGTTTTTCCAAAACTGTTATGACGTTTTTTAGCCAATGTGTCATTTGGGTGCAACTGGATACTTAAAGCCGTTTTAGCATCAATAAATTTTATAAGAAGTGGAAAATCTAAACCAAATGCTTCAAAAACTTTATCACCTAATAAATCGGTTTTATAAGTTTTAATCAAATTATTTAATGTTAAGCCTTTATAAGAACCATTTGCTACTATAGAAATATTATTATCTACAGCCGAAACCTCCCAACTTTCACCAATATTGTTTTTATCTGAATCCTTTTTAAGGAGTGTTTTGAGTTTTGTTCCACCCCATATTTTTTCTTGAAGAATGGGTTTGAACTTTAAAGGATAGGCAATCATTTAGCTTTCTATATTTTAATGCAAATATCGGTTAAATTTTTATATCAATTTATTTGATTCTTAACAAGCTATTATATAACTTTGTACAACATATTAAGTCTTGATATATATTAATATCAGCTACTATGACTAACGACTCATCACCTCTAACTGATGCAATTAAAACCTCTACCTAATGAAATCTTTTATTGAAAATTTGCCTAAAGCCGAACTTCATTTACATATAGAAGGTTCATTTGAGCCTGCTCTAATGTTTGAAATCGCGCAAAGAAATAACATTAAAATCCCTTATAAATCTGTTAAAGAAGTAGAAGAAGCTTATAAATTCGACTGCCTGCAAGACTTTTTAGATATTTACTACCAAGGCGCTCAAGTTTTAATTCACGAAAAAGATTTTTACGATTTAACTTATGCTTATTTAAAAAAGTGTGCCACTCAAAATGTTATTCATACCGAAATAATGTTCGATCCGCAAACACATACAGAACGTGGTGTAGCATTTGAGACTGTTATTATGGGTATTAGCAAAGCTTGTGCCGATGCTAAAAAGGAATTTGGTATTTCTTCTTTTTTAATAATGAGTTATCTGCGTCATTTGTCTGAAGAAAAAGCTTTAGAAACATTAAAACAATCGCTTCCTTTTAAGGATTTAATAAAAGCTGTAGGATTAGATTCTTCCGAAAAAGGGAATCCGCCTTCTAAGTTTAAAAAAGTTTTTGAAGAATCTGCTAGATGGGGCTATATTCCGTTAGCTCATGCTGGTGAAGAAGGGGATGCTAGTTATGTTTGGGAAGCTTTAGATATTCTTAAAATTAAACGTATAGATCACGGTAATAATGCCTTGCAAGATCCTAAATTGGTAGCCGAAATAATTAAACGAGACATAGCTCTAACTGTTTGTCCGCTTTCTAATACCGCTTTACAAGTTGTAAAAGATCTTAAAGACCATCCGTTAAAGAAAATGATGGATTTGGGTTTAAAAGTAACTATTAACTCAGATGATCCTGCTTATTTTGGTGGGCAAGTCAATCAAAATTATATTGAAATTCAAAAGGCTCTAAACCTAACTAAAGAAGACTTATACAATTTAGCTAAAAATTCTTTTGAATATTCTTTATTGCCTTATCCTAGAATGCAAGTCTGTTTAGGCACTTTAGAACTTTATTATGTAGGAGAAACTATGAATCACGCCTAAGTACCTCTATAGCTTTGTCTATATGCTTTTCGGCTTTAAACTGACTGTTGAATATATAAATAACGACGCCTTTATTGTTAATTATGTAGGTAACACGTCCTGGTAATAAGCCCAAAGTTGATTTAGGGACTCCAAATAATTGACGGACTTTCTTATTTACATCTGCTAAAAGAGTGAAAGGCAAATGGTATTTTTCTGCAAACTTTTTATGAGAGGCTACATTATCTGAAGAGATACCTATTACCCGTGCATTTAAATCTGTAAAAACTTCGAATTCATCTCTAAACTTACAAGCCTCTTTTGTACAACCGGGTGTTTCGTCTTTAGGATAAAAATAAATTATTACAGGTTGTTTCCCTATTACTTCATCACTATTAAACCACTGTCCGTTTTGGTCTTGCAATGAAAATGCGGGAATTGTGTCTCCTACTTTTAAAGGTTGTTTGGGTGTATTTGTTACTGTCATTTTAATGATAATTACGGCAATTAGCACTACAATTATATAAATAAATTTTCTCATAATTAGCCTTTATAGGTTACAAAGTTTCTAGGAGTTTCGTAAAGTTTAACCTTAATTTTAAGTTGTTTGTCTATTTTTTCTCTCAATATATTCCAAATAACCACCGCAATGTTTTCTGCTGTGGGATTTAGTGTTTTAAAAGCCCCAACTTCTAGATTTAAATTTTTATGATCAAAGGCTTCCTCAATTTCTTTTTCAATAATATTTTTAAGGATTTTCATATCCATTACAAAACCTGTATCGGGATTTATTTCACCCTTCACACCCACTATTAATTCGTAGTTGTGCCCATGGAAATTAGGATTGGCACATTTGCCAAATACGGTGGCATTACGCGCATCAGACCAGTCGGCATTATACAAACGATGTGCAGCGTTAAAATGGGCTTTTCTGTGTACGGTGACTTCCATTATTTTAAGTGTGTTAGATATTCTTTAAAAATTATTTTAAACCAAGCGGTGTATTTATGCGGTTTAGATTCAATATCATTTTTTACAGCTTCTAAAGTCATCCACGAAAAGGCCGCTACTTCAGCTTTATTTATCACGGGGTTCTCATTGTAATGTCCTATCATAACATGGTCTAATTCGTGTTCGGTTAAACCATTGTCAAATGGCGCTTCATAAACAAACCAAAAGAGTTCTTTTAAATCGCAATTAAAGCCCATTTCTTCTTGTAAACGACGTTTTCCAGCCTCAATATTTCCTTCGCCATCACGCTGATGACTACAACAGGTATTGGTCCATAAGCCGGGCGAATGGTATTTATCTAAAGCCCGTTGTTGCAATAAGATTTCATTTTTATCATTAAAAACAAAAACAGAAAAGGCACGATGCAATTGCGCTTTCTCGTGCGCTTCCATTTTGGGCATCAGACCAATTTGTGTATCTTCTTTTGTGACTAAAATGACTTGTTCTTCTTTCATTAAACTAAATTGGTTGACAAATATAAGGTTTAAAAATCTATTTTACTTTCTTCTAATTCGCATTAAAAATGTTAAAGTTTTATAAATATATATATATATATATGTTGCAACATATAATGTTTTGACATATATTTGCCGCTTTAACTAAATAACAAATTAAAAATATGTCAAAAACACTCATCTTATTAGCCCATCCAAACATAGAAAATTCTGTGGGTAATAAAACGGTTATAGATACTGTAAAAGATTTAGAAAATGTAGCAGTACGCAATTTAACGGCGTTGTATCCAGACTTTAACATTGATGTCAAAGCAGAACACGAAGCCATAGCACAAGCCGATTTAATTATTTTGCAATACCCTATTTATTGGTATAACATGCCGCCTATTTTAAAGCAATGGTTCGACAAAGTATTGACTTATGGATTTGCTTTTGGCGAAGGGTCTAAGGTAACAGGAAAAAGCATTATGGCTTCTGTAACGGTGGGTTCTCCAGAAAAATCTTATCCAGAAGGCGAAATGGAACGCATTTTATTGCCTTTAAAAGCATCGGCAGCTTTCTGTAAATTAAACTATTTACCTCACGTGGCGTCATATGGTATTTACAGTACTCCAAATCAAGATGAAGCCTTAAAGGCCTCTGTTTTAGCCTCAGCGCAAGCCCATGCCGATAAACTAAAAACTATTATTACTGACTTTTAAAAACAATAACAATGAAAACTACAAAACTATTTTTAATACTCGCCTTAACAGGATTTATGGCTAAAGCACAGACTACTTGGCAAATTGATAAGGTACATTCTACTGTGCGTTTTACAATTGCCCACATGGTTATTTCTGAAATTGATGGCTATTTTACCGATTTCAATGGTTCTATTAGCTACGAAAAAAACGATTTATCAGATGCCGTTGTTAACTTTACAATTAACACCAATAGCGTGAATACACGAAATGCCAAACGTGACGGTCATTTAAGAAGTCCCGATTTTTTTGATGCGGCAAAATATCCAACTATCACTTTTAAAAGCACATCGGTAACACAAAAAGATGCCAAGCATTTTACTTTAAAAGGGAATTTGACAATGCACGGTGTTATTAAACCCGTTGTATTAGATCTTTTTGCAGCAGGTACTATAAAGGACAATCGCGGGAATTTAAAAGCGGGCTTTAAAGTAACCGGTAACCTAAAGCGTTCTGACTTTGGCTTAAAGTACAATTCGGTTATGGATAATGGTGGTGTCGTTATTGGCAAAGAAGTCAGTTTTAACATTAAATTAGAAACACGTCAATCAAAAAAATAAATAAATAAATAATAAAACTTATAAAAATGAAAAATAATTTGTCTCAAGTAATAGATATATTCGAAAATCAGATTCCTGCTAACAAATCTTTAGGTTTAAAAGTGGTTTCAATTTCAGAAGGAAAAGTTGAGGCATTTGTGTCTTTTCGAAAAGAATTTATAGGCGATTACAGACAAGGTTTTTGGCATGGAGGCATTTTAGCGGCCATTGCCGACGCTGTTGGTGGTTTGGCCGGATTTACAACTTTTAAATCTGCAAACGACAAAATCAATACCATAGATATGCGTATAGATTATTTGACACCGGCCATTTTAGAAGATATCCACGTTTCTGTTAAACTTATAAAAGTAGGTAAACGCATCATCAACGCCGATGTTGTTTTGTATCAGTCAGATATTAATAAACCCGTTGCTGTAGCGCGTTGTGCTTACAGTATTTTACGTCAATAAATTGCTATGAGTTTAGAAATAGATTTACAAACGTCCTTTAAAAACGCTTATCAAAAAACGCGTTTAAACATTCATTACACGCACAGTTATCTGTCAAATAAATCGCAAGAATTGTTTAAAAGCTATGGGCTTTCGCCTTCTCAATTTAATGTTTTACGTATTTTAAGAGGGCAACATCCTGAGGCGGCAAGCATTGGTCTTATAAAAGAGCGCATGATAGACAAGAGCTCTGACGTGAGTCGTATTGCAGACAGACTAGTTGCTAAAGATTTAATTGAACGCAGCGAATGTAAACTAGACCGTAGACAAAAAGATATCATGATTAGTAACAAAGGTTTGCAGTTACTCACTAAAATGGATGTTTGCGAAAAAAAATTAGACAAACTTTTAAAGCATGTCTCTGTAGCCGATTTAAATAAGTTAAATATGTTACTCGACGCGATAAGGAATACTGAAAATATGACATAACTAGCTTGTTATCAAAAGACAAAATGTCATTTAATTAGATTTAATCTGAAAAAATGACATTTTTTTTGCTCTGGTATTTATTTTGATTATTCTCAATTAAAGTATAAAAATAAGTTTAACCCTTTAAAATATTTAAGTTATGTTAGTAAAAGCAAATCACAGTTTCCCAACATTTCCAAATCTATTCGATGATTTTTTTAGAGATTGGTCTGTCAGTAATTTTTCTGACACTAACACTACCCTACCTGCTGTTAATATTAAAGAAGACGACAATGGTTTTACCATTGAAGTAGCGGCACCGGGTATGGATAAAAAAGATTTTAACATCAATTTTGAAAATGATGTGTTGACCATATCTTCTGAAAAGAAATTTGAAAACGAAGAAAATGACGAAAATTATACCCGTAAGGAGTACAGTTATCAATCATTTACCAGAAGTTTTAGAATTCCAGAAAACACAGTTGACAGCGATAAAATTTCTGCCAACTACAAAAATGGCGAATTACGCATCTCTATTCCTAAAAGAGAAGAAGCTAAGCCAAAACCAGCCAGATTAATTGCTGTTAAATAACACATTCAAGACATAAAAGCCATCAACTACAGATGGCTTTTTTTTATTAATTAAAAAATTACAGATTATGAAAAGATTATTGATTATAACATCATTATTTTTAATAAGCTTTTACAGTTGCAGTAACAAAAAAATAGATGCCAGTAAAAGTTCAGACATTAAAACCTCTTTGTTAGATACTATTAAACCCAAAGTTAATTATAAAGTCCATAAAGAATACGATAAGGATGGTAATTTAATTAGTGTTGATTCAACCTATTCTTATATCTATTCAAATGGAAATATTTCTAATAAAGTACAGAGCAAAATTTTTGAGCAATTTAAAGATGAAATGTCCAAATCATTTCCGGATTTCCAAAATGATATTTTCGACAATTTTATTAAAGAAGGCAATATAAACGATTCTATTTTTAAAAATGATTTTTACAGTCCCAATTTCTTCTTTAGAAATCAAAGTATGGAAATGGAAATGATGCTAAAACGTATGGATTCTATAAAGAATAGTTTCTACAAAGAACAATTAAAAGCCTATAAAAAACAGATCTAATTTTTATAATTGATAAGATGACTACTCAAAGTCATCTTATCAATTATGGTTTCCTCTTAATGAGCCCGCCAATGTCTTCTATTACCCGAGCCTCTTTTGCTGCTCTTACCTTGAGGTGGTTTAAGGCTGTAAGTAAAACTAATCATAGCATAAGTGCCTAAATTTGTTCTAAAGGTTTCTTCAAAATAATTAGCCGAACTGGTTCTTACAATACCTACATCTTTATCTAAAATATCGAGGACTTGCAGTTTTAAATTACCACGTTTGCCTTTCAAGAAAACGTATTCTACAGCCATATTCCAAATAGGAACCGATTGTGAAGCAAAATTATTATCGGTATATAATGAGTAGTCAAACTGCGTGTTAAAACTAAAACTGTTGGTTATATTAATGTCAAATTTTGTAAAATAGTTTTGCTTAAAATAATTACGGTCTCTAGCTTGTAGTGAAAAAGTTGTCTTGTCAAAATCAAAATTTCCGCCTATTGTTAAATCAACTTTATTTTTATTATTGTTACTAAAACTCAGACCTATACTTGTACTTTTACTATTCGTTTTATTAACAGCGTTATCAATTATAGTATTGTAATCGTTAATATTGCCACTTATTCTCAAGCTGTAGCGCAAACCCACTTTTTTAATTTTCTTACTGTAATACACCATCCCTCTAAAACTGGTCTTATCACCAAAATTTAAGTAAGAAGCGTGTTGCACATAATCGGCATCAATATTTCTACTGGTTACAATGGCATTGGTTGTTTTGGTATAGTTAAAAAATGAGAAAAAACTGGTAGCACGTTTAAATTCGTGTGAATAAAACATAATATTGTAATTATCGGCTAATTCAGGTGTTAAACCAATGTTTCCTGTTGTAATGTACAATGGATTAAAATCGTTTATAACAGGCGTCGCCTGATTTAAACTTGGTAAATTAGTGCTTTTATTGTAACGCAAACGCAACCTTTTCCCTCTTTTATATTCGTAACTGATTGTCGCTTTCGGTAAAAAGTTTGTGTATTTTTTAGAAATGACATTGCTGTTGTCTAAATCTAAATTTTGTTTTAGGTTTTCAAAACCACCTGACAGATAAAATTGAAATTTATCGTGACTGTAAACATACCCTAACTGATTGTTATAAGTCTGTTTATTATAATCTAATAGATAAATAAGAGGTGTTTCTACTACGGCATTTACAGAGCCTGTCTGATTGACGTCCTCGCTGCTATCATTATTAACAACACTAGAAGATATACTTATAAAATGATGCGGTGCAATAGGTTCCATATACCTAAACGACACATTAAAATTAAAAGCCTTGTTTCTTTCGTCTCTATTGGTTATTTCGTCTGTTTGCCTAAAATTGGCAATATCCGAAACATTAAATTTATTTAAAGAGCGTTGAAAGTTTTTATCGTCATTATTATAAAAAGATAGGCCACTTCTTATGCGTAAATTACGTCCTTTATCAGTAACCTTTTTGCGATAAGAATAATTTAAATTACCACTACTTCTACTATCGTTGCTGGTCGTTGTACGATTGCTATTGGTGTTTTCTACACCGGCTTCGTTAAAGAAAACCGATTTATTTGTGGCATCTGAACTCCTGTCGTCCTTTTTAAAATTCCCTCTAAACTCTACGTATTTACCTTTTACAGACCTGTCGCGCAAGCTAAAGTTCACATTGTGGTTGTTTGACACATTTTTACTTTCTAAAGCCTTATCGGATGAAAAGGATGTGTTGTTTTTAAACTCTGTGCGCTTAGATGTTTCATCGGCTTTGTTATCAGAATAACCGTAGTGATAATCTAAATTAAAGTTGTAATTCTTTTTAAATTCGTAATTGTAATTAGCTCCAGCTGTACCTGTGGTTAAAAAACCGTTATTGGTATTACTTCTGTTGCCATTGCGCATAAATACAGTAGCGCCGGTATTGTTAATATTATTGAGCTTGCCAAACATGGCCAACTGTGTATTTTTAGTAAAACGATTGATGTCAAAATTAGATTGATATCTGTTGTTTGAACCCACACCTCCTCCTAGTTTCCCAAAGTATCCTGACTTTTTACCTTTCTTTAAAACGAGGTTTATAATTTTAGTTTTTTGGCCATCCTTTATGCCTGTCACACGGGTATCATCACTTTCTTCGTCTATAATTTGGACACTTTTTATAGCGTCAGCATTTAAATTTTTAAGCGCTATAGCCGGGTCGTTGTTAAAAAATTCTTTGCCGTCAACCAATATCTTCTTAATATCTTCTCCTTGGGCATTAACAGTACCATCCGGATTGACTTGCACACCCGGTAATTTTTTAATCAAATCTTCTACATTATCATCTTGTTTTACCTTGAAGGCTTTGGTATTAAAAGACATAGTATCTTGCTTTATCTTTATAGGAATAATGGCATTTATAGTGACTTCACTTAAATTATTGACCTGTTTTTTTAACTGGAGAATTCCCAAATTTAAAGGAGATTTAGTAACTTTTAAAACACGCTGATCAACTTTATAAGTCATTAAGAAGACCTGAAACATATAAGTACCTGGTTTAAAATCAGACAATTCAAATTTACCATCGGGTCCAGTTGACGTGTATTTAACCAACAGAGAGTCTTTTGGTTGCAAAAGAGCTACCGAAACAAATTCTAAAGGTATTTTATCTTCGTCTATTACAATACCTTTAATACTTTGGGAATATGATTTTTGAAGACCTATAAAGCTGGTTAAGAAAAGCAGTATAAGACTTATTTTAGTAGTGTTTTTGGTCATTTTTTTATTTGGTTAATTGACTGATGAAAAATATTTTTCATAGCTTCAAAGGTCAGGCTATTTAAAAGTTAAAACTCTTAATGTATTGTTAAAGTAGCGGTTCAAATATGTTAAAATTAGGGCTTTTAAAAAATAAAATTTATCTTAAGAAGGGTAAACAAAGCGTCGCTTGTTATAATGATAGCAAACAGACATTAAGAACAAATAATTCATTAAATTTGATAGTAGCAAAAATTTATAAAAAATGTATGAAATAATTATTATTGGGGCGGGTCCCGGCGGCTTAAGTATGGCTGTAGAAGCCCGTACTTTTGGTGTGACAACTGATAAAGTCCTTGTTATAGAAAAAGCCGAAGAACACTCTTATACCATTAAAAAATACTATCCCGCCAACAAACTGGTAACCGCCAATTTTAAAGGATTTACACCACAATGCACGGGGGTTATGTGTTTAACCGATTCTTCTAAACACGAAACAATTTCCTACTTAGATAGAACAATTGAAAATTACGATTTAAACGTACATTATAACGAAACCGTTAGTAAAATTATCAAATCAAAAGACAAACAAAAATTTACCATAATATCCGACAAAGGAACTTATACCTCAAAAACCATAGCCATAGCTGTAGGTATTTTAGGAAAACCCAATAAACCCTCTTATAAATTAATACCGTCCATTAAAAAACGGATTTTGTTCGATTTGACATCTTTAGAAATTAAAAATTCAAAAGTATTGGTTGTAGGTGGTGGCGACTCGGCTTCAGAATACTGTCAGTTTTTATCTGAAGACAACGAAAACAATGACGTCACTTTAAGCTATCGCAAAAAGACCGTAGCGCGTATGAATAATATTAACCGCGACAGTTTACTCTCTTTGGCAGGTACACAAAAAACCACCTTGCTATTTGGTTCTAATATAAGCCAGCTAAGTGACGATAATGGCAAACCAAAAGTGCATTTTGAAGAAGATTATTATGCCGATACAAGCTTTGACTATATTATCTATGCTTTAGGTGGTACGACGCCCGAAAATTTTTTAAAGACCATTGGTATAGCATTTGACGGCCCCAACCCTATTTTAAAAGAAGGTTACGAAACCAATGTACAAGGCATGTTTTTGTTGGGCGATTTAAGTGCCGGTAAAAAAGGCGGTTCTATTATTTGGGCTTTTAATTCGGCCAATACGGCTATGCGTAAAATTTGTAAGGAGTATTTAAAAAATACCTAACTGGTTTTCAATCCCAAGGCTCTGGAGGCTTTTAGGTCTACCAATTTATTTACATTTGCAGCCATGAAATTGCACTTATCTTTATTTTTAATAGGCTTTTTATTTATTGCTGTAAACTCTAAGGTTTTTGCACAATCTAAAGACCCTATTATTTCCAACACCAATACCCTCCCTTTTTTAAAAGCTTATGGGGCTAAAAACAAAGAAACAATTGTAGAAGTCAGTACCAAATTCGGGTCTTTTCAAATAAGGCTATATAAGGACACACCGTTGTACCGTGCCAGTTTTATTTACCTTACCAAAGTGGGCTATTTTAGCACCTCGGATGTAGATAGAATAGCCCCCGATTTTATCATACAAATGGGCGATTCTGATAATCCTGCCTGTATAAATATGCGCTACAAATTTAAAAACTATCTGTTGCCTGCCCATTTTTTACACAAACACAAGCAATATGCGGTAGCCGCCGCCCGCAGTTGGGATAATAATCCGAAAAAGAAATCGTCTCCTTTTGAGTTTTACATAGTGATGAATAAACGTGGTGCCCATCATCTAGATAAAGAACACACGGTATTTGGCGAGGTTATCAGCGGCTTTAAAACCCTTAAAATTTTAGAAAAACAAAAACATGGCCGTGATGAATGGCCTTTGCAAGACATCAGAATAAAAGTGCAAATCATAAAGTAAAAGTGTCATTTGGAAGATAAACCTCAAAAACAATGAAAATTGAGATTCTTCACTTTCCTTCCAGTCCGTTCAGAATTACAATAGCACGTTTTGTGTTTTGTTATTTGATTTTTGTAATTTTATAACGGCCTACTGCTACTGCCAACTGAACACTAATTCCGTCCTGTTAAAAACGCCAGTCTATAGCTTAAACCGAAATTAAAATAACTACTGTTTAAACCACTCCCCGTAGCCTTGACACGTCCTAAGTCTGTTCTAAAAGCCAGTTTATCTGAGATGTTATAATAAAAACCTGCCCCGGGTTTTATGATGAGGCCTTGCCCTGTACTGACACTACCACCGCCGGCACCACCCACTAAAAATTGGGTAAAAAGACGGAGTTTATTATTTAACAACGGTTTACCCGATAAACCTAAGCCAAAAACACCTTCGGCATAAGCTCCAGCATTGCCAAAATTAGCAAAGGACGTTTGGCCGGCTAAATAAACCGTTTTGTTTAAATACAATTGGGCTTGAAGCAGAATTTTATATAAATCCTGTTCGGAATTATCGGCACGTTTGGCATTAAAATAAATTTCTTGACCCACATTAATTTCAAGTCCTTTAAATTTAACCGATGTAAATGGCTTGTCATTCGCGTTAAGCGTACCGCCTTGGTGACTTGTATATCTGAGTCCAACGCCATAAGTTGTGGCTTTAAATCGGCTATTAGGCGTTAAAAAATAACCTGTATTGGCATAAAGAGATAGTTTGTTAAACAATTTTTGTGAAAAAGCTATTTCGGGATTGATGATAAAACCACCCTGAATATCTACTCCACCTCCACCAGCGGCCCCGAGTCCGAATTTAGCCACAAGTTGTGTGCGATTTTTGTTGAACGATACACCTGTTCCGATGCCTAAAACCACATCCATAAAACCCGCCGGAATACCGTGATAGGCTCCGTCTGCACGGACGTACACAAAGCTGTTGTTTGTTACATAATTATCGAATTCAAATCCTGCCAAACGAATGGTTTTATCAGATAAATCATGACCATTATCATCTTTTGTTCCGCTACTTAAAGACAAATTATCTAAACGCATGATAAAGGCGTGTTTTTTACTTTTTTGACGCCAATCAGAATTATAAGCGTTGCTATCATAAAATTTATTGGCATATTTAAACGAACTGTAATCGAATGATAACGGAATTTTTAAAGCGATATTTAACTGCGAACTATTTATAGCACCGTGACTAAAAAAGTTGATATAACTGTAACCGCCTTCTAACGAAAAGGTATTAAAATCATAGCCCAAATTAAAGTGTGGCAAAACAAAAGCACCACCACCATCGGGTGCACCCGATCCGCCACCGCCGCCTAGATGAACACCTGTATCTAAAAAGAGGTTCTGAGAAATCGTTGTACGAATACCCGCATCAACACCCAATGTAAACAAACCGCCTCTAAAACCGTTTACACTGCCGTACATACCCACACCTGTATAAAACCAATTGTTGATTTTAAAATTATAATGCATACCCGTAAGTCCCATATTGACTTCACCATCGGGCATGTTGACCGATAAATAATCGAAAGTCATAACTGTTTTTTGCGACAGTTTTTTAGGGAATGTTATTTCTTTAGTTTGAGAAAATCCCAAAAAAGAACAAAATAACAAAGCGAGAAGGATTGATTTTCTAAGCATAATTAATTTTTCAAAGGTTTAATTAAAGACGGATTGGCATAGATAGTCGATTTATTACCACGCGAAAAGCCAATCAGGCAAACACCCAATTCCTTTGCAAAATCGACCGCCAACGACGAACACGACGACACGGCTACTACAACGGGAATTTGCGCAATAAAAGCTTTTGATACAATTTCGAAGGACACGCGGCCGCTTACCAAAAGTACTTGAGTTTCCTTTAAATGATGTGCTATAAGTAACTGTCCTACAGCTTTATCAACGGCATTGTGACGCCCAATATCTTCTTTTAGAATAAGCATTTTATTGTGTTTGTCAAAAATGGCCGCCGCATGCGAACCTCCAGATAAATCAAAGGTTTTTTGTTGTGACGTCATCGTTTTAAACATGGCTTCTACTTGGTTTATATCAAATTGTTTGTCATCCGATAAGGCTTTCCCCGTAAAAGTGATGTCGTCTAATTTTTGTTTACCGCAAATACCACAAGACGATACCGAGAGTAAAGTCCTTTTATTGAGATAGCCTTTTCCTAACTTTTCTTTAGGAATGGTAGCATTGACAATACAAAAAGCGTTGTCGCGTTGCTCGATATATTCGAGGTTTAAATCGGCTGTGTGTTTATAAATATCTTCGGCGTATAACAAACCGCGTATTAATTCAAAATCGTCGCCTGGTGTACGCATAACCACCGTGTAAGGCTCATTATTGATATTGATTTGCAGTGCGGCTTCAACCACTAGAGCATCCTCAATTTTATTGGGTTGTCCATTTTTAATGTGTAATCCTTCGTAGGGTGTTGTTTGCATAAATTTTTATTGAGACCCTTCGGCTTTGCTTAGGGTGACATTAGTGATAATTAAAATATTTTTTCTTCGCTTCCGCCAAAGGCGGACAGGCAGGGTGACATTAAGTTTTTGATGAGATGTTTGGACTGCGCCCACCTGCCTCGGGCACGGCTCAACATGACACTTGGATTATATTTTTTCAAAATCAACAGCCACAACTTTATATTCGGGTGTGAGTGTTTCTTTATCGCCTACACTACTGGTAATTAGATTTATAAATACCTCAGGCTGGTGGAATGTTGTGCGCAACACGCCCGGCTTAACACTTTTACTCAGCTTTACGGGAATATTGACACTGCCCCTTTCGGAAAAGATACGCACTATATCGTTATTACTGATTTTTTTACGTTTGGCATCTTTGGGGTGGACTTCTAAAACATCTTGTGCTACTATTTTTTGATTATCGGTACGACGTGTCATAGTACCCGAATTATAATGTTCTAACTCACGAGCCGTGGTAAGTATAAACGGATATTGATGTGCATTTGCTACAATTTCGGGTGTTTCTTCAAAATCAAAATGATGGAAAGTGCCTTTTCCTTTTTTAAAGGCGCCATCAATGTGAAGAATTTTAGTATCGCTTCCGTCTTCTTTTATAGGCCATTGCAAACCATTATCGCCCAATCTATCCCAAGTCAAACCTTTCATAAACGGAATAATATCGGCAATTTCTTCAATCACTTTAGCCGCGTCATAAATAGGACCTGTAGGTTGTTTATAACCCATTTTTGCCATTAAATCGATGATAATTTGGCCATCGGCTTTGGCATTACCAATGGGCTCAACAACTTTATTAACGCGTTGTACACGTCGTTCACCATTGGTGAATGTGCCGCTTTTTTCGAAATAAGAAGCGGCGGGTAAAATAACATCGGCCATTTCGGCTGTAGCCGTCATAAAGAGTTCTTGTACAACAATTAATTCCAAATTTTCAAAAGCTTTAATACTGTGATTGGTATTGGGATCGGTCATAATGGTATCTTCACCCACAATATAAAGGGCTTTTAGTTTGCCAGCAACAGCCGCATCCAGCATTTCAGGAATTTTATAACCGGCCTTTGCAGGTAATTGTTTTATGCCATATTTTTCGGCATAATAAGTCTGAATCTCAGGTTTAGAAACATCTAAATAACCGGCTCCTTGATGGGGTTGCACCCCCATATCGGCTGCCCCTTGTACATTATTTTGACCCCGTAGCGGATTGAGACCAACACCATGACGCCCCACATTACCCGTCATCATAGCAAGATTTGATATTAACATAACGGTTTTACTGCCCTGAAAATGTTCGGTTACGCCCAATCCGTGGAATTCCATAGCACGTTCTGCTTTAGCATAAGCTATGGCCGCCTTTTTAACGAGGGCTTTAGAAACACCTGTCACTTGTTCTAAGGCGTCAATATCCAACTGTCTAACGTGTTCCTTAAAATCGTCATAAAACTCGGTATAAGCTTCTATAAAAGCTTGTTTTGCCAAATTCTCTGTAATGATATAGTAAGCCAACATATTTAAAATGGCAACATTGGTACCCGGTCTTATTTGAAGATGATAGGTAGCCAGTTCGGCTAATTTGGTTTTAATCGGATCGACCACAATAGAAGTCACGCCTTTCATAAAAGCCTGTTTTATTTTAGCGCCCGTTACCGGATGTGCTTTTACAGGATTAGCACCAATAAGAAAAATGGCATCGGCTTGTTTGAGGTCTTCAACCGAATTGGTAGCTGCTCCCGTACCAAACGATTGTTGCATACCATAAGCGGTTGGTGCGTGACAAACACGCGCACAACCATCAATATTATTAGTCCCCACTGCCACACGCATAAATTTTTGCATAAGGTAGTTTTCTTCATTTGTAGCGCGTGATGAAGAGACGCCTGCAATGGCATCGGCACCATATTTAGATTTTATTACTTTTAGTTTTTTAGTTATAAAATCATAAGCCTCCTCCCAAGTTACTTTTTCAAATTTTCCGTTGCGTTTGATAAGAGGGTCTTTTAACCTGTCGGGATGGCGGTAAAATTGATGCGCAAAGCGTCCTTTAAGGCAAGTGTGGCCTTCATTGACTTCGGCGGTTACAGGGGCTTGAATACCTTTTATTTCGTTATTGATTACGGTGACTTCTAACTGACAGCCTACGCCACAATAAGTACAGGTGGTACGCACAACTTTATCAGCTTTAAGCGTTTTGGTTTTAAATTTATCCGTCAACGCTTCGGTTGGGCAGGTCTGTACACAAGCACCACAGGACACACAAGCCGATAAATTGAAATCGGTATCAAAGCCCTTGATGATTTTAGTAGCAAAGCCTCTACCCGACATGCCGAGTACCATTTCACCTTGAATTTCTTCGCAAGCACGGACACATCTAAAACAGTTTATACACTGTGATAAATCTGATTTTATATACGGATGCGCCGTATCTAAAGGTTCGTTAAGATGATTATCCCCTTTAGGGTAGCGCACATTTGGAATACCGGTGGCGGCAATGGTCTTTTGAAATTCGGTTGGTAGTTTGTCTTTTGCGGGAAATACTTTATCGGCCGGATAATCGGTTAAAACCAATTCGACAATATTTTTGCGGAGGCGTTTTATTTTATCGGTATTGTGATAGATATAAATACCTTCTGTAACGGGTGTATGGCAGGAAGCCATTACTTTGGTTGAACCGTCTTTTTTAAGAGCGACTTCTACAGAACACACGCGGCATGAACCGAAATTCTCGAGACGGTCGTCTTGACACATGGTTGGAATGGCCTCGGTACTTTCTATGCGCCGTACAAATTGAAGTATGGTTTCATTGTGATTGAATTCGTGTGCTGTATTGTTTATATATGCTTTCATAATATTTTATTTAACCGCAAGGTTCGCTAAGCTATCGCAAAGGGCGCAAGGGTTTTAAAGATTGTTAGCTACTCTTCTAATACCATTTTTTATGAGTGTCACATTAAAATTAATTAACATTCCCAATTTACAATTTGTCAATTTTAAGTAAGTCAAAACTTGTGATAAGTGGACATCGTTAAGGGCTTCGACCGACTTTACTTCAATAATAACTTTATTTTCAACTATCAAATCAATTCTATAGCCAATATCTAGTTTAACTTCTTCATAAACTAGTGGCAACTCTTTTTGTTTTTCAACTTTTACATTTGCTTTTTTAAGTTCATAAAACAAGCAAGCTTCATAAACACTTTCTAAAAGACCAGGACCTAATGCCTTGTGAACTTTTAAAGCACAATCAAAAATTATTTTAGAAATTTCATTTTCAGTCATATTCTATATACATTGCGTTCATTGCATAATTCTTTGCGCCCTTTGCGGTTAAGTTATTTAAAATATCCTTTTAACTCCTCCTTAAAATACTGCAAAGCATTTTTTACAGGTAACGGAACGCCACCACCAAGTGCGCATAAAGAGCCTATTTCTAGGGTTTCTATCAAATCGTCAAATAATTGTCTGTCTATTTTATATTTAGAGTTTTGTGCTTTTTTGAGCATTTCATAACCGCGATGTGCCCCAATACGGCAAGGATAACATTTACCACAACTCTCATCTGCTGTAAATTCTAAAAGGTGTTCTAAGTATTTAATCATTGGGAATTCTTCGGGAATACTCACCACGCTGGCATGCCCTAATAAAAAGCCGTTTTCGCTAAACGATTCAAAATCTAGGGTTAAATCTTTAACTTTATGAAGAGGTACTATACCGCCAAGCGGCCCCCCAATTTGCACGGCTTTTACAGGCTTTTTAAAACCCTTTCCGTAGTCGTTAAAAACAGTTTTGAGCGGTGTTCCCATTTCGATTTCGTAAAGGCCGGGGCTGTTAAAAAAACTATCTAAACAGACTAATTTTGTCCCTTTAGATTTTTTAGTTCCCAACATCGCAAAAGCACTGCCACTTCGTTGCAAAATCCAATAAATATTGGCAAATGTCTCGACATTAGACAAAACTGTAGGCTTGCCGTATAAGCCATACTGTGCTGGATAAGGTGGTCTGACCCTCACTTCGGGTCTTAAGCCCTCAATTGAGTTTAAAAGAGCCGTTTCTTCGCCACAAACATAAGAACCTTGACCTCTTATAATTTTAAATTTAAAGCCGTTTAATAACCGCTTCTTTTTTAATTGTTCTATGGCTTCTGCTATTTTTCTGATAGAATCGGGATACTCGCCTCTTATGTACAACACGCCGGTATCGGCGCCTACGTAATAACCAGCCGTCATCATTCCGAATAAAACCTTATGAGGCTGATGCTCCATTAAATACATATCAGAAAAAGCCCCCGGATCACCTTCATCGGCATTACACACAATGTATTTTTGGGAACTCTTTTCTTTAGCAACGGTATCTAATTTTATCCAAAAAGGGAAACCTGCACCACCACGACCACGTAAGCCCGATTGCTTGATATTCTCTAAAATAAAATGTTTTTCGGCTTTATAAGGGTCTAATATGGGATATATTTTAGTATAATCTTCTGTATTAAAGGTTAATATAGAAGTGCTATTGAAGCCTATTTTGTAGGAATTATATTTAGGCTTTTTAAATTTAATGATGTCTTCTAAGGTTAGTGGCCCTTTAGACGAATAGGTTTTATCGTCATACATAAAAGCAGCATTTGTATGACAGTGTCCTAAACAAGCAGCAGTGCCTATTTCATCTTCTTTAAAATGAACTCTTAGACGATTTTTAAGCGCTTCTTGACTGTCGGAAACCATACAGGCTGTCCCGTTACAAACGTGGACTTTTTTATGAAGGTTTTCGGGTTTTAAAAAATCATAAAAAGAGCGTGTGGCAAAAATGACGGAATCGTCAAGAATAAAACGTTGTGCCAGTTTGTGGTATTCGGCTTCAGACGAAGATTTATGACTAAGTTTAGCTATATTTTCAAAGAGATTATCCTTTATTCCTTTACGTGCAGAAAGTGTTCTGATGTTTTTATTTGCCATAACGCCTGTTAATTTAGGCTAAAAATAACAAATTATTGTGAAAGGTAATTTTTTAGATTGTTAAACTTTATGACAATGTATAACTTGCAACTTATTTTCTAAATTGGTAGTGAAAAATATATAATCAAGACCCCCATCTCTTATTTTAAATTTTTTACGGATGTCACTTACAGATAAAGGAAAATTACGAATCGTAATATTGGCCTTTGTGTTTTGGAATTTTAATTTAATTAATTTTTTATCGAAATTATAAATAGCTAAAACTTTAAAACGACGTCCAGGGAAATCAATCAGTTTATCCAATGTAAACAAGTGGGTATTTTGATGCAATTTTAACAGCTTAAAAGACTCTGATAGGTGTTTAAATCCACCCGATTTAAGAATAGCAACATTGGGCTCATAAATAAAATTACTTATAAAGTTATACTTTATATTGCTAAACTTATCTATCTGATATTCATATTTTTGAAATTCGTTATAAATAATATTTATAGTGACTATTTTGGGCTTTTTAATGCAATTTTTCTCTAAAATAAAAAGCAATTCTTTCATCTCATTTTTTACGGCGACACAATGAATTTCTTTGACATATTTTAGGTCGGTTAAGGTTTTGGTAATATCTAAAAGAGGTGATAATTTAATTAGGATATTATCGCTATAATTAAATAATAAATCGAGATGTTGTGTAATGTCGGGGACGCATTGATTTAAAAAGAAAACCTTTTTTGTATTGACATCCCTCCTAGACGGGTCAATATAAATCCAATCGTAAGTCACATCTGAATCCTTTAGATACTCTATACCACTTTTAGCTACGGTAGTTATATTAAGTGCTTTTAGGGCTTTAAAGTTATGTGAAGCTATCTCAGACAATGCGGTATTTATTTCGCAATGTACAACCTGTTTAAATGGCTTTGCAAAATAGTAACAGTCCACACCAAATCCGCCTGTAAGGTCAATAAGCATACTTCCTGTTATTAAATTAGCTTTGTATTGGGCTGTGATTTCTGAAGAGGTTTGTTCTATATTAAGCTTATTAGGGTAATAAATACCTTCGGTTTTAAACCATGTGGGTAGTTTATTAATACACTTTTGCTTGGCTTCTATCTGAGTTGCTAATTCTTGAATGCTGACATCTGTAAACGGACTCCCTTTTAAAATGAGTTTTGAAATATCCGATTTTAAATGGATATTGATAAAATCTTGAACGTCTTTATTAAGGATGCTGGTATTCAATAATTTAACAGAAATTTAAGTTGTTTCGAGTAATTTTTTTAAGCCTTCTAAAACAAAATGCCAACCTTTATTTGTTTGCTCATAACGGTCTTTATCTGCTTTAAAAGACCCCTGTGTTATAGTTAAGCGCGTTTTATTTTCTTCGGGAATTAATGCCATTGTGACCAATGTGTGTTTATCGGGTGCATTTTCTGTCTGTGGTGTGTAACAGGTATAAGCCAACATTCTATTCTTTAAACAAACTGTAATACGTCCTTTAACATAAACTATATCTTTATTTTCTGTACGCATTATAAATTCAATTGGTTTGCCTACTTCATAAGTTGAGATACATTCACAGTCAAAGAAGTATTGCTTGGTTAATTCCGGATTTGTCAAAGCTTCCCAAACCTTTTCGGGCGTCGCATTGAGTTCAATGTTCTTTAAAACGGTTCCGTTATTTTCCATTACAAGTTTTTGGTAAGTGATTTTACTATTTTGTTATCCGATAAGAATTCTTTTAAAATAACCCGCAAGGCTGTATAACTGGGTACAGCGACCACCATCCCGATAACACCAAAGAGTGTCCCGCCGATTAAAATGGCTAAAAATATTTCGAGCGGATGCGATTTGACACTTTTAGAATAGATAAGTGGCTGACTTACAAAAGCGTCAATTAATTGAATAATGGCAAAACCTATAAACACATACACAGTTGTCGGTAGAATTTGTGTTTGAAAATCGAGACCGAGATTACTCGTCATAGTTAAACCGAGAATTAAAAAGAGCTCCACAAGCGGACCCACATACGGAATCAAATTCAGTAAAGCACAAATCAAAGCTATTATCATCGCATTTTTAACACCAAAAACCGATAATAAAATGACGTAAAGTATAAATAAAATGGTGACTTGCGTAGCCAATCCTGTAAAATAACGCGACAATAAATCTTTAATGCTATTCCAGCTCTTTCGGGCTTTCTCTTCTTGCTGATTAGGTACCAAAGTAAAAATCATACTGTCTAAAATAGCGCCGTCTTTGAGCATAAAAAACGAAATAAACAGCGTGGCCAACAAACCGATAGAAAAACTACCGATAAATCCTACCACCGATGAAAAAATGGTAGAAATTGAGCCTACATTTACCAAATCGGTCAGACTTATATTTTCTAGCGAGTCTAAAACATGCAAACCTTTTTCAGCAAAATACAAGTCAATTTGTGCTAATAACTGACTGAGTTGCAACTGGACTTCCTCTACGTTTATACGCGATAAATTATGGCTTTGCTCTACCAACAAAGGCACTAATAATGAGATAAGTAAAGCTAAAATCCCTACAAAAAAGCCCATGGTTATCACCACGGCTAAAGTATTGGGAAACTTGAGTTTTACATCAAAAAAGATGACAATACGACGCCCGATTAATGAAATAACCGACGCTAATAAAATATAAACTAAGACAGCTTTTATGAGGTATAAAAAGTACAACAACAGTAGGCCACCAACAACTATAAAGAGGGCGCGTAATATACCGTTTGAGATGGTTTTAGCATTCATAGCGGTAAAGATAAAAAAAAGGGACGGTTTTAAACGCTTTAGTTGCTTAAATAAGCCTTTATACCAAACTGTCCAACACCTTCGCCGATAGCCTGCCGCCACTTGTGCAATAACCTCTTTACGGCAATCAGGACACCATGCGACACCGTAGAATTGTATTTTAGAAAATTATTATTTAAGATCGTTTGGATCGCTAAGGTTAGTTTAAACTTACGACGAATAAAAAAACTCTGGAAAAGTTTATAACTTTTCCAGTTAATAAATATTATTCAAACTCGCTCGTAAAATGCAACTTAACCGTAGGGTATTTATCCTGTGTCATTTGAACCGAGAAAGCCGAATCGGCTAGAAAAACCAATTGTCCTTTTTTGTCTTTGGCTAGGTAGCGCTGTTTAACACGTTTGAATGCAGCGTACTCGTCATTTTTAGGGTCTTCGGGCTGCACCCAACAAGCTTTGTGTACATTGAGCATGTCGTAAGTACATTTAGCACCGTACTCGTGTTCTAAACGGTATTGAATCACTTCGTATTGCAATGCCCCAACAGTGCCAATTACTTTTCGACCATTGAGTCCTAAAGTAAATAACTGCGCTACCCCTTCATCCATTAATTGGTCAAGGCCTTTGGCCAATTGTTTAGATTTCATAGGGTCGGCATTGTTGACATATCTAAAATGCTCGGGTGAAAAATTGGGAATACCTCTAAATTGTAGTTGTTCTCCTTCGGTTAAGGTATCTCCTATTTTAAAATTACCGGTATCGTGCAAACCGACAATATCACCTGGATATGAGATATCTACAATCTCTTTTTTCTCGGCAAAAAAAGCATTGGGACTGGCAAACTTAAATTTCTTATTTTTTTTAACGTGTAAATAATTGGTGTTGCGCTTAAACATCCCCGAAACTATTTTAACAAAAGCCAATCGGTCGCGGTGTTTGGGATCCATATTGGCGTGAATTTTAAATACAAAGCCTGTCATTTTAGCTTCTTCGGGGTGTACTATTCTAACATCAGCCTGCTTAGGTCGTGGTGACGGCGCAATTTCTACAAAGCAATCGAGTAGTTCTTTAACACCGAAGTTGTTCAGCGCCGAGCCAAAAAATACAGGTTGTAAATTACCATCGAGATATTCTTGCTGGTTAAATGATGGATAAACCTCGTTTACCAATTCTAACTCCTCACGTAAAGTATTGGCGGCTGTTTCGCCTACTACATTATCTAATTCCAGATTTGTAATATCTTCAAACTCAAGCCCTTCAGAAATGGTTTGTTTGGCATCTCCTGAAAAGAGGTTCAGTTTTTTACCCCAAACATTATAAATGCCTTTAAAATCGTAGCCCATACCAATGGGGAAACTCAGTGGTACGACTCTTAAACCTAATTTTTGTTCCACTTCGTCAAGTAAATCAAAAGCATCTTTACCTTCTCTATCCAATTTATTGATAAAAACTATCATAGGAATTTGGCGCATCCTACAGACTTCTACCAATTTTTCAGTTTGTTTCTCCACCCCTTTAGCTACATCAATCACTACAATAACACTGTCAACTGCTGTGAGTGTTCTAAAAGTGTCTTCGGCAAAATCTTTATGGCCGGGTGTATCTAAAATATTGATTTTTTTATCCTTATAAATAAAAGCCAAAACAGAAGTGGCTACAGAAATACCGCGTTGGCGTTCTATTTCCATAAAATCGGATGTCGCTCCTTTTTTTATCTTATTATTTTTAACAGCACCGGCTTCTTGAATAGCACCTCCAAACAACAAGAGTTTTTCTGTAAGCGTAGTTTTACCCGCATCGGGATGCGAAATGATACCAAAAGTACGGCGGCGTTTTATTTCTTCTAAAAAGGACATGTGCGTTTTTTGAGGATGCAAATATAGGGATTCTACTTTCTACTGAAAGTTATTTGAAATATAAAATCATTGTGTTTAACTTGTCCTTTCTCATATACTGTACCTAAAGGCACAGTAAGTTTATTATAAATTGTCTGTTAGCCATATATCGTCCCTAAAGGGACTACAATAAAAAGTGCTTAATTAAATTAACCATAAAGTGTTGATAAAAATCTAATACAAAGTAATTATATGGTAGTCTTTTAGTTATTTTTGATAAAATATGCAAAATCAAATTATTAATTAATAATGATAGTTAGTTGTAAGGGGAAAGATTTCAAAAATAACATTAAGGTAATTTCTGACTATGTTTTATCCGAAGGTATTAATAATCAAGCACTCAAGCCTGATTATTTAATTCATTTATTGTCAATCTATTTACAGTCCCTAATATTCTATAAAAATAATGTTTTAAGAAAATATATAGTTGTATTAAATAAGAAACCCTTAATTATAAAATTTGGTAATTCTGACGACACGGGTAAAGAACATATTTTAGATTTTATTGAAATTGGAGGACACATTGTGATTAAAATATTTAAGGATTTATCAAATACCAACGTAACAAAAAAAACATTTGAAAAATTACAAAAATTATTGATAGAAGTTATTAACTCTAAACATATTAATTTTGTAGTAAAGTTTTCTATAATTCATTCAGAAACAAATGATTTTAGACAAACAAATGATAATCTGTTATTCTTGATTGAAGAAGAATTAGCTTTCCAAGCGATTTCAAATAGAATCAATTTGATATATTACTTGCTAAAGAATAAAGATAACCAACAGTATAAAGATAATTCTGACAAAATTTTCAGCCTTTTTAATGACTATATTAAATTTTATTTTAAAAACTGTATTTATAGAAATCATTTTATCAAAGGTATTAACATAGTTGATTCTGAATTAGATAAGTTTAATCAAAATAACTTAAGTGACACTTCTGATAAGAATGAATTAATAAATATTATTTTAGATAGTCTCATTACATACAATAATCTATTTCAATTAATATCAAAAGAAGTGATTAATGAATACTTTGATGATTATAAAAAATATTTAAATAATTCAAATCAAAGTAAATTACTAAGCCATATTAATTTCAACCCTAATAATTTCTCACTTGATGATTTTAATTTTAAAATGGTCTCTCCTGGTTATGGTAATACCGATTTAAATGAATTGACGTCTCATATTTATTTTGTTATTCAAGTTAGTGGAAACTGGGGAGATTTCAGTATCATAAAAGATGGTATTTTAATAGAATTTAAAAAAATTAATAATTTATATGATGATCCAATATTTTCAATGTATGATTCAACAAATCTTAATTTAAATGGCATGCCTTTATCAATTTTTTCAGATACAGTTGGAAATATTTCAACTTCTTGCCAAATAACATTTAATATCAATAATTTTTATCATCCAGATTTTGAAATTGTAAATGGCACAGTAAAACAATATGATTTAAGCCTAACTAAAGCAAAACATGGTGGAAAATATTATCCACATAAAGATCTTTTAGTCGAAATCTTATATAAATTAAAGAATGAAAATAAATTACCATTCGATTTAAAAAAAGAAGATATAAATTCAAGCTTGATTTCTAATTATTATATTTTATATAAAAATAGAGATAAGGTTATAGATCAAAAAATATATTCAATAACTAATTTTAACTCTTTCTATAAATTGAAAGAAAGATATTTCGAAAATATCAACCGTTTTGAACTAGAAAACAATAGTAGCTTTAGAGATTTTATGAATAATTTTGAGATTTTTAATTCAAAACAATTTTTAGAATTTTGTTATTTTTTTCTAGAAAAGACTATAAAAAAGTCAATCGAATACGGAGGCCTTTACAAAAACATGTGGACTGATAAGAAAGGAGAACTTACTCCCATATTAGAGGTTAAGGCTCAACTTATAATTTATAACCAAATTCGACTACTTCTAGAAATGAATGGCGTTAGTATTCTACGTGAACCTGTTTCTGCTAATGGGAGCTTAGATTTTTATTTTCATTATACCCTTAATAATAAATCATTAAAGGTTTGTGTCGAGTTAAAGAACGGACATCATCAAGAAGTCGATACAGGTAACTATAAGCAATTATCCGAATATATAAACGATACTGGAGATAAAGAGGGTATTTATTTAGTGCTATGGTATAAAAGCAACAATTTTAAGAAACCAACTAAATATAAATCTATTGATGATTTACAAAAAAAATTAGATTCCAACCCAACAAAAGGGTTAAGAATAAAAAATATGATTATTGATTGCTCAAACGATAAAATATCTCCTTCAAAAAAAAGATAGTTTTTCAGTTCTTCTCTAAATGAACAATAATAAAAATTATTCTTTTATGAATTTTATATTTTCGATTTATATTGTCCCGTAGGGACGACATATAGCTAATAAAATGTTTAGACTTGGTTTAACTGTGCCTTTAGGTACAGCATATAAATCTTAAAATATAAATAATTATAACTACCTTTGATTTAGCAATTTACTAAGATGTTATGGCAAATACTTATACACAAATATATGTTCAAGTAGTAATTGTTGTTAAAAACAGACAATGTCTTATAAAAAATACTTGGAAAACCGAGCTATATAAATACATTACAGGTATTATTAAAAATAACGGACATAAAGTTATGCAAATAAACGGTGTGACGGATCACATTCATATTTTAATTGGTTTAAAACCGAGTCAATCACTATCTGAATTAATGAAATATGTTAAACAAGATTCATCTAAATGGGTTAATCAGAATAATTTTTTAAAAGTTAAGTTTTCTTGGCAAAGCGGCTATGGTGCCTTTAGTTATGCAACTTCTCAAGTCCCTAACGTCATTAGTTATATCCAAAACCAAGAAGAACATCATAAAAAGAAGTCATTTTCTGAAGAGTATTTAGACTTTTTAAACGACTATAAAATTTCATTTGATAAGCAATACCTGTTTCGCTCTGTAAAATAAACACCTTTAAATTAAAAAATGGCATTTCAAAAATTAACTACTTCCCGTCTAACTTTAAGATTTATTAAACAATCTGATATAGAAAATATTCACAATTTACAATCTATACCAGAGGTAGATAAATACAATACATTGGGTATTCCTAAAGATTTATCTGAGACAAAAGCGGTAATGATGCCTTCTTTTAAAGATTTAAAACAAGACGCTATTAAACGTTACACTTTTGTAATTGAACTGAATAAAAGTCAAGAATTCATAGGGCTAATCGCTCTGAATTTAGGAAATCCTAAATATAAAAGTGCCGAAGTTTGGTATAAATTACTGCCGAAATATTGGCGCAAAGGCTACGCAACAGAAACTGTTAACATTTTGTTGGAATTTGGCTTTAACACCCTTAAATTACACCGCATTGAAGCGGGTTGTGCTGTAAATAATATAGGATCTATAAAAGTTTTAGAAAAAGTAGGGATGTCATACGAAGGACGTAAAAGAAAGACATTACCCTTAAAATCTGGATGGAGCGATAACTTTGAATATGGTATTCTTGAAAGCGATTACAAATTTTCATCTAAATAGAGCTACAAATATTTATAGTTTATTAAGGCATTACATTCATTAAAAAGAATATCTTTACCGATTATTAATTTCAAACTAAAAAACAACCAAAAATGAAGCCTAAACACTCCTTTCATATCCCCGTTATGGGTATTGGGTTTACTATTGACACCCCTTTAAAAGTCTCGAAATTCGGCATAGATTCTGTCATTTCTTTGGTAGATGATATTCTGCTTGAAAAATTGCGTAAAATGTATTGCGAAAAGTTTAAAATGCCTTACCAAGAAATCTCAAATAAAATTGAAGATTTTCGCGCTAAACGCATCACCTCTTATCTCAATATGATAAATGATTTGGCTAAAGAAAAGTTTGAAGATTTAAAAAACAGTTCTCACGATAAAATTGAAGATATTAAAGCTTATTTTAACATGCTTCCTGACGGATTAGCTGTTAAAAATGAGTTTAAAAAGTTACTAGACAGTCAGTCTCCTTTTGAAGATTTAAAGCAATGGTTGAAAGAAACTATGACAATGGGTAGCATTGATGTGAATATCATGACCAAAGTCGATAAAGAGAATTATTTAAAAGGTGAAAAATTACCTTCAATTTACAATGATGCACATGCTGCATTACGTGGTTTTGCCGAAAGCGATTTAAATTCTTCCGTAATTTTATCAGCAGGAATGAACCCTAGATTATATGCTTATCTTGAAGAATTTGCTGATTTTTTCCCAGATGAAAATGGCAACATAAAAAAGAAAATTATTTTGAAGGTGAGCGATTTCCGCTCGGCTTTAATTCAGGGGAAATTTTTAGCAAAAAAAGGTATTTGGATTTCCGAATACCGTATAGAATCAGGATTAAATTGTGGTGGTCATGCTTTTGCAACAGACGGCTATTTAATGGGTCCTATCTTATCAGAGTTTAAAGAAAAGCGCCAAGAACTTTCTCAAGAGATTTACAGTATACTAGTTAGGTCACTTGAAAATAAAAATCGCATTATTCCTAAAACACCTTTAACTATAAAAATTACGGCTCAAGGCGGTGTTGGCACAACTGCCGAACATCAATTTTTAATAGACCAATACAATGTTGATTCAGTGGGTTGGGGTACACCTTTTTTATTGGTTCCTGAAGTGACTAATGTAGATGACAAAACACTCAATCAATTGGTTAAAGCTAAAGAAGACGATTTGTATTTGAGTAATATTTCGCCATTAGGCGTTCCTTTTAACAGTCTAAGAGGCAATACAAAAGATGCCGAACGTATTGCGCAAGTTAATACTGGGCGTCCTGGCAGTGCTTGTCCAAGACAGTTTGTTAAGCTGAGCAAAGAATTCTCTGAAAAAGCTATTTGTTTGGCATCACGTCAGTATCAAAGTTTAAAAATTAAAACTTTGGAAGCTATGAATTTGTCGACTGAAGCATATCAAAAAAAATACAATGCTATTGTTGAAAAAACGTGTACTTGTGTCGGATTAGGGACTTCTGCCCTTTTGGTTAATGGATTAGATACCAAAACCGAAGGTCTCGGCGTATCAGTTTGCCCAGGTCCTAATATGGCTTATTTTTCAAAAATTATGACACTTAAAGAAATGGTTGCTCATATTTATGGCAGAAATAATGTAATTTCAAGAACAGATCGTCCTAATATGTTTATCAACGAAATCAATATTTATATTGACTATTTAAAAGATAAATTTGATGAAGCTAAAGAAGATATTACTGCTAAACAAGGAAAGTATTTTTTAAATTTTGCTAGCAATCTCAATGATGGTATTCAATATTACAATAATCTATTTACCGACTTTAAAGACAAGTTTACCGAAACAAAATCGGATATATTAAGAGATTTAGAAGATTGTAAAGAAGCTTTGAATCTTTTAAATCTTGACATTCAAAATCATCAATTAATAGCTGTTCCGGTAAAATAGTTTTATATTGTCTAAATGAAAACTTTTATTGTAATTGGTGGTGGTGCCGCTGGCTATTTTGCAGCCATTAATACTGCTGAAAGACATCCCGATTTAAAAGTTATTATCCTTGAAGCTACAAGTAAGGTTTTACAAAAAGTAAAAGTTTCTGGCGGTGGTCGCTGTAATGTAACCAATGCTTGTTTTGAACCTAAAGAATTGGTGAAAAACTATCCCAGAGGTCAAAAAGAATTATTGGGCCCTTTTCATCAGTTTATGACAGGCGATACAATGCAATGGTTTGAAGAACGGGATGTACCTTTAAAAATTGAAGAAGATAATAGGGTTTTTCCAAAATCAAATAGTTCGCAAAGTATTATAGATTGTTTTCTCGGTCAAGCCGATAAATATGGTGTCGAACTCCTAACCAATCATCGCGTAAGCAGTATTAAAAAAGAAGGCTATTTATTTAAAATCCTAATGCCTCAAAAAACTTTTACAGCAGATTATCTGCTGATTGCTACAGGCAGTAGCTCCAAAATGTTTCCAATAATTAAAAGTTTAGGTCATAAAATTATGGATACTATCCCCTCTTTATTCACTTTTAATATTGCTGATAAACGTCTGAAAGGTAATATGGGGCTTTCTGTGCCTTTTGGACGTGTAAAAGTTTTAAATACAAAACTAATTGCACAAGGGCCTATTTTAATTACACATTGGGGATTGAGCGGCCCCGCCATTTTAAAACTCTCGGCTTGGGGAGCTCTTGATTTAAATCAAAAGAATTACCAGTTTGAAATTGAAGTCAATTGGTGCGATAAAAAGCAAGAAACTGTATTAAATTTATTGACTATTCATAAAAAAGAATATCCCAAAAAACGGATATATTTATACAGCCCTTTTAAAGAAATTCCGAAACGTTTGTGGCAAAAGTTGTTTGAGGTTTCTGAAATTCAAGAGCAAACAACTTGGGCACAATTAAGTAATACCCAGCTACAAAATCTGGTAAAGCAACTCACTAAAAGTTTTTTTAAAGTCACTGGTAAAAGCACTTTTAAAGAAGAATTTGTAACGGCGGGAGGTGTTAATTTAAAAGAAATTAATTTTAAACACTTTGAAAGCAAACTACATAAAAACCTCTTTTTTGCCGGTGAAGTTTTAAATATTGATGCCGTAACAGGCGGATTTAATTTTCAGAATGCGTGGACAGGTGCTTGGATTGTAGCACAGTCTTTAAAATAAAAAAGTCCTCTAATTTTCATAAAAGGACTTTTTAATAGTTCAACTGATAAATATGTTTTATTCAGTACGCAACCAAGTCAATAAAATAATACCAATTCTACCAATTAAAAAAGTTACAAAGCCAAACATAGGTACAATAAAACTAATTTTCAAACCCGCTGCCAACATTGCTGGCGAAATATCACCCGCTGCCTCAATGGCGTCAAAGGCGCCAATTAAACCAATTACCTGCCCTAAAAGCCCCCAAACAAAAGCAAATAGACTTACAGAACTAATGAGTTTTAATGTCTTCTGTACATTCCCTTTATTGATAAATCCCTTTACTGTTAAGGCAATATTAACAATAATTAAAAGCACTAGTGGATACATAAAAGTTGGGCCACCGTCATTAATAATAGATAAAAACATAATAGTTAAATTTTAAAGTTATACAGGGTCAAAAGTATCTGATATAACTTATGACATAATTTAAATGCGACCAAATTAAGTTTTAAATCGCGTTTTGACAAATTAAACACATTTTTGAGTAAGTAGATATTTTTATGTAGAATCCCCTCTTAAATAGGTTATTTGTCTATTTTAGTATTTTTATAAATTAAAAAATTGTCATTTTGCATTTATGATGGTTAAAGATTTTCTTCTTAAAATAAAGTTTGTTCCACTACATATTGTTTTTTGGATTCTTGTATGGTTGTTCTACACTTATTTTTTCGGATTTAATTCAGAAAATAAAAACTATATCTATTGGTTTTCGAGCATTTTAATTCCGGTTACAATATTTGCGTCCTATACAACTGTTTATTATTTGATTCCTAAATATCTATTGGTCAAAAAACACAGCTTATTTATACTCTATAGCCTTTATGTTTTTATAGGTGCCGCTTATATTATAAGTCTTTCTATGTTTTTTGGATTTGTTTATATGTCTGAATTAAATTTTTTGGATATGCCACCACTCAGTAAAAGCATGCCTTTCATTCTGATGAGTGTTTATGTTGTTGTAACAATTGCTTCAGCTTTTAAATTATTACAACACAGTTATATCACTTTAAAAAAACACAAAACTTTAGAAAATAAATTCTTACAAACACAACTGGTTTTAAAAGAAGAAGAATTGAAGTTTTTAAAGATGCAAATCCATCCGCATTTTTTGTTTAACACCTTAAATACGCTTTACGGATTTGCCTTAAAAAAAGCCGATGAAACCCCAGAAATGATTTTAAAACTGTCTAATTTATTAGACTACATTTTATATCAAATAAATAAACCCTTTGTATCTTTAAAGGACGAGATTGGTCATATTGAAGACTACATAGCCTTAGAAAAAATGCGCTTTCACAATTCACTTAAAATTGAAATTAATAGTCAGAATGCCAATGGCAATTTAAAAATTGCACCAATGCTGTTGTTGCCATTTGTTGAAAACAGTTTTAAACACGGTGCTATTATTGAGGGCAATTTAAAGATTGATATTGTGATTAAATCTGATAAAAGTAATATTGAGTTTACTATTTCTAACACATGTAATTCCGATAATCCGATGACGGAAGGTATCGGACTTAAAAATATAAAGAAACGTTTAGAAATGTTATATTCAAATCGTTATACCTTGATTATAGATAATTCAGCCGATTATTTTAAAGTCGTCTTAAAATTGCAAACACATGAAAATTAACTGTCTTATTGTAGATGACGAGCCTGTTGCGCGTGAAATATTAGAATCTTACACCGCTAAAATTCCGCAACTTAATTTGGTAAAAAGTTGTCAAAATGCTGCCGAAGCACTTGATTTACTCAACACTAAAAATATAGACTTGCTCCTACTAGATATTAATATGCCCAATATTTCGGGATTACAACTGGCAAAAGCTACAAGTAGCAAAACAGCCGTCATTTTCACGACGGCTTATCGAGAATATGCCATTGACGGATTTGATTTGCAGGCTGTTGATTATTTATTAAAACCCATCTCTTTCGACAGGTTTTTAAAAGCCATTAACAAATATTTTGAGTTGAGTCATAAAAATACAATATCAAATGACAATTCAAATGATTTATCAAAAAACGATTTTATATTTATCCGATCAGACAGAAAAATGGTAAAACTAAATTTTGACACCATTTTATATATTGAAAGCTTAAGCGATTATGTCAAAATATTCACAAAAGATTCTATGTTCATCACAAGAGAAACCATCACCAATATTGAATCTAAATTACCTCATGAAAAGTTTTTAAGAATACATCGCTCCTATTTGGTTGCTCTTGATAAAATCAATTCCTACACTAAAGAACATCTCGAAATTAATGACAAAGCTTTGCCTTTAAGCAGAACATACAAGACTTCAGTTTTAAGTATTTTAGATAATATTTAAGTACCCTTACTAAGTTGATGTTAAACTTCTGTTAAGGACTAAACTATTTAATTTGAATAGGGTCTTAATCATTAATTTTACAATCCTAAATTTAATTTCATGAAAAAAATAGTTCTTCTCGCCTTTCTTCTCTTAACACAAGTCGGTATTTTTTCTCAAATGCGTGGCGGTGGTATGAACAGACAAGGTTATAAACAAAAAAGACAAGCCCAACCTTCAGAATCATCTAAATTTAACATCAATAATATGACGCAATTTTATTTTTATGATTCTTCAGTAGTTTTAAAAATCTTAAAAATCAAAAAAGAAGCGCTACGAATTGAGATTATATCTGAAATAGAAATTTATAATAATAAATTAATAGAGCTCAGAGCTTTTAATAAAGATACTTTTATAGCGGCTAAATCCTATTTAAAAAGTAAAAAAGAGGATTTTAAACTTACAGGAAATTCCTCTATTATGCCTTCAGCAAGAAAAAAATTAAAAGAAATGTTGGCACCTATTCGCAAAAAGGTAATCTTACAAAAGAAAAAATTAAATGAAGCTCTTCTTAAAAAACTCACCCCGAAACAATATTCAAAATGGCTCAAATATCAAGAGAGAAAATCTAAAAGCTCTAGCAAAAAAAATAAGAATCAGTCGAATATGAAATCACAAAAAAATGGTCAAAATCAAGGCTATAATAGACGTAATTTTTAACGAACAATAATTACTTAATTTATTTAGAGGGTATCGGTGGTGGCCCATCGGGTAACATAGCTTTATAAACATTATTGCCTTTACGCTGTTTAAATTCGGTTTTCATTTTTTTAAGCAAATTGGGGTTTGTAAATAAATCGTAAGCTGTTAAAGACAAAGCTTTAGCGGCATAGGGCACACTTTTATGACCAATACTCACTCCACCACATGCTACAACTGCCCAAGAATGCCAGGGGGTTCCTTGTGGCGCTGTGGTAACCGATAAATTAATTTGAGGGACTATCCAACTAATATCTCCCACATCTGTTGAAGCGCGAGGTGAATAAGGTTCTGTAGGTAACAAAGGTTTTATAGAAGCATCCATACCTGTTAGTGCTTTACCCAATGTTTTCTGTACGGCTTTGCCAAAAGCGGTTTCTTCTGCCGTATAAGTTATAGAACCTAATAATTCTAAATTATTTTCAAGCACCTGTGCTCCAGCCCTGTTGACCAACATATTGTACATACCCGAAATTAATTCTATTTTATAGGTAGTACTCGTCATAAGAGCCGCTCCTTGAGCCATTTTTTTTACCTTTTCGTAAACTAAATCAACACCCGCTTTATCGTTGGCACGGACACGTGTCCATATTACCGCATAATCGGGGACAACATTCACCACACTACCTGCATTTTCCATTAAATAATGAATACGTACATCAGGTTTAACGTGTTCGCGTTGATAATTGATGGCAGTTGTGTACAATTCCATCGCATCAACAGCACTAGCACCGTCCCAAGGATCAAGTGCCGCATGGGCTGTTTTACCGTAAAATCGAACTCTAAAATCTATAAGTGCTAAAGAGCTTTTAGTACTGGCAATGATATTGGTGCCTGGATGCCAGGTTAAACTCGCATCTAAATCGTTAAACAGACCTGCACGTGCCATATAAATTTTGCCACCAATAGTCTCTTCGGCTGGGGTGCCATAAAAACGAATAGTGCCTTTTATTTTACCTTTTTGAATCATTTCTTTAACGGCTAAAGCCGCTCCTAAACTGCCTGCACCAAACATATTATGCCCGCAACCGTGCCCTGGTTTACCTGAGTTTAAAGCTTCTTTTGATGTTGTCTTTTTTTGTGATAAGCCCGGTAAGGCGTCAAATTCTCCTAAAATACCGATGATGGGTTTTCCAGAGCCGTAACTGGCTATAAAAGCCGTGGGCATACCAGCTATACCTCTTTCTACTTTAAAACCTTGCGCTTCGGCGTAATCGGCTAAGAGTTTAGATGATTTAGTTTCGGCTAAAGCCGTTTCGGCATAGCCCCAAATTTTATCGCTCAGAGCAATGAGTTCATCTGAATGACTATCAACAGTTGCGATAATTTGCTTTTTAGTTTTATTCAATTTTTGGGCACTTAAGCCTAAAATAAATAAGCAAAGGATGGGTACTAAAATCTTAGTTTTCATGGCGTTCATATTTTTGAGATAAAGGTATATCATCTAAATAATTTTTCCAATCTTTTGGACTGTTTAAATTCATATTAACCTGCTTATCTCTACAAATTACTTTGTCAACATCTTTTTCGGGTACATTTGAAATGAGTAAATCCAGTCGGCTTGTATTAAGACATTCTAATAAATGTACCACAAATTGTGCATTTATTTTTATAGGATGACCACTTTTATTTTGATAGATAGGTTTAACAATTAAACCTTTTGTATTGATGAGTTTTGTCAATTCAAAAGCTTGCAATACAGGCACGTCTATCGGGCAAATAAGGACGTCGTTTATTTTATCTATTGCTTTTAAAACATTTTTAAGCGTAGTAAAAGCTCCTAATTGTGGATTGGTGTTTTGAATGACTTTCAATTGCAAACCGTCATAATTAATGTAATTGTTTAAAGCCAAACGCAATTCAGGAATGGCTTTGTAATACACATCAGCATCAAACCCCAAGCCTATAAAAACTTTAGTAATACCTCCAGATTTTAGACGTTTTAAATGCTCTTGAATCCAATAACACTCTTTATAAAGTAATAAGCCTTTGGGTTGTCCCATACGTTCTGACTTCCCTCCTGCTAAAATAATGGCTATACAATTTTGTAGCATCTTTTAAACCAAGTCAAAATCCGATAAAGGCAAGCTACGGTAACGTTTTCCTGTGGCATCAAAAATAGCATTGATAAGCGCTGGCGCAATTACAGGTACTCCAGGTTCACCAACACCTGTTGCCGGATTGTTATTCTGAACAATTTCTACATCAATTTCGGGTAACTCTGGCATACGTAGCATTTTATAATCGTCGTAATTACTTTGTTCAATAGCGCCATTTTTAGCTGTTATTTTACCGTAAAAACTCAATGATAATCCAAATACAGCCGCCCCTTCGAATTGCGATTTAACCGAATCTGTATTCACTGCCAATCCACAATCTAGCGCCGTATGAATATAATGAACCCTTAATTTATTATCTATAACCGAAACTTCTATTACAGAAGCTGTGTATGTATAAAAACTGTAATGCACCGCCAATCCCATTCCGTAACCTTTAGGTAATTTTTTACCCCAACCCGCGTTTTTAGCAGCAATTTTAAGTACATTTTTAAGCCTTTTGGTATCTAGTTTAAAAGGTGCATTAGACGGAATAATTCGGCCTTTACCTATCATATCCAATCGGAATTGCAAAGCATCCTTTTTAGCCGTTGCTGCCAACTCATCTGCAAAAACATTACTGGCAAAAGCATGGTAAATATTGGCAACCGAACGGTACCAACCGATGCGCACATGCGCTGCGGCTTTTCCGTTTTCGGCTCGGAAGTTTTTAAGAGCGTATGGGGAATTGATAAGTCCCATGTCAAATTCAAAACTCGCGCCGTAATCTTTGCCTTTTACAAAGGTAGAAGCGATACTTGGAAAAGTTGAGCGGTGCAACCAACCCGATACTTTTCCTTTACTGATGCTTCCCTTTAGGTATTGCGCACTAACAGCGTGATAATAGCTATGTTTAATATCATCTTCACGTGTCCAAACTACTTGTGTGGGTTTGCCTATTTCTTTTGAGATTAAAGCCGCTTCTACAACAAAATCGGGTTTGGATTTTCTACCAAATCCACCTCCTAAAAAGGTGACATTTACATTTACATTTTCTTCTTTAATTCCTAGATTGACGGCGACTTCTGTCCGTGTGGTTTGTGGTGCTTGTACAGGTGCATAAACTTCACATTTACCTTCCTTATAATGGGCTGTGGCATTGGGTACTTCCATAGGGGCATGTACCAAATGAGGGAGTTGATAAGTGGCCTCAATAACTTTATCCGCTTCAGCGAATGCATCAGAAACACTGCCTTTATTTAACATAACAACAGCGTCGTTTTGCGAATGTTTTGTCAGCATTTTCATATAAGCCTCACTGTTATAGGACTTATTTTTACCGTAATTCCATTTAATTTCTAAAAGCGATTTTCCACGAATAGCCGCCCAAGTATTGGTAGCAATTACCACTACACCACCCAAGGAACCAAAAGGCCTGTTAATCTTAGGGATTTCTATCACTTTTAAGACACCAGGGACAGCCATAGTAGTTTCGGCATCAAAACTTTTTACGGTTCCAAAGGTTACAGGGCAACGTTCTATAGCCGCAAAAACCATATTTGGTAATCTTACATCTATACCGTATTTGGCTTTACCTTGAACAAAATCTGAAACATCTACACTGGGCAATCCTTTACCGATGTATTTAAAATCTTTAGAATCTTTTAATGGTGCGTCCTTAGGCACGTCTAATAATGCGGCTTTAGCCACCAAATCGCCATAAGCCAGTTTTTTTCCGCTTGACGGATGTAAAACAAAATGATTCTCGGCGCGACAAGAAGCTTCAGTAACTTTCCACGTTTTGGCCGCTGCCGTGATAAGCATAGCACGTGCTACAGCGCCCATTTGACGCATAGGATCTATAAACGTCCGTACACTGCGAGAGCCATCAGTATTTTGATTACCATATTTGGCATCACCCGTAGCTTGTTTAACACTAACACGATTCCAATCGGCTTCCATTTCATCAGCAATTATAGAAGTGATGGATGTGCGAACGCCTTGCCCCATTTCTGAACGTGCAGCGATTAAAATGAGGTCGCCATTATCTTTAAGCTGTATAAACAAATTGGGATTGAATTCCTTAGCGTCTGTTAAAATATTTTTAGCTAAAGCTTTTGTGGGTTGACTGCAAGCCAACACCAATCCGCCCGAAGCGAGTCCCAGCCCTTTTAAAAAACTGCGTCGGCTTATATTTCTTATATCAGTCATGAATCGGGATTTTAGAGTTAGTCGCCGCTAATTTTATAGCTTGTTTTATACGTTTGTAGGTACCGCATCGGCAAATATTACCTGCCATAGCGTTATTTATGTCCTGGTCATTGGGATTGGGGTTCTCTTTTAAAAGCGCCGCGGCACTCATTAATTGTCCGGGCTGACAATAGCCACACTGTGGCACGTTTAGTTCTTCCCAAGCTTTTTGTAAATTGGCAAAAGTCTCTTCTAAGGTCTCTATAGTGGTGATATTTTTACCGATAGCCACCAAAACAGGCACTTGGCAAGACCGAATAGGCTGACCATCCAACCAAACGGTACAAGCACCGCAAAGGCCTTTACCACAGCCGTATTTTGTACCGGTAAGTCCGACTAAATCGCGGATAGCCCATAAAAGGGGCATATCTGTGGTAGCCTCGATATCGTAATTTTTGTTATTAATAGTTAGTGTAAGCATAAAGCTGAAATTTAAAGTAGGTAAACATAGTAAATTAATGGCAGGAATACAATTTTTTGGAATAAGGCTATGTTTATAAGACTTGTATCTTTATAGTTGTAAAAGTCCTATAGATTTAGAAGTGTTTAGTAGTTGCAGAGACCGGCCCTTCGACTCTGCTCAGAGTACAATGGAGAGGTTGGCGGTTTGTTGAAATGTCTAAATGATTATGATATTATTATGCCTCAAAGTCTGAAGACTTTTCTCAGAAAAGCAATTACCCAATAATAAACTATATTTGTATCTATATTGTAACGCTTCAATGATACGCATAAAATTCGTTTTAATCAGTCTATTTTTCTTGACACTATGTATTGACACACAAGCGCAAAATTTTAATTTAAATAAGACACAAAGCAAGTTAATAGTTAAAGGAACGAGTAGTCTACACGACTGGTATATAGAGGCTACCGACATGAGCGGAGAAATCAATTTTGACCTAGACTCGGTATTACATATCAAAAAATTGACTTTCGAAGTAAGGGTTGCGGGTTTAAAAGGAGATAAAAAGGGGATGCTAAAAAAAATGCGCAATACTTTACAGGCAAATAAATTCGGAACTATTAGGTATCAGTTTAAAAAAGCAGCTAAAATAATACGCCTAAATAATAGAGAATTTAGCCTACAAACCACAGGAAATTTAACCATTGCAGGGGTAAGCAGACAAATTGCTTTAAAATTCTTTCTAACCTTTAGAGACGGTAGCGTTACTGTTGTAGGCGATAAAAAATTTAAGATGAGCGACTATAATATAAAACCGCCTAAAGCACTTTTTGGTATGCTTAAAACCGCCGATGACATAAAGGTCAACTTTTATGTGCTTTATCAATAAAAAAATTTACTTATTTTTAAGACTTAATCAAATTCTCAATTATGATTTTTAAATTTTTTAAATTTTCACTAGCCTTTTTATTGTTTGTCTCTTTGATGTCCTGTCAAAAAGATAATAAAATGCTTTTTAGAGAACAACAGTTAAATGAAAATGATTTTGATATGTCATACAAAATTGGGCATTGGGAACATCCTGACTATTCAAAGTCTTTTAAAAGTTTGGGCAATCACAGAATTATTATTAAAACTAAATCTTTAAAAAAATCGCTAAATCAAGTTACAATTCCATGGCGTAGAAAAGACAATAATCCTGAACTAAAAAAAGTAATTATTGTCAATACCCGAACAAAAAAACCTATAGAACATGTAGCCCTTTTACAAAGTACAGCGGCTTTGGGACATCTTGTTTTTGAATCTGAAGCAGGCAATGATTTATATCAAGTTTATTATTTACCACATCACTCAACAGGCGGTTATTATCCTAAGCTACAATATGACATAGTTGAACCTGATTCAAATTTATGGCTAGCAAATTTGCATTTGGATACTTTAACTCTTAAAAATTTGCCACAGGCTAAGGTTTTAACCGCAGAATCTATCGATGCTTTTAATAGCTTTTATCCGATGGAAATAATCGCTACAAAAAAAGAAGTTCGCAACTATATCAATACTTTTAAAAAGCCCTTCTATGTATTTCCCGAATACAGAGAAAACTCTATTAGAATGACTGATTTTTTACCTATGCATTGGGTTAAAAAATTGAAAAACATTAATGCCTTAACTGACATGGTTAAACGCGGTGAGCATTATACCCTTCAGGTGGGTGTATTTAGTCCAAATGATGATTTAGAAAATATAGAAACTACTTTTAGCGACTTAACCGGCAAATCAGGGGTCATTTCAAAGTCAAATTTTACCTGTTTTAATACCAAGGGTGTTGATTTAAACGGTAAAAAATTCACTAAAAAAGTTTCTTTAAAAAAAGGGAAGGTACAAGCGCTTTGGTTTGGGATAAATATTCCAGAAGATGCAAAAGCAGGTGAATACCTAACATCTATTTTTATCAAACCAAAAAATAAACCGACTGATACTGTTTTTGTTAAACTAAATATTACGTCAGAGCTAATAGAAAACCACGGCGACAATAAGCCCCAGAATATGACACGTTTGCAATGGTTAAATTCTACCATTGGAACAGATAAAAATTTTATAGTCAAACCTTTTGAGCCTGTTACTTTTAAAGGTAAATCACTCTCCATTTTAGGACGTAAAGTAACTTTGAATAAAATGGGGTTGCCTTTACAAATTGCTTCTTATTTTAAGCAAGAACTCACTAAATTTAACGATATAGCTGCTCCTATTTTAGTAGCTCCTATGACCTTTGAAGTACAAGCATCTAATGATAAAGAGATTTGGAAATCAAAAGCATTCACCATACAACAGGCTTATAAAAGTAAAGCACATTGGCAAGCTAAAAGCAGCTCTAAACATTTTGATTTAGAAGTAAACGGTACGCTAGAATACGATGGTATGCTCAATTATCATATCAAACTAATAGCCAAGCAAGATTTTAAATCAAAAGACATCAAACTATCTATCCCTATGCAAAAGGATGCGGCAACCTATATGCTCGGATTGGGGCACAAAGGCTCTAAAAGACCTAAAACAGTACATTGGAAATGGGATACCAATTTTCATCAAGAAGGTGTTTGGTTGGGTGCTGTAAACAAAGGCTTACAATTTGTTTTAAGAGATAACAATTACGAGCAACCTTTAAATACAAATTTCTATCACAACAAACCCCTTAATTTACCTACATCGTGGGGAAACGACAATAAAGGCGGTATTGACATAAAAACATTTAATGATAAAGTTTTGGTAGAAAATTATAGTGGTTCTAGAAATATCTCAAAAAATGATACTTTAAATTTTAATATCAGATTTCTTATTACACCTTTCAAAAAAATAAATACAAAAACCCATTTTAGCACACGCTTTGTTCATAAATATGTGCCTTTAGATTCTGTTTTAAAATGGAAAGGAACCGTTGTTAATGTACATCATGCTAATGAAATAAATCCCTATATAAATTATCCTTTTTACAATTCAAAATTGCAAAAGGAGTATATAACCAAAGCACATCGGAAGGGTATAAAAGTTAAATTATATAACACTATAAGAGAACTCTCTTATAAGGCTTATGAACTCTTTGCCTTAAAAAGTTTGGGCACAGAAATTTTTAATGATGGCAAAGGAGGCGGTCATAGTTGGCTGCAAGAGCATTTAAAATCGCATTACCACGCGGCCTGGCACGCCACAGAAACCAATGATGCTGCTATTTTAGACAAGGGAAATTCACGTTGGACAAACTATTACATAGAAGGCATTAATTGGTTGGCAAAATATCAAAAAATTGACGGCTTATATTTAGATGATGTTGCTTTTAACCGCACAACTATGAAACGCATTGCCAGTGTTTTAAGTAAAAACAGACCGAATTATATAATTGATTTACATTCGGCTAACCAATTTAATCCACGCGATGGGTTTACCAATAGTGCTATGCTTTATATGGAGCATATGCCCTTTATTTCAAGGTTATGGTTTGGTGAATATTTTCAATATGACAGAAATCCGGATTATTGGTTAACCGAAGTTTCGGGATTGCCTTTTGGCTTGACAGGAGAAATGCTAGAAAAAGGCGGGCAACCTTGGCGTGGCATGGTTTACGGTATGACAAATAGAATTTATCTCAATCACAATCCCAGACCCCTTTGGCAACTTTTTGACGATTTTGATATCGCTAACAGCGAAATGCTGGGTTATTGGGTAGACCGCTCTCCTATCAAAACACATCATAAAAATATAAAGAGTACTGTTTATTTAAATAAAGATAGGGTTTTGATTGCCATAGGTTCTTGGTCTCATAAAACCGAATACGTCAATTTAAAAATTGATTACAATAAGTTAGGTTTTGATCCTGATAAAGTAAAACTCGTAAGCCCGAAAATTGAAGGTATGCAAAATTTTAATACTTATGATGTTGGTAAGAAAATAACCATTCCAAAAAACAAAGGGTTAATTTTAATTTTAAGCAAAAGATGATGGGTAGTACTGATGGTAAATCGCGAAGAAATATTAAAATTGGATTGACAGTTTCGGTTGTTCAAAAACAAGATCAACGCAGTGGAAAACTTACAGAAGGTATTGTAAAAAGAATACTCACCAACTCACCTACACATCCGCATGGTATAAAAGTTATGCTTGAAAGTGGTATTGTAGGAAGAGTAAAGGTTATATTTTAACATAATTATTTGATTGTAAAGGGCTTTTATTATCTTTGCTGCAAAATCATAAATGGTTATGAAAAAAATATTACTCCTCATGTTTTTGCTGACCTCAATTCTTAATGCACAAATAAGTGTTACCAGAACTTCTTCCTCAAAAAAAGCTATTAAACAATCTTTTTCAAATGCTTATGACAGCACCTATAATTTTCCTGGTGTCAAAATAAAATTTTTAATAGGTCAGACCTTATTTGTAAAACCCAAGCCAGAATATTTGCGTAAGAACGGCTTCTTAAATTTTATAAAAAACCCAAAAAGATCTGAATTTGCGCCGCCAAATATTTATATGCACAGTATGGGCATTTCTTCTGGGTATATCGCTTTAGCCAATAGATTTTTTTTATTTAAAGATATTGTTAGGACAAAATCTAAAAAGCTAGCCTTAGTTTTAGTAGATAAAAATGAAGCTGATACAATTTATTACATTTATAATAAATATAGACCAAATTCTTTTCCGTTTTTAGTAGCGGGTTATTTTAAAAAAATAGAAAATAAAAAGTTAGGTAAAAAATTTATTTTAAGGAAGTTATCACAACCCATAATATATCTTACAGATGGCTTTGAGGCCAAACCCGGACAAGAAAAATTATGGACAATTGATAAAGTAACGCTTGATGATAAAAATTTTGATATATCTTACATCCTTAAAGACGAATTAAATAATAAGTTTTTAGTATCTAAAAATAATTTTGAAAAAACGGCTTTATCTGAAGCTAATTACATATTAATAAAAGAAGAATATCCTGAAAAGTATAAAATTATTTTAAACGAAAATGTTATTGTAGGTATGACAAAGAAGGCTTGTGAATTATCGCTAGGGAAACCTAATAAGATTAATACAAGTGGTAATTTAGAACAATGGCAGTACAAAAATCTTGATCTATACTTTAAGAACGGTTTACTATCTTCTTATAAATCGATATAAGTGAGCAACGTTAATAATTTAAAAGCCTCAAAAGAATTTCTTTTGAGGCTTTTTTAAGTGATCGCAGAAGGATTCGAACCTTCGACCGCCTGCTTAGAAGGCAGGTGCTCTATCCAGCTGAGCTATGCGACCGGATAGTGGGGTGGTCACGCTTTGGCGTGACGGCCTCACTTGTTGTCGGGGTGGCAGGATTCGAACCTGCGGCCTCCACGTCCCAAACGTGGCGCGATAACCGGGCTACGCTACACCCCGAGTTGGTTATCTTTGAGAAATCTCTCAATTCCTCTCTTTTTAATCTTATGTTCCAACTTCATAGCCTCAGATCGACTTTCTATTTCAAATCTTCTGACTAATTCCCAAGGCTTGCCACCTTTTGTTGAAAGAACTAATCCTTTATTATGTCTTTGTAGTCGTTTCTCAAAATTTTGAGTTTGTCCTACATAATATCTTAATTTTGTTTGACTAAATAATATGTAAACATAATATTTCATCATCAATTCATTTTATCTGGGTGGTCACGCCAAGGCGTGACTGCTACACCCCGAAATGATTATCATTTTGCGGAGAGACAGGGATTCGAACCCTGGCGACAGTTACCCGTCGACAGATTAGCAATCTGCTCCATTACCACTCTGGCACCTCTCCTATTTATTCTATTTTAAAGAACTTGATTTTTGCGAGTGCAAATGTATTATTTGCAAGTCAATTTAGCAACCTTTTTATGATTTATTATTCGGGATATGAAATCCGTAAATGGTAAATATTTTTTAACTTCTTTTTTATGACTTTTTTAATAGATTCTATTTCTTTAAAAGTAATATTAGCATTCATAAACTGTCCCTGTGCCATTTGACCATTTATAATCTTCTCTACCAAACTATCTATAGATTGTCCGGTTGGCTCTTTTAGACTTTTTGAAGCGGCTTCGCAAGCGTCACACATCATCAAAATAGCCGTTTCTTTAGAAAAAGGAATTGGCCCTGGATAACGAAAATCTTCTATGTTTAGTTCTCCTGTATTTTTTTCTTCTTCAAGTTTGTAAAAATAGTAGGTAATAGAAGTGCCATGATGTGTCCTAATAAAATCAATAATCCTGTCTGGTAAATTGTTTTTCTTGGCTAATTCTATACCTTTTATAACGTGGTCTATAATAATTTTAGCACTGTCTTTTGGCGATAAATCGAAATGTGGATTTACACTAGTCGTTTGATTTTCTGTAAAATACATTGGATTAAACATTTTACCGATATCGTGATATAAAGCGCCAGTACGCACAAGCATTGTATTGGCTTTAATCTCATTTGCAGAAGCTTCGGCTAAATTGGCAACTTGCATAGAATGCTGAAAAGTGCCTGGTGCTTTTTCGGCCAACGCTCTTAACAATTTAGAATTTGTATCGGCCAATTCGCGTAAAGTTTCATCAGAAACCAAACCAAAAACTTTTTCATAGAAAAATATCAGTGGCAACACAAATAAAGTTAGAATACCATTAGCTGCAAATAATTCAAATTTCAACAATTCTAAATTACCTGCATTACCTTCTTTTATTACAGAGAAAGCAAAATATGCTACAAAATAAACAACTGTAATTTGACTGACGCTTATAAATAAATTTGCTCTTTTATAAAGTTCTGATACTGTTAATATTGTCACTATCCCCGCAATTATTTGGAGAAATAAAAATTCAAAGCTATTGGGCACAATAAATCCCAATAAAAGGATGGTTAAAACGTGTGCAAACAAACCCAAACGCGCATCGAAAAAAGCCTTTAAAACCAATGGTAAAATTACCAAGGGCACAATGTAAACATAGTTAGACTGGAACTTTATAACTAAAGTTGTAAGCAAAACCATCAGCAATACATTAAAATATATAAAGCTGACTTTTACATTGTTCTCATAAATAACAGGACGGTATTTTTTTATAAAAAGCAACAACATAAGCATTGCTAAGGCCACTAAAATTGTGTAACCGAAAACTATCCAATTGTAATTAGACTGACTCCATAATTGCGATTCATATTCCTTTTTTAAAGAATTCAAAATTTCGAGACTTCTACCTTCTACTACATCGCCCTTGGAAATAATGCGTTCCTTTTCGGCTACAAATCCTTTTGTGTAGGATATATTCTTATAAGCTTCATTTAAAGCTTTGTCTGTTAATTCTTTATCGTAAAAAATATTTGGTTTAAGGATATCAAAAAACAAGGAGCTCAACTGAATTTCAAAAATATTAAAAGAACTTTTAGAGATATAAGATTTTAAAACATTTTGAATTTTTTGATTGGTAATAAAATTACTATAAAAAGCTTCTTTAGCTGTATTATTTGTAATAATAGTTACCTGTTTATCAGGAGAAAAGGTAGTAGTAGTGTTTGACAAATAACCTTTTTCATAAATATTTTTTAAGATATATTTTCCGAAGATCTTAATAGAATCTTTGTTAGTATTTTCAAAAATAGAATCGGTTAAAAGAATGTTTATTTTAGAATCGTAATCATCATTTACATTACTAATAACTTGAGCATTGCTTCTAAAAAAAGGTTTAAAATTATTTTTTAAGGCTTCCTTTTCATTTTTAATAGCATCATCAGATTTTCTAATGGCAAAATTAAATGGGGCGTAGTAGTTCTCGTATTGCCAGGGTTTCCCTTTCCTAAACTCGTACTTAAATTGTCCGCCCTTTGGAAGCAAGTAAATTATAGCAACAGTTGTTAAAATTAAGAGGCTTACTTTGTAAACCAAAGAATGGTTTTGATAAATTTTATTGATAATATTTTTCACGCTCTTAGATTACAATGAAAATCAAAAATACAATTTTTCAATTTATATATTTAAGCAAAGTAGAAGAATTTAGTTTTATAGTGTTTTTATCTTGTTTTTTAAAAATTTCTACTTAAAAATTTGCGTTAATTTATGTACTTTCGCAGAAGCAATTTTTGATTTAAAAATTAAAATGATGAGTAAAAAAGTAGTAATAGTAGCCGCTGTAAGAACCCCAATGGGAAGCTTTTTAGGAAGCTTATCTAGCGTTCCCGCAACAAAATTAGGCGCTGTAGCCATAAAAGGCGCTCTGAATAAAATAAACCTTGACCCTACTCTAGTTGACGAAGTTTTTATGGGTCATGTAGTACAAGCTAATGCCGGTCAAGCACCTGCAAAACAAGCCGCTATATTTGCGGGTATTCCAGATACTGTTCCTTGTACAACAGTAAATAAAGTATGTGCATCTGGTATGAAAGCCCTTATGTTTGCATCACAATCTATTGCTTTGGGCGATGCCGATATTGTTGTTGCTGGTGGTATGGAGAATATGAGTCAGATTCCACATTATGTCAATGCTAGGACTGGCAAAAAATTAGGAGATATCAAATTAGTCGATGGTATGTTAAAAGATGGTTTGGTAAATGTTTATGATGCCAAGCATATGGGGACTTGTGGCGATTTATGTGCTACTACTCATAGCTTTACAAGAGAAGATCAAGATAATTTTGCTATAAATTCCTACAAATTAGCTGCAAAAGCTTGGGCTGATGGTAAATTTGATAACGAAATTGTACCCGTTGAAGTCCCTCAGCGTAAAGGAGACCCAAAAATTGTTTCTGTTGATGAAGAATTTACCAACGTCAATTTTGATAAAATTAAGTCATTAAGACCTGCTTTTTCTAAAGAAGGAACTGTAACCGCTGCAAATGCTTCTACTTTAAACGACGGTGCTTCTGCACTAATTTTAATGAGTGACAAAAAAGCACAAGAATTAGGCTTAAAACCACTGGCTAGTATTGTCAGTTATGCCGATGCTTCGCAAGCGCCCGAATGGTTTACAACTACGCCTGCAAAAGCAGTTCCTAAAGCACTAAAAAAGGCCAATTTAACTATTAACGACATTGATTATTTTGAATTTAACGAAGCTTTTGCTGTTGTAGGTTTGGCCAATACTAAAATCCTTAACATTAATCCTGAAAAGGTAAATGTAAACGGTGGCGCTGTAGCGTTAGGACATCCTTTAGGTTGTTCTGGCTCTAGAATTGTTGTCACATTAATAAACGTTTTAAAACAAAATAAAGCCAAATATGGTGTTGCTGCTATTTGTAATGGCGGTGGTGGCGCTAGTGCGATGCTCATAGAAAATTATAAATAATAGATGCCCTACGGAATTTGTAACTTAAATAGTATTCCTTTAAGAGCTACGCCAAATGATACATCAGAAATGGTATCTCAAGTATTATTTGGTGAGAGTTTTGAAATTATTGACAAAAAAGATACTTGGTTACAAGTAATCTTATCCTTTGATGGTTATCAAGGTTGGATTGACGGCAAACAGCAAGTCAACGTTTCTAAAGAAACCTTTGAGACTTTACAAAAAGAACCACAAGCTTTAGTAGCTGATATGGTCAATTTTGTGAGTTATAATAATACAGAATTGGTGGCTTTATCTTTAGGAGCTACCCTACCCTTTTTTAAAAATAAAAGCTTTAATATTAATAAAATAGCTTACAGTTTTGATGGTGGTATTTTTATAGAAAAAATGCTAAAAGAGTCGTTAATTGAGAATGCCTATTTCTATTTAAACAGTCCTTATTTATGGGGTGGCAAAACACCCTTTGGTATAGATTGCTCTGGATTTACACAAATGGTCTATAAACTAAGTGGACATACTTTGTTAAGAGATGCTTCTCAGCAAGCCACACAAGGCGAAACGCTGAGTTTTATAGAAGAGTCAGACCCTGGAGATTTGGCTTTTTTTGATAATGAAGAGGGTAATATAATTCACGTAGGTATTATTTTAGCCAATCATCATATAATACATGCGCATGGTAAAGTACGCATAGACAAACTTGACCAAAGTGGCATTTACAATGTTGACACCAAACGTCATACACACAAACTAAGAATTATTAAAAAAATAATAAAAAAGCCTTAATCTTAATTGATTAAGGCTTTTAACTTTGTATTAGGGTGAATTTATTTACTTTTCAAAATATCATATTCGGCTTTTAATGCTTTATATTTTGTTTCCATATCTAAGTTTTCGTAAATACCCATTAAAGTTTGTACTACAGAAATATCGTCTTTTTTGATGTAATAAGCTTTTTCATAAAAGGGTAAAACCTTTTTATATAAATCAGATAGTTTTGCTTTAAGAACGTCATACTTATCGAAATCACTTAAATTTTTGTTCATATCATCAATTATACGGTTTTCTGCTTTGCGATACACATTAGCCATATTAACATAAGCATCAAAATAATTTGGGTCTAATTCAATAGCTTTTTTATAATATTTAATAGCATCGGCATCCTTATTTTGTTCATTGCTAATTACACCTAAATTGAAGTACAACATAGGTTCATTAGGGTTTTTATCAACTGCTTCTTTCATCAATTGACCAAATTTTTCTCTATTACCTAATTTAATTTGAAGGTCTGCCTCAGCTAATAACAAATTATAATCGTTTGGATAAGCTGCCCTTGCTTTTGTAAGAGCATCTAATCCTTTTTTGTTTTCACCCAACTTACCATACATAAAAGCAATATTTTTGATGATAGAAATAGCTCTTGATTTAGAAACATCATCTTTAGATTCAGAGTATTTTCCTGTCTTCATCATTATATCGCGTTGTGATTTAGAACTGAATGTTTCAAATTTCCCTGTCTCAGTATTTTTAGCTTTATACACTGTTGATACACCTTTATAACCCAACTCATTTAATTGAATATAATAGCCTAAAGCCTCTTTGTATAATTTACCCAAGTGAGCCGCATTTGCTGCATTGTCTAACATAAAGGTATCTTTAGGGCTTAATTTATAAACTTTTGCAAAATTTTGAGCCGATTTTAAATATTCCTTAGCTTGGTATTGCTTAACAGCAGCAGCTCTTATATCGGCAATAAGCGTATTAAAAATAGGTGCCGCATCATTTGAATAAGTTTTTTTACCAATTTTCTTTTCAAAATCAATTAAATTATTCAAGGCGTCGGCCGCAACATCATACGCATTGGCGTCTAATGCAGGTTGTTCTTTTCCAATTTTTGCATAAGTTTTCCCTTTTAAAAAATAGTACTTGGCTTTTAACTTATTATCTGCACCAGCTATAAGGTTATCGCATTTAGCAAGAGAGGATTTTGCTAGTGCTAAATCGTTTTTTTTCAAAGCCTTATCTGCTGCTTTAAGTTCATTTTTCTGAGCAACCATTCCTACAGTCACTAGAAACATCAATAATATTAAAATTTGTTTTTTCATGATTTTTAAATTTGTTTTATTCTTCGTTTTGATTGTTTTCTTCTTGATTTGTATTTTCGTCATTATTTTCTTCTACTTCTTCTTGCATAACGCGTGCCACAGCTGCAATAGAGTCGTCTTCTTTAATATTTATGAGTTTCACACCTTGAGTGGCGCGTCCCATAACACGTAAATCTGATACCGCCATACGAATGGTTAAACCAGACTTATTTATTATCATTAAATCATCCGTATCCGACACATTTTTAATAGCGACAAGATTACCTGTTTTTTCGGTTACATTAATGGTTTTAACACCTTTACCACCTCTATTGGTAATTCTGTAATCTTCTACACTAGAACGTTTTCCATAACCATTTGCTGATACAACAAGTACTTCAGAATTTGCATCTTCAATGGCTATCATGCCAATTACTTCGTCTTTGTCATTGGCTAATTTAATACCGCGAACACCTGAAGCATTTCTACCCATAGGACGCGATTTACTTTCTTCGAATCTAATAGCTTTACCTGATTTGACAGCTAACATAATTTGTGAAGACCCATTGGTTAATTTAGCCTCTAAAAGTTCATCACCTTCTCTAATGGTAATAGCGTTAATACCATTTGTTCTAGGACGTGAATATTGCTCTAATAAAGTCTTTTTAGTTTGACCTTTTTTAGTAGCCATAACCACATAGTTAGAATTTATATAGTCTTGATCTTTTAAATCTTGTGTACATATAAAGGCTTTAACTTTATCGTCTGGCTCTATATTTACAAGGTTTTGAATGGCACGTCCTTTAGATGTTTTATTGCCTTCTGGAATTTCGTAAACACGCATCCAGAATACTTTACCTTTTTGGGTAAAGAATAACATATATTGATGGTTTGTGGCCACAAAAAGTTGTTCTAAGAAATCTTCATTTCTAGTGGCAACACCTCTCTGGCCTCTTCCGCCTCTATTTTGCGTTTTATATTCTGATAAATCTGTACGTTTGATATATCCTGCATGAGAAATAGTGATTACAACACTCGAATCTGGAATCATATCTTCTATACTCAAATCGCCACCGGCATATTCAATAACAGAACGTCTTTCGTCACCATATTTATCTTTTATAGTAATAAGCTCTTCTTTAATGATATCCATACGTCTAGACTCGTGAGCTAAAATTTCTTTTAAATCAGCAATAGACTTCATAATTTCATCAAACTCTGCTCGTAATTTATCTTGCTCAAGACCCGTTAACTGACGCAATCTCATTTCTACAATTGCCTTAGCTTGAATTTCACTTAATTCAAACGCTTCAATCAGTTTGCTTTTAGCTTCGTCTGGGGTTTTAGAACTGCGTATTAAAGCAATTACTTTATCAATATTGTCTGAAGCTATTATGAGTCCCTCTAAGATATGTGCTCGCGCCTCAGCTTTTTTGAGTTCAAATTTTGTACGTCTTACAACGACATCATGTCTGTGATTTACAAAATGTTTAATCAAATCTTTTAAGTTTAACATCTCAGGTCTTCCGTTGACCAATGCTATGTTGTTTACGCTAAAAGATGTTTGTAAACTTGTGTATTTATAAAGCTTGTTAAGGACGATATTAGGAATGGCATCACGTTTTAAAACGTAAACAATACGCATACCATTTCTATCAGACTCATCGCGAATAGAAGCTATTCCTTCAAGTTTTTTATCGTTAACCATATCAGCAGTTTTCTTAATCATATCTGCTTTATTAATTTGATATGGAATTTCTGAAACAATTATACAATCACGTCCTTGAACTTCTTCAAAGGATGTTTTTGCACGCATAACTATTCTGCCTCGTCCTGTTAAAAAAGCATCTCTTACACCTTCATAGCCATAAATAGTACCACCTGTTGGAAAATCTGGCGCTTTTATAAACTGCATCAACTCTTCTATAGTAATTTCATTATTATCTATATAAGCAGAAATGCCATTTATAACTTCAGATAAATTATGAGGAGGCATATTTGTAGCCATCCCAACAGCAATACCCGAAGCACCATTTACGAGCAAACCAGGAATACGTGAAGGCAATACTGTGGGTTCTTTTAAAGTATCATCAAAATTTAAGCGGTGATCAACAGTATCTTTATCAATATCTGCCAACATATCTTCAGATATCTTGCGCATTTTAACTTCGGTATAACGCATAGCCGCAGGACTATCGCCATCTACAGAGCCAAAGTTACCTTGACCGTCAACTAATTGATAACGCATACTCCACTCTTGCGCCATTCTTACCATAGCATCATAAACAGAAGTATCACCGTGTGGATGATATTTACCTAAAACTTCCCCTACAATACGTGCCGATTTTTTATAACTACCAGTAGCTCTAACTCCTAATTCGTGCATACCAAATAAAACGCGTCTATGAACGGGTTTTAAACCATCTCTAACATCTGGTAAGGCTCTCGAAACAATTACAGACATAGAATAATCTATGTATGAAGATTTCATTTCATCTTCAATAATAATAGGAATTACTTTTTCTCCATCTGCCATAAATTTTATTATTTTTATATTAAATTACAAACACGCAATATACAACAAATAGCACTTTTTTTAAAGCAATTATAACTTCTTTTTTTACTAAATGTTATTAACAATTAATACGATATTTTAACAATTTTATAAGATTTAACTGCCATTTAAGCTTTATTTTTGTATTCGGTCTGATATTTGTAATGTTAAACCAAAAAAATCTACTATTTTTACCTAAACAAAGTATAACCCTATGGATGATAATTTTTCGCCAAAAGTAAAAGATGTTATCGCTTACAGTAAAGAAGAAGCTTTACGGTTAGGTCATGATTATATTGGCACAGAGCACCTAATTTTAGGTATTCTAAGGAAAAATGACGGAGAAGCTATTGATATTTTAAACGCTCTTGAAGTCGATTTAAAATACCTTAGACAACAAATTGAAAAACTAAATGCCAACGATATTGTTTTTAAAGAAGGTCTGACAAAGAAGAGTTTGCATCTTACAAAACAAGCTGAAAAAGCATTGAAAACCACTTTCTTAGAAGCTAAATTGTATAAAAATGACGCCATAAGTACAGCACATCTTTTGTTGTGTGTTTTGCGAAATGAGTCAGATCCTACCACAAAAATAATGCACAGTTTAGAGATAGATTACAATGAAGTAAAAGCGATGTTTTTACAATATTTTAATCAGAGTACTGGCGAAAGTGAAGAATTCTCTTCTCCAAAAGCAGAATTACCTTCAGATGAGTTTGGTGATTCTAAAGAAAACCCATTTGAAAATCCAAAATCAGCAGCAGCTAAAAAAACCAAAACACCCGTTTTAGATAATTTTGGACGCGATTTGACAGTTATGGCAGAGAATGGCAAATTAGATGCCGTTGTGGGACGTCAAAAAGAAATAGAACGTGTTTCACAAATTTTAAGTCGTCGTAAAAAAAATAATCCGCTTTTAATTGGCGAACCAGGTGTTGGTAAATCGGCTATAGCCGAAGGATTGGCATTGCGTATCATTCAAAGAAAAGTTTCGCGCATATTATTCAACAAACGCATTGTTTCTCTTGATTTGGCGAGTTTAGTAGCCGGCACAAAATACAGAGGTCAGTTCGAAGAGCGTATGAAAGCGCTTATGAACGAGTTAGAAAAAAATGAAGATATCATTTTGTTTATAGACGAAATACACACAATTGTGGGTGCTGGTGGTGCGACAGGTTCTTTAGACGCTTCAAATATGTTTAAACCTGCTCTAGCGCGAGGCGAAATACAATGTATTGGGGCGACAACACTCGATGAGTTTAGACAAAATATTGAAAAAGATGGGGCGCTGGAACGCCGTTTCCAGAAAATTATTGTTGAGCCTACTTCTGTAGATGAAACCATAGAAATCTTACAAAACATCAAAATTAAATACGAAGACCATCATAATGTGCAATATACAGACGAAGCCATAAAAGCGTGTGTCAAACTGACAAACAGATATATGACTGATAGGTTTTTACCAGACAAAGCCATTGATGCTTTAGATGAATCTGGCTCTAGAATTCACATTACAAATATTGTGGTTCCAGATCAAATTGTCAGTTTAGAAAAACAATTAGAAGAAGTTAGAACTCTCAAAAATAATGTCGTTAAGAGTCAGAAATTTGAAGAAGCTGCAAAACTTAGAGATGACGAAAAAAACATTGAAAAAGAACTCTTAAGAGAGCAATATAAATGGGAAGAACAGAGTAAACTCAATCGCGAAGTTGTTACAGAAGACAATGTGGCCGAAGTCGTTTCTATGATGACAGGTATTCCTGTAAATCGTGTCGCTCAAGTAGAAAGTTTGCGTCTAGCCGATTTAAACAAGCACATCGAAGCTAAAGTTATTGGTCAAAGAGAAGCTGTAGAAAAAGTTGTAAAAGCTATTCAGCGTAACCGCGTAGGCCTTAAAGACCCAGATAAACCTATTGGTAGTTTTATATTTTTAGGTCAGACTGGTGTTGGCAAAACACAATTGGCTAAAATTTTGGCTTCAGAATTATTCGATTCCGAAGAAGCTTTGGTACGTATTGATATGAGCGAGTATATGGAAAAATTTGCCATAACACGTTTAATTGGTTCTCCTCCGGGATATGTAGGTTATGAAGAAGGGGGACAATTAACCGAAAAAATAAGACGTAAACCTTACGCAGTAGTTCTTTTAGATGAGATTGAAAAAGCCCATCCAGATGTTTTTAATATGCTTTTGCAAGTTTTAGACGATGGTTTTTTAACCGATAGTTTAGGACGTAAAATTGACTTTAGAAATACAATTATCATAATGACATCTAATATTGGCTCACGTCAATTGAAAGATTTCGGTCAAGGCGTTGGCTTTGGAACATCAGCAAAAAAAGAACAAGAAAGTGCCTATGCTAAAAGTGTCATAGAAAATGCGCTTAAAAAGACTTTTGCCCCTGAATTTTTAAATAGAATTGATGATGTCGTTGTATTCAACAGTCTTGATAAAAAAGATATTCATAAAATAATTGACATAGAATTAAAAAAATTGCTCTTACGTATAACCGATTTGGGATATACCTTAAATCTAAGCAAGAAAGCGAAAGATTTTATTGTAGATAAAGGCTTTGATAAACAATATGGTGCGCGTCCGTTAAAACGGGCTATCCAAAAATATATTGAAGATGCTTTGGCTACAGAAATTGTCAATGCTAATTTAGCCGAAGGTGATAAAATTACGATGGATTTAAACAGCAAAACACAAGAATTATTTATTGAAATTAGTAAAACAAAAACCACAAAAAATTAAATATGAGACTTCTTTTTAGTATCTCAATTCTAGCGCTTGGCATGATGCCCATGAGAGCACAAGAAGTTTTGAGCAATGAAAATCAGATTATTGCAGCAACGCAAATAATCCCAGAAAATGAGCAAGCCAATGCAACTGTTTGGGGTTACAATTCAAAAGGCGATTTAAAAGTCTTGAGAAAAGGAACAGGTAATTTTGTTTGTCTGTCTAATAATCCTAAAAGTAAATCGTTCAGCGTAGCTTGTTATCACAAAGATTTAGAGCCTATGATGGCTAGAGGACGTGCTTTAAAAAAAGAGGGTAAAAACAGAAAAGAAATAGAAGCTATTAGAGCAGCCGAATCTAAAGCAGGTGCTTTAAAATTACCCACACATCCTAGTACATTATATGTTTTATACGGACAAAAAGCGCATTTTAACAAGGTCTCTAAAAAAATAGAAAATGGACATATAAGATATGTGGTTTATATTCCTTGGGCAACTGCCGAAACAACTGGCTTGTCTCCTACACCACAAGTACCAGGTGGTCCTTGGATTATGTTTCCTGGCACTTATAAAGCACATATAATGATAACACCTCCATCAAAATAAGATGCATATATTTTTGATAAGACTGAGTTTATTGAATATTTTTTTAGGATTTTACACTGTTCAATCTCAAAATTTAAATATAAAATCCTGTGATAGTTTACCCACGCAAAAAGAGATAAATGCGTGTGTTTTTAAAGTTTACAATTCATCGCAAACTAACTTAAATAAAGCTTATAAATTATTTCTCAAAAAGCTCGACAATAAAATAAAAACCAATGACAAACTTATAGCAGAAAAAAGTAAGTCTTTAAAATTATTTTTAAAAGAAGCACAAATGCATTGGATTTTAGCTAGAGATTATAATGCACAAGCCAAATCATCGTTTGAATTATCGCCTTTAAAGGCCGATTATGCCTTTTACAAAAGCAAGACTTTAGAAAGCCTCAATCGCATAGAATATCTTTCACGTTTAGCCGACAGTTTAAATCTAAAGTAATTTTTACCAACTTCAATTATTCACTACATTTGTCACTATGCAAAAGAGAATAAATATTCAGAACAAAAAAGCCCGTTTTGAATACGAAATAATAGATAAATACACTGCTGGCATACAACTTACCGGAACCGAAATTAAATCTATTCGCTTGAGCAAAGCGCGTATAACTGAAAGCTTTTGCGAGTTTAATGAAAAAGGCGAATTATTTGTCATAAATATGTTTATTGAAGAATATCTTTATGGCCATTCTTACAATCATAAACCCAAAAGCGAGCGCCGTTTGCTCTTGCAAAAGCGCGAGCTCAAAAAATTAGAAAAACAAGTTAAAAATGTAGGGCTTACCATTGTACCATTACGCCTTTTCCTTACCGATAAAGGATGGGCAAAAATTGACATTGCTTTGTGTAAAGGTAAAAAGACATACGACAAGCGGGAAGTTATAAAAGACCGCGATAACAAACGCGACCTAGCCCGTGTTAAAAAGGAATTCAAAAAGTGATACCTGCCTTTTTTAAACTCATACGTGTTAAAAACTTAGCCATTATAGCTTTTTGTCAGATTCTATTTAAATATTTTTTTATAAACAAAAGTGGTGTCGATTTTCAACTCACAAATTTTTATTTTTTGATATTGTTATTTGCCCTTCTCTTTATTGCTGCTGCTGGTTATATTATAAATGATATTTACGATTTAGAATCAGATAAAATTAACAAACCAAAAGAGCTTGTAATCGGTAAACATATTTCTGAAAAGCTGGCTATGAGATTTTATATATTATTCAATTTTATAGGTTTGGGATTGGCTACTTTTTTGTCCTATAAAATTAATCATTTAAATTTTGGTTCACTCTTTTTATTATTGGCTTTTGGCTTGTTAAAATATTCGCAATCTTGGAAGAAAATATTTATTTTAAAAAACGTAATTGTAGCTCTTTTAGTCAGTTTAAGTATTTTAATATTAGGTATATATGACGTATATGCTCCTATAAATATTTCGAATGCACCGCAACAATTAGCAATATTAAGTATTATTTTCGATTATTTTTTATTTGCCTTTCTCGTCAATATTATTAGAGAAGTAATTAAAGATATTGAAGACGAAATTGGCGACAAAAAGCGTCAAACAAAATCGCTTATTTCTGTATTGGGTTTAAAAAATACACGCACTGTTTTAATTTTTCTTAACAGTCTTTTAGTCGTAGCAATTGCCTATTATGCCACGGCTTATTTTAGATATAACAATTTAGCATTTCTCTACATGATTTCTTTGGTCTTTTTACCGAGTCTTATTTATTATATATTCTTTATAAAAGCCAAAACTATAACTAACTACACATCGCTTACACGTCTTTTAAAATTAATTATGATTTTTGGTATTGGTTCTATTGCCGTAATAAGTATTTTAAACACCTAACAAATGAAATTAAAATCACTCGAAAATAAAAATATTATTTTGGCATCGGGTTCTCCCCGACGTCAGAATTTTTTGAAGGAATTGGGCTTAGACTTTAAAATTCAGCTAAAAGAAGTAGAAGAAAATTATCCCAAGTATTTAAAAAAAGAAGCCATTACCAATTATTTAGCACTTGAAAAGGCAAACGCTTTTAAAGATTTAGAAATAAATGACATCCTCATTACCGCAGATACTATTGTGTGGTTTAAAAATAAAGCTTTAGAAAAGCCAAAAGATGCCACAGAAGCCAGAGAAATGTTAGAAAAGCTATCAGGTAAGAAACACCTGGTTATTACATCATTTTGTCTAAAAAGCAAAGAGAAAGAAAAAGTTTTTAACTGTATCACTAAAGTTTATTTCAATAAATTAACGCCCCAAATAATTGATTATTACATAACTAATTACAGTCCGTATGACAAAGCCGGTGCTTATGGCATACAAGAATGGATAGGCTATATTGGTGTTAAAAAAATAAAAGGAAGCTATTTTAATGTCATGGGATTCCCTGTTCATAAATTTTATAAAGAATTGCTCAGATTCTAACAGTTGCGCATTTTAATTTCTATTTTTGCCTAAATTCTAATTATCAAGATGAAAAAATACACTTTTACAGAAAAAAAAGATACCCGATCTGGATTTGGCGCTGGCCTTTCTGAATTGGGAAAAACCCATAAAAATGTCGTGGCGCTTTGTGCCGATTTAACAGGCTCGTTAAAAATGGACGATTTTGCCAAAAATTATCCCGATCGTTTTTTCCAAACAGGCATTGCCGAAGCCAATATGATTGGTATGGCAGCTGGTTTAACTATTGGTGGAAAGATTCCGTTTACAGGAACCTTTGCCAACTTTTCTACCGGGCGTGTTTACGATCAAATCCGCCAAGCAGTAGCTTATTCTGGTAAAAATGTAAAAATTTGTGCATCACATGCCGGACTTACTTTAGGGGAGGATGGGGCGACACACCAAATATTAGAAGATTTAGGCTTGATGAAAATGCTGCCGGGTATGACGGTTATAAATACCTGTGATTACAACCAGACAAAAGCCGCTACAATAGCCATAGCCAATTATGACGGCCCTGTTTATTTGCGTTTTGGCCGTCCTAAAGTACCTGTATTTACACCCGATAATCAAAATTTTGAAATTGGAAAAGCTGTTAAATTGACTGAAGGAAAAGATGTTACTATCGTCGCTACGGGTCATTTAGTTTGGGAAGCTTTACAAGCATCAGAAGTATTAGAAAAAGAAGGCATAAGTGCCGAAGTAATCAATATTCACACAATTAAACCATTGGATGACAATGCTATTTTAGCCTCTGTGTTAAATACAAAATGTATTGTTACTGCCGAAGAGCACAACGTTTTAGGCGGTTTGGGCGAAAGTGTATCACGTGTTTTGGCACAAAATTTGCCAGTACCACAAGAGTTTGTTGCCGTACAAGACAGTTTTGGAGAATCGGGCACACCAAATCAGTTAATGGATAAGTATAATTTAAACAGTACTTCTATTGTTGCTGCCGCCAAAAAAGTTATTGCTCGAAAATAAATTAAACTAAAAAACGTTTAAAATAAAAATCAATCAATTATGAAAAAACAAATTTTAATCTTAGCTCTTAGCCTTATAAGTGTTACTGTATTTTCTCAAGCCAAGTTTGGCATTAAAGGGGGTATGAACTACAATTTTGCTGGTAACATTACCGAAGTTGTCAATGCAGCTGGAGGCGGTATAACCGATATAACACATGGTTCTAAAGATAAAGCCGGCTTCCATTTTGGAATTTGGAGTCGTTTTAAATTAGCAGGTTTCAATTTAAGACCAGAACTGGTATATACAGAAATTAGAAACCAATATCAATTTGATGCCACATCTACAAATCTTAAAACTAAAAAAATAGACATTCCTGTTTTATTAGATAAAAAAATCTTGGGACCCTTGCATATTTTTGGAGGTCCTTCGTTTCAGTATATTTTAAAATCAGATTTTAAAACCAGTGATGTTGGCAATATCGATTTTAACAAGTTTTCTTTAGGTACACAAGTAGGTTTGAGTTTAGATTTAGGTAATTTTGGCGTAGATGCCCGTTGGGAAAAAGGGTTTTCAAACAATCTGAATGCTATTCTCATATCTTCTTTAACCAATCTGAATTTAGACAACAGACCCAATCAAATAATATTTAGTGTTTCTTATAATTTATTGTAAGTCCTCAAATCTTTTTAAAACAAAAAACGCACCTTTTTAAGGTGCGTTTTTTGTTTTATTCATTTTCTACTTTTAAGAGTCGCTATCTAAATAATTTGGGATACCATCGCCATCGGTATCGTCATCTGTTAAATCACCATTATGATTAGCATCTTCATCTTTAGTTAATTTACCATCACCATCATCGTCATTATCTAAATAATTGGCAATGCCATCTCCATCGGTATCGTCATCAAAAACATTGCCATTACCGTTTACATCTTCATCTCTTGTATCTATAGTATCGCCATCATCATCAGCATCTCTAAAATTGAAAAGGCCATCATTATCGGTATCGTCTCCTATTACTTCACCATTATTATCAATATCTTCTAAATAAGAAGGTATGCCATCATTATCGTGATCGGCTCGTACCACTTGGTTCAATTCAATTTTAAACATTAAAGGAGAGTTGGCAGGAATAGAACCTGTAGGAATATCACTATAACCTAAGCCCGATGGAAAAAATAAAAACCCTCTACCATTATCTATATACGATAAAGACTCATCTGAATTTATAACTTTCGTCCCGCCTTTAAAGTGGGGAAAACCATCTTTCCAACCTTGTATCACACCTGTTAAATCTATCCAAGTTGAAATACGAGAATCAAAACGTGTGCTGTCTAATAAAAAGCCCGTATAATTTACAAAAATAGAATCTGATCTTTTAGGAACTATAGTCGTCCCTTCACTTTGTACCAAATAATAAAACTTGTAATCAATATCATTTAAAGTAACTATTTCTGTAATTACATCTTCGTATAGGGGTCTCCCATTACCTTTTATAATAGTCCAAATATTACCATCTGTATTTAAATAATGTGTTTGAAGGTAATTGACTAATGAGTCATTATCTGTCAAGGCTTGCTCAGCGGGGTCTATAACAACCGTGGCAACAACGCTTTTATCTCTCTTACAAGAAAATAATATTAGAAATCCGACAAATAATATCGAGAGAAAATATCTTAACTTCATATTTATATTAAATTTTGTGGTGCAATTTACAATTTTAAATGAATTTTTATTCGTTTCTAATTCACTTTATAGAAGCTAAATTAGTCTTTTAACAAAATTTTAAAACACCCAGCTTATCTAAAATTTATTTTTCGCATTCTCAAGCTCTTTGGAGTCACTTCCAAATACTCATCATCTTTGATGTATTCCATACATTCTTCTAAAGAGAAATCTACTTTTGGAAATATTTTAGCCGCTTCATCTGTTCCCGATTTACGCACATTCGTCAATTTTTTACCTTTAATTAAATTAACTGACATATCTTCTTGTTTGTTGTTTTCGCCAATAACTTGTCCTTTGTAAATCTCCTGATTTGGATCTATAAAAAAGCGTCCGCGATCTTGTAATCTATCAATGGCATAAGCAGTCGCTTTTCCTACTTCAGATGAAATAATAGCACCATTTACATTTTTTTCAATAGTCCCTTTAAAGACATCAAAGCCACGTAATCTGTGGTTGATAATAGCTTCTCCTTGTGTGGCTGTCAATAATTTGTTTCGCAAACCGATAAGTCCACGAGATGGAATATCAAACTCCAAATGTTGTAAATCGCCTTTAGGTTCCATTATCATTAAATCACCTTTGCGCAATGTGACCAAATTAATGGCTTTGCTTGCGCCAGATTCTGGCACATCTATCACTAAAATTTCGTAGGGCTCGTGCTTTTTACCATCAACTTCTTTTAAAATAACTTGTGGGCGTCCTACTTGTAATTCGTAGCCTTCTCTGCGCATTGTTTCTATCAATACTGATAAATGGAGAATACCACGTCCGAAAACAATAAATTTATCTTCGCTATCTGTTTCTTCTACGCGTAAGGCCAAGTTTTTTTCTGTCTCTTTAAACAGGCGATCTCTTAAATGACGTGAAGTTACATATTTACCTTCTTTTCCGAAAAACGGCGAATTGTTTATGGTAAAAAGCATACTCATAGTCGGCTCGTCTATACTGATACGTGGTAAAGGTTCAGGGTTTTCTAAATCGGCAATTGTATCACCTATTTCAAAACCATCAATACCTGTCATAGCACAAATATCGCCACTTCTGGCTTTTGATACTTTTACTTTTCCAAGACCTTCAAAAAGGTGTAATTCTTTTATTTTAACTTTTTTAGTACCGCCATCTCTCTTGCAAAGCATGTATTCTTTAGCTTCGAATAAATCGCCTCTAAAAATCCGTCCAATAGCAATTCTACCTGTAAAGGACGAGTAATCTAAAGAAGTAATTTGCATTTGTGGCGACCCTTCTCTGTAAGGTGCTTCGGGAATTTCAGAGACAATAGTATCTAAAAGTGGAATAATATCTGTAGTAGGTTTTTGCCAATCTGTGCTCATCCATCCTTGTTTGGCAGACCCATAAATTGTTTGAAAATCTAATTGCTCTTCTGAGGCATCTAAAGCAAACATCAAATCGAAAACATGCTCGTGAACCAAATCTGGTGTACAATTTTCTTTATCTACTTTATTTATGACTACAATTGGCTTTAAACCCAACTCAATGGCTTTTCCTAGAACAAAACGCGTTTGTGGCATTGGGCCTTCAAAGGCATCAACTAAAAGTAAAACACCATCGGCCATTTTTAAAACACGTTCTACTTCTCCTCCAAAATCGGCGTGACCAGGTGTATCTATCACATTAATCTTAACACCTTTATAGGTTACTGATACATTTTTAGATAAAATAGTAATCCCACGCTCACGTTCTAAATCATTACTGTCTAGCAGCAATTCTTTGTGAACTTTACGTTCGTCTAAAATTTTTGCTTGGTCAATAATTTTATCGACCAAAGTTGTTTTACCGTGATCAACGTGTGCTATAATAGCTATGTTTCTGATAGATTGCATCCTTATGATTTTGAGTTTGCAAAAGTAATGCTAATTTTTAGTTATCAGCTATTTATAGTCTTTATTTTAGATGTCTCCAATTATGATATAAGTGATTGGAATACAACACTTTTGTTGAATTATACTTCAGAATACAGCTCTATAACAGTTATCTCTGGCCAAATACCTACACGTCCGGGGAAACCCAAAAAGCCAAAACCACGATTTACATAAAGATATTGTTCGGCTTGTTTGTACAAACCTGCCCAACGTGGATAAAAATATTTTATCGGACTCCATTTAAAACCTGGAATCTCTACACCAAACTGCATACCGTGGGTATGACCAGACAATGTTAAATCGATATTTGTTTTGTGTTTTAATACTTTATAATCCCAATGTGTTGGATCGTGAGATAGCAATATTTTAAAATCATTTTCCGCAACATTTTCTAGAGCAACATCAAGATTTCCACGTTGTGGAAAAGGGGGTTTCCCCCAATTTTCTACACCGACTACGGCTAATTTCTCACCATCTTTAGCTACAAAAGTCGCTTTATTATTGAGTAATTTAAAACCAATTTCTTCGTGATGTTTAAACAGTAATTCAAGATTGTCTTTTTTAGCTTGCTCTGACGGCCATTTTTTATAATCGCCATAATCGTGATTTCCTAAAGAAGAAAAGGTGCCATATTTACTTTTTAAAGTTTTAAAACTCTCAATAAAAGGTTCTATTTCTCTTGAATCGTTATTGACCAAATCGCCTGTAAAACAGAGAATATCTGCATTTTGATTATTAATTAATTTAATGCCGCGTTGCACATCTTCTAAACTATCGAAACTACCCGCATGAATATCAGAAATATGAACAAGCCTAAAGCCGTCAAAAGCTTTGGGCAAGTTTTTAAATTTTAGCTTTAATGTTTTGACTTTGTAATTATACTTCCCTTTTGTAATGCCGTATAACATCGATAAAAACGGAATGGCGGCAATACCCAAACCAATCTGACCAATAAATTTTCTGCGTTCAGGATACGAAATCTGTGCCTTTGTTGTAAACAGATTCAGTGTGAATTTAATGAGGTAAGTAAAAATACGCACAATATCATCGAACACTAAAAAGAGACTAAACAATAATTTAAACACAAAGAAAGCAAAGAAAAAGCCAATCAGTAAATTTTTAATAAGGTCTGAATGTAATGGTCTTTTAGAAAAATAAAGGAATAAGTATGCCAACCCAACATACATAAGTAGCAATAAGAGTATATAGCCAAATCGCCAATACTTAGCACTCTCAAATTTTATGGTAATAGTCTTTATACCAAGGTATGTATATACATCTAGCAGCAGTAATATACCTATAAAAATGACTAATCTAATAACTTAAAGTTTTACAATTTCCGACGTTTTCTCTCGCGTTTTAATAAATCCAATTCACGCGTAGTTTGTCCGGCTACAGATGTGTTTTCTTCGGCGCGTCTAATTAAATAAGGCATCACATCTTTTACGGGGCCGTAAGGTACATATTTTGCAACATTATATCCTAATTTAGACAAGTTGTAACTAATATGATCGCTCATACCATACAATTGTCCAAACCAAACACGTGGGTCGTTTTTTTCTAATTTGTATTTATCTATAAGATTCATAAGTAAATAAGAACTCTCTTCGTTATGAGTCCCTTCAAAAATGGCCATTTTATCAATGTGCTCTAACATATAACTTACTACGGCATCGTAATTGGCATCTGTATCTTCTTTTGTGTCGCATATAGGCGATTTATATCCTTTCTCTATGGCACGTTCGCGTTCTTTTTCCATATAAGCGCCACGGACTAATTTCATACCAATATAAAAGCCTTGCGCTTCTCCTCTAGCATATAAATCTTTTAAATAACCCAATCTATCCCAACGATACAATTGCAAAGTTCCAAATACAATAACTTTTTGTTTATTGTACTTTACCATCATTTCTTCAATCAAATCGTCTGCAGAAGCTTGCATCCACGTCTCTTCGGCATCAATTAAAAGAGAAACATCATTATCAAAAGCATATTTACTCACTTTGTCATAACGATTGCACACACGTTGCCATTCCACTTTTTCGGCATCACTGAGTTCTAGTTTTTCTGATACTTTTTGGTATAAATCTAAACGCCCAAATCCGGTTGGTTTAAAAACTGCAAATGGAATACTGATTTTTTCTTTGGCAAAATCAATATTTTTGAGTGTTTTACTCATCGCTAAATCAAATTGCGATTCAACTTCAGCACCTTCAACAGAATAATCTAAAACAGCATGAACATTTTTTGTGTACATATTTTCTATATTATTCATACAGTCTTCTTCGGTAACGCCCCCACAAAAATGATCAAAAACCGTAGAACGTATTAAGCCTTCAACAGGCAAATGTGCTTTAAGCGCAAAATTGGTGGCCGCAGTACCTATTCTAACGAGCGGTTCGCTTTTAATCATGCGAAATAAAAAATAAGCTCTTTCTAGCTCAGAATCAGTCTTTAACGAAAAGGCTGTCTCAGTATTATCAAATAATTTTTCCATTTTGGCGATTTTTCACAAAGATACTATTTACCGTTCGATTTTTAAATATTTTATGACTATTTTGCACCATTATTTTTACTTTTTATGAAGCCTATATTAGCACATAATTACACCATTAATTTTAATGTTGATGCCTACGGTAAACTCAACAATTATATTGCTGATAATACTGTATCTAAAATTTTTATTTTGTCGGATACAAATACGCAAAAATTGTGTCTCCCAAGGTTAAAAGAACACTTAAAAACAGATAAAGAAATCATCTATCTTGTAATTCCAACAGGCGAAAAAAATAAAACAATTGCACAATCAACTATTCTATGGCAAAAATTATGCGCTTTAAAAGCCGATAGATTTTCGCTACTTATAAACCTTGGCGGTGGTATTGTAACCGATTTAGGAGGCTTTGTAGCGGCAACGCTAAAACGGGGTATCCGTTTTATAAATATACCCACTACCCTTTTGGGGATGGTTGATGCGGCTGTTGGCGGTAAAACAGGTGTTAATTTAGGAGTGCTTAAAAATCAAATAGGTTGCTTTGCAAACCCTTCTATGCTTGTAATTGACACTGCTTATCTAGAAACTTTACCCAAACGTGAACTCAAATCTGGGATGGCAGAAATAATTAAATACGGTTTATCTTATGACGCTAATTTATTTAATGAAATTTTAAAGAATCCTAGTTTAAATAAAGCCGCTTTAGAAAGTTTAATTTACCGTTCTGTTTCCATTAAAAATAATGTTGTTCTAAATGATCCTACAGAAAAAAATATCCGTAAAGTTTTAAACTTCGGTCACAGTTTAGGACATGCTGTTGAATCCTATTTTTTAGACAGCAAAGAAAAACCAAACTTAACACACGGCGAGTCTGTAGCTATTGGTATGGTAGCTGCTTGCTACTTATCGCATCATTATTGTGCATTCGATTTGAAAGAGGCAACAGCTATTAAAAAATTTACTCATAGTTATTTTGGAAAAGTAGCTATTGATAAGTCAGATTATCCCGCTCTTTTAGAATTATTAAAACACGATAAAAAAGCACAAAAAGATGTTGTAAAGTTTGTTTTGATTACAAAAATAGGGCAATATAAATTAGAATGTGTTGTTTCTGAAACCTTAATGAAGGAGGCTTTAGATTTTTATAATTCTTAACCTGGTTGGCATTGATAAAAAGTGACTTTTTAAAATGTATATGTTGTACCTACGGCACAAATCAGCATATTTTCATTTCTATATTACACATATTTCGTCCTTAATGGGACGTTAACTTTTATCATAATTATGTCCCGCTAGGGACAACATCTCGGTAATTTTAAAAATAGTGATTTACTTATTGTGCCTTTAGGTACAACATATAAATATTTTCAGGCTTTCTATTGGGTTGTTATTATAAGAGATGTCTTTAAAAGACCGATTTAATGATGATACTAAGCCTAAATAAACAGCTTATTTAAATGCACAACGGGTAATTCTTAACAACATCCTTCTTTTACCGCTCTGTAAACCGATTCGTATTGTGGTAAGATATTTTCTAACTCAAAAGTTTTGGCATGCTCAAAAGCATTTTGCTTAAACTGCTCAAGTGTAGCGGTATCTTTAAATATTTTAAGGGCATTATTAGCCATAGTTTCTACATCTCCTACATCACTTAAAAATCCCGTTACGCCATTTACATTAACTTCGGGTAAACCGCCAGTATTAGAAGATATAACAGGTGTTTTTGCTGCCATCGCTTCTAAGGCCGATAAACCAAAGCTCTCTGTTTTAGATGGCAACAAAAATAAATCGGCGTAGCATAAAATTTTATTCACTTCTTGGCTATTACCTAAGAACAAAACTTTATTCCGAATATTCAATTTCTTGACTAAAATATCTACTTTTTCACGTTCGGGACCTTCACCTACCAACAATAATTTGGCTGGTGTTTTTTCGAGTATTTTTTTAAAGACCAAAACCACATCTTCTAAACGTTTAACAGGCCTAAAATTACTGACATGAACTATAATTTTTTCATCAGGTCTTGCTAAAGAAGCCCTTTGACATTCTTCGGCTGTATGCTCTGGGTATTTATCTAATTCTATAAAATTATTGATGACTTTTATATCCTTTTTAATATTAAATAAACGCAAAGTATCCTCTTTTAAACTTTTAGAAACAGTGGTGACGACATCGGAATTATTAATACTGAATTCCACCGCTTTTTTATAGATGGGATGACTTCCGACAAGGGTAATATCTGTGCCGTGCAAAGTTGTAACAACTTTAATATCTATACCTTTTGTTTTGAGCATTTGCTTGGCCATAAAAGCAGCATAAGCGTGCGGAATGGCATAATGTACGTGCAAAATATCTAAATGATAGCGCTCTACTATAGCCACCATTTTACTAGACAAAGCCAACTCGTAAGGTTGGTATTCAAAAAGTGGATATTCTTCTACAAAGACTTCGTGAAAATGGACATTTTTAGACAAAAAATTAAGCCTTACCGGCTGATGGTAGGTTATAAAATGTACTTCATGTCCTTTAACACCTAATGCCATACCGAGTTCTGTGGCAACTACACCACTACCGCCAAATGTTGGGTAACATACTATGCCTATTTTCATACTATTTAAAATTGGGTTTCGACTGCGCTCAACCTGACATCTTTTATTTTTCCTATTTCCGTAGGATACTAGGAAAGCGAAGCTAATTTATCAGACGAAAGTAGAGAAATTTCTAACTATAAACTCTTAATAATCTCCTAAAGTTTCTGGATTTTGAGCTAAGGCATTTTCAAGTTGGGCATCGCTTGGTGGTTTTCCGTGCCACGCATGAGAACCCATCATAAAGTCAATGCCATTTCCCATTTCGGTATGCATTAAAATACAAACGGGTTTTCCTTTTCCTGTCAATGATTTTGCTTCTTCCAAGCCTTCTTTAATAGCAGCAACGTCATTACCTTTTACAATGTCTAAAACTGTCCATCCAAAAGCTTCAAATTTTGCTTTTAAATCGCCTAAAGGCAACACATCATCTGTACTACCATCAATTTGCTGACCATTATAATCTATTGTCGAAATGATGTTATCTATACCTTTTCCGCCCGCGTATAAAGCGGCTTCCCAAATCTGACCTTCTTGTAATTCGCCATCGCCGTGAAGCGTGTAAACTAAATGATTGTCATTGTTTAATTTTTTAGCTTGAGCTGCGCCCAATGCCACAGACATACCTTGACCTAAAGAACCCGAGGCAATACGAATACCCGGCAAACCTTCGTGCGTTGTAGGATGGCCTTGTAAACGCGTATTGAGTAGTCTAAATGTGGCCAATTCTTTTACAGGAAAATAACCACTACGCGCCAAAACACTGTAATAAACAGGCGATATATGACCATTTGATAAGAAAAACAGATCTTCTCCTTCGCCATCCATATTAAAAGTAGTGTTGTATTCTAAAATATCTTGGTATAAAACCGTCAAGAATTCGGCGCAACCTAATGAGCCACCTGGATGTCCTGATTGTACAGCGTGTACCATACGGACTATATCGCGTCTAACTTGTTGTGTGAAATCTTGTAGTTGTGCTGTTGTAGCCATAAAATTGATTTATTTGCGACAAAAATAAGTGAATAAAAAGAAATATCCTTTAATTGTATTTAAAATATTTTAATCACTTTGCTAATCTAAAGGCGGCAGGCAGGATCGCCACGGCTAAAGCCTCGCGAAGACGTTTTTGTAAAATGACAAATCGCAAAACTCAACTTTTAACATTTCAACAAATATCATTTACAAGCTTAATCGGTCAACTCTAATCAGGAAAGTCCCTCCAATTTCATCGTGGTTTTTACAAGTTATTATAGGAATAATCGTACTTTTGTTTCTTTAAAAAATCCTAAAATAATTCATTATGAAAAATACAGCGCTCACCAATATTCACACAAATTTAGGTGCTAAAATGGTGTCCTTTGCGGGTTATAATATGCCTGTGCAATACGAAGGCGTCAATGCCGAACACTTAACCGTTAGAAATGCTGTGGGTGTATTTGACGTGTCGCATATGGGCGAATTCTTCCTCTCTGGTAAAAATGCCTTGGCACTGATTCAAAAAGTAACAAGTAACGACGCTTCAAAACTCTTTGATGGTAAAGTACAATACAGTTGCTTACCCAATTACGACGGCGGTATTGTGGACGATTTATTGGTGTATCGCATATCTGAAACCGAATATATGTTGGTGGTAAACGCTTCGAATATTGATAAAGATTGGGCTTGGATTAGCAAACACAACGATTTAGATGTCGATATGATTAATGCCTCTAATGACCTTTCGCTTTTAGCGATACAAGGGCCAATGGCTACCAAAGCCTTGCAATCTTTAACCGCTATTGACTTGGCAAGTATGGATTATTACACCTTTAAAATAGGCACTTTTGCAGGGATAGAAAACGTCACCATTTCGGCTACGGGCTATACCGGTAGCGGCGGCTTTGAAATTTATTTTAAAAACGAGGACGCCCTTACTATTTGGGAAGCTGTTTTTAAAGCTGGTGCCGACTTTGGTATTAAACCCATTGGTTTGGCCGCACGTGATACTTTACGCCTCGAAATGGGCTTCTGCCTCTATGGCAACGATATTAACGATACCACCTCGCCTATTGAAGCTGGTTTAAGCTGGATTACCAAATTCACAAAAGACTTTGTGAACGCCGAAGCTTTAAAAGCCCAAAAAGAAAACGGTGTTACTAAAAAATTAGTCGCTTTTAGTATGGTAGATCGCGGAATTCCACGACACGGTTATACTATAGTTGACGCCGAAGGCACTACTATTGGCGAAGTGACTTCGGGGACTATGAGTCCGTCATTAAAAGTAGGTGTCGGTTTGGGCTATGTACCAAAAGCTTATGCCAAATTAGGATCGGAAATTTATATTGCCGTCCGTAACAAACAACTTAAAGCCCAAGTGGTAAAATTGCCTTTTTATAAAGGATAGGTTTGATGATTTGACGATTTGATGATTTGATAGTTTAATTTTTTATAATCTCATTTTAAGCTATTTACTATTTTTTGTGATTTTTTTTCACTAAGTTTGAGTATTCTTTTAATTTAAACTTTTTTGGAAACTATTTCAGATAAAATACGCGTCACTTTAAAGAAGGTTGTTCATAGGAAATCGTTAAGATTGCTTCTTTATTTTAAATATCATGAGCCAACTTTAAAGCTTGTTAGAACTTTGCCTGGAGCAACGTGGAGTAAATCTTTACGCTGTTGGCACATTGCTTTTACCGATGCCAACATCCGCAAGGTTAAACATGTTTTGGCTCCTAAAACGACCCTTATTGTAGATACTAGTGTTAAGGACACAAGTATTGTTTTAAAAAATGTATTGCCCAAAAAACAGGTTTTAACCGCGACGCAAAAAGATTTTATAAAATCCTATAAAAAATACCTTTACGGATTGCGTTTGAGCGACAGTACGGTACATACATACAGCAGTTTTATTATGGATTTTGTGAGCTACAACAGCGACAAAGTACTGTGTGATTTGACCAACAGGGATGTTGAAAAATTTGTAGAAGATGTTGTTGTTGTTAGGGCTTTGTCTATTAGCACACACCGACAAATTGTGAGTGCTCTTAAACATTTTGCGGTCTTTCTGCCCGATAGTAAGATAAGCGAATTGGCTTTAAAACGCCCTTATAAAAGCACTATTTTACCCACTGTTTTAAGCAAAGAAGAAGTGATTGATTTGTTGCGCTTTACGCAGAATTTAAAACACAGAGCGGTGTTGGCTTTAATTTATTCGGCCGGATTGCGCATTAGCGAGTTGTTGTCTTTAAAATTAGCGGCGATAGATATAGACAGGCGTCAGATAATTGTACATAACAGCAAGCACAGAAAAGACAGGCATGTTATTTTGGCTGAGAGTTTTTTACCTTTATTGAACAATTATTTACAAACCTATAATCCACATGTTTATTTTGTTGAGGGTAAAACAGGCCAGCCCTATTCGGCCGAGAGTATCAGAGGTTTTTTAAGGCGTAGTTGTAAAGCGGCTGGTATTACAAAACGTGTAACGCCGCATACATTGCGACACAGTTATGCGACACATTTATTAGAAAACGGTACTGATATAAGGTATATACAAGAATTGTTAGGACATGCGCGTCCGGAGACAACAATGATTTATACCCATGTAAGTAAAATGGACTTATTGCGAATAGAGAGTCCATTAGATGTGGCGTTAAAAGACATTATAAAAGCGGATAAAAACGATAAAAAAGTTTTGTTATCCCGAAATCTAAACCGATAAATAGTTATATTTGTTGGGTTATAACGAGTTGCTTGCAATAGGTGAATTTCAACCAGATTTCAAAAAAGTTCTTTAAAATAAAAAGCTGAATAAGTCGGAAAGATTCTCGAAATTTCTACCTGTATG
>JASFYX010000040.1:0-15161 GCA_045046885.1 Flavobacteriaceae bacterium
TTATTGGGCACAAATTGCCAATACTTATAATTGGCACAGAAAATGGGATAAAGTTGTAGAATACGATTGGGAAAAAGCCAAATTCGAATGGTTTAAAGGCGCTAAACTCAATATTACTGAAAATTGTATAGATCGTCATTTAGAAAATCGTGGTGATGAATTAGCCATTATTTGGGAACCAAATGATCCTAATGAAAATAATAGAACCTTTACGTACAATGAACTATCTGTCGAGGTAAATAAATTTGCCAATGTGCTCAAAAGTAAAGGCGTTGTAAAAGGCGATAGGGTTTGTTTGTACATGCAAATGGTACCCGAATTGGCTATTGCTGTTTTGGCTTGTGCCCGTATTGGAGCTATTCATTCAGTTGTATTTGCTGGATTTTCTGCCATGGCATTGTCCACTAGAATTAATGATTCTAGTTGTAAAGTCCTTTTAACTGCCGATGGCGTTTATAGAGGCGCCAAAGCCGTTGATTTAAAAGCCATAGCTGATGAAGCTTTAGAAACTTGCCCAACTATTGAAACGTCTATCGTTTTAAAACGCATAGATTCTAAAGTAACTATGAAAGCAGATCGCGATGTTTGGTGGCACGATGAATTAGCCAAAGTTGACACTAATTGTCCTGCTGAAATTATGGATGCCGAAGATGTTTTATTTATTTTATATACATCAGGGTCAACCGGAAAACCAAAAGGTATGGTACATACTTGTGCGGGTTATATGGTACAAACGGCGCATAGTTTTAGAAATGTTTTCCAATATCAACACGGTGATATTTATTATTGTACCGCCGATATTGGTTGGATTACGGGTCATAGTTATATTGTTTATGGTCCTCTTGCAGCAGGAGCAACCACATTGATGTTCGAAGGTGTTCCTTCTTACCCAGATTATGGGCGTTTTTGGGCTATCGTAGAAAAATATAAAGTCAATCAATTCTATACAGCACCAACAGCAATTCGTGCTTTAGCAGCTCAAGGAAATGAATTTACAGAAAAGTACGATATGAGTTCGATAAAAGTTTTAGGAACTGTAGGAGAACCCATAAACGAAGAAGCTTGGCACTGGTATGACGAAAAAATCGGCAAGCAAAAATCGCCAATTGTAGATACTTGGTGGCAAACAGAAACAGGCAGTATTATGATTTCTCCTTTAGCAGGTGTCACACCAACTAAACCAACTTTTGCGACCAGACCTTTACCAGGTATTCAACCTTGTTTGGTTGACGATAAAGGCAAAGAACAGGATACAAATCCAGCAGAAGGACGTTTGTGTATGAAATATCCTTGGCCTTCTATGGCTCGTACTATTTATGGCGATCATCAAAGATATATTAACACTTATTTTTCTGCATTCCCCGGTAAATATTTTACAGGCGATGGGGCTTTTAGAGACTTAGAAGGCAACTACCGAATTACAGGTCGTGTTGATGATGTTGTTATTGTATCTGGACATAATTTAGGAACAGCTCCGATAGAAAATATTATAAATGAGCACAGTAATGTGGTAGAATCGGCCATAGTTGGCTATCCTCATGATATTAAAGGGAATGCCTTATATGCCTATGTTATTTTATACGAAGAACCTGACAATGAAGATTTCTTACGCAAAGAAATAAATGAATTGATAGGCAGAACTATTGGGCATATTGCCAAGTTAGATAAAATTCAGTTTGTGCCCGGATTGCCAAAAACACGTTCTGGAAAAATTATGCGTCGTATTCTACGCAAAATTGCCGAAGACGAGACGTCAAATTTAGGCGATATTTCTACTTTGTTAAATCCAGATGTGGTTGAAGCTATTATGAAGGGCTCATTGGTAAAAAAAGTTTAATCAACCAAAGACAGACCTAACAGGTTTTAACTTGCCCGCCTTTGGAGGGAAACCTGTTAGGTCTTTTTATATTAGGCCATTCTTTTCTGAATTTCTAAATAAATCGGAATAATGAATTTGACGCTCTTGCTTTAATTTAGATAAGATTTTTAAAAATAATTGCGCTGTAATAAACGCATCACCCGCAGCGGTATGTCTGTCATTGGTTTGGATTCTAAATTCTTTACACAAAACATCTAAGTTGTAATGATTGTTTTTTTTGCCAGCCAATTTTTTGTAGAGAATTCCGGTATCAATCACTTTATTTTTTAGTTTCCCTAATTTCATCCGCTTTAAAGCGATATTAATCATACTAATATCAAAAGCCGCGTGATGTGCAATTAAAACAGCATTGCCAATGTATTTTATAAAGGCTTCAATAGCTTCTTTTTCGGTTAGCTTTTTATAGTTACCTTCTTTTAAAATACCGTGAATTTTGACACTTTCGTGATTAAACTTATCTTGTTGTAAATAGATTTCGAGACCTTGCGCTACATCAATAATATTATTTTTTAAGCTTACAGCACCGATAGATAAAATGCAGTCTGTTTTAAAATCTAGACCAGTAGTTTCTGTATCAAAAATAATAAAATGAGTTGTTGCAATAGTTTGCACTTGTTTTTGCTTAAACAATTTTAGGTAGTCTCGCCAAAATAAGGGCTTGTTCTTATGGAGGAAATCTAGCATCACATCATTTGAGATAAGTTATACCTTATATTTAACATATCTTGAATGGCTTTTATGGGCTTAAAACACGCTTTTAACTTGAGTTTTTCTAATTTACCTAGTTTGCCTAAATCGGCAAAACGCCCACTGTCATTGTGTTTTAATCCTTGCTTAGTGCGATATCTGATAAGGATTTTAAAAGAATCTATACACGATTGAAATAAATCTTTATTTTTAGGTTCTATTTTTATGAGCGCTTCATACCTACTTATGGTATTGTTGTTTTCTTTTAAATTATGTGATAAAGCCAGAAGTCTGGCGGCATCTACTAAAGGCATAAGGGCACGACTTTTTAAATCGAATTGTTCTTTATTTTCGCCATTTTGATCTACTACAAATTGTCTGAAAAAGCTCAAGGGTGGTGGGCTTTTTAAAGCATTTCTTCCTAAAAAATTTAAAAATATTTCGAAATGATTAATGGAATTAAAGATGCTTTCAGATAACTGAGAAACCAATTCCTTTACGCCATAAATAAAAGTGTAATCAAAAAATATGGTACACATCATAACGGCTTCTTCTGTGGGCGTTTTAATCCAATGATCGAATTGTAATTGCCATTCTGATAAAGGCAAACACCATTTAGGATTGCGCGCCATCATTTCGGCAGGACAATAGTCATAGCCTATAAAATGGAGTTTTTCGTTTATTTTTTTGGCGAGTTTTAAAAAATAAGATTTTGTTTTAGTTGTAAGTTCTTCAGCAACATTTTCAAAAACCAAACAATTATCTTGATCGGTTATCAATAATTGTTCGTGGCGTCCTTGACTTCCAAGAGCCAACCACGCAAATTTTACTGGTGGTGCTGTTTTCATTTCTTTGATTGAAAACGCGATGGCTTTTTGAGTAATAACGTCATTTATTTCTGATATCACTTTAAGGATAAACGTAATAGGAATGTCCTGAGAAATATAACTTTTTAATAGTTGATGCGATTTTTCTTTAATATACCTAAGTGAGTTTACATTTTTGGCGCGTTTTAATTCTTTTACTAAAACCGATGGGTTGTTACCGTGTAAAACCACAATATCGTGTTCAGATAAAACACCTAATAATTTTGAGTTTGGTGTGCCATCTTTTGTTATACACAAATGGGTTATTTTATGTTTTAGCATGGCTATTTGCGCTTCGGCAGTAGAAATGTTTTCAGGCGAAGTTATAACCGGAGACGACATAATTTTTGAAACACTATCGTCAATTGAAACTAAACCCGTAGCTATTTTTAAGCGTAAATCCTTATCGGTAATAATACCTTTAGGTTTATTGTTTTTTACAACTAAAATAGAGCCAACGCTTTTTGTACACATAATTTCTGCCGCTTCTTTTATGCTTTTAAATTGGCTACAAGTAATGGGTGTTTTACTATAATTAATGGTTTGTATATCGTTTAAATTTAATTTATTTGTTTGCAAGACATCTTCATTGGCAAAGAGTTCATGAGCGCCCTCTTGTGCATAAGGCGCACGGATATTTGAAGAATAACTGGCCAATAAAAATTTATGCGCCTTGCTATTAGAAGCAATTATTTCTTTAAGTAGCGCGACAGAAATAGCATACAAAATAGATTCTTCTTTAGCACGCGCACTTAACAAATAATTATTTTCTTGGATTAAAGCACGTAAACCAAAAATATCGCCTTCATCACAAATATCAACTAATATGCTATCATTATCCATTTGCCTACACAAACCGATGGCTCCTTCTTTTACAACATAAAAATCTTCTTTAGGTTTTTCTGATTCTTTAAAAACAGCATCGCCATTTTCTATATACACCACCTTTACTTGTTCGGCAATTTTAGTGAGTTGTTCTTTTTCTAAAATATCAAAAGGGGGATAATTTTTTAGGAAATCAAAAATTCTTGTAGCAATAGTGTTTTTCATAAAAGGTCTTAAAAATGAACACCTAAAATTACGAAAAAATACAGCTAAAAAAAAGGAAACGTTTACTTATAGATTTAATATTTTGTAGATGATGTGAAATAGGACTTTAATTTTTATCAGGTTTATAATCAAAAGGTAGTAGCTCGGGTATGCGTTGATTACCCATATAACCTTTCCAAAGAATACCGTAGGGGCTGTAATAGCCGTTTTTAGAAATATATATAGAGTCGGTTAATTGGTAGAGTTTTGTAACTGCGTTATCATCATCCCTAAAGTAGATTATTAGAAAATCTTTAATTTTTATATAGTTATTGTGTTTTTTATTTAGGACAGAATCGGCTACAAATTTAAGGCGGTTACCTTCTAAAACAGTATAGCGTTCTTCTTTTAATCTATTGTTGTAAAGCGCCCTTATAAAGTGCATTTTTGAACCCAGATAGACTGACTTTCGGTGTTTTTTAATTTTTTTAAGAGCGATAGAATCCGTTATTTTACTTTCTTTAAAATAATAGGAGCCTTGAAAAAATACAGTATCTCTACGGTAGTAAAATTGATTGAGATAGTACTTTATTTTATAACCTAAATATCTGTTATTTATTACGATAGGTTTATTGCTATATCCGTAAAGTGTTTTTTTATCTTTAGAAAAAATCAGTCTAATTTGATTTATATTTTCAATGGTGCAGTAATGTGCTAAACTTGTAGTTCCAAGAAATTCACGTTTAAAAATGCGTTCTTTTTTTCGCCTGTAACTTTTGCTGTAATTTAATTCTACAGATTGTAATTTAAAAGATTTGGGTTTCAAATAAATAGTTAGATTTTTATCTGCAGAGTGGTTTTTTATGCTTTGTGTTTTATATCCCATATAGCTGACATAAAAAGGGATGTGGTTATTATTCTGTTGTTTTAAGTTAAAGTAGCCTAGGGAATCTGTTGTAGAGCCTGTAATAATAGTGCCATTAAAATAGACATTGGCAAAAACTATGGGTTTGTGTGTGTCCTTATCTAGAACACGTCCTTTAATAATTTGCGCTTGAATATTAAAACTTATAAGAGAGAGAAAGTAAATAAAACATAGCTGTTTCATGTTTTTAAGGCAAAGTTTGGTTTTTCAGTCTGCTCATTTTATTGTCAAGAATCATTCCAAAAAACTAGAGTACCCTCGCTAGGAATCGAACCTAGATCTAAAGTTTAGGAAACTTTTGTTCTATCCGTTGAACTACGAGGGCAAAAGTTCTGCAAAAATAAGATAATTGTAGAAGTAGTAACAACAGAGAAACAGTTTTAATAAAAATATTTTAATCTTTATCAGGATTGTATTCAAAAGGGAGTAAATCGCTCAATCTTTGAGAGCCCATATAACCTGTCCAAAAAATACCGTAGGGGTGATTATAACCATTTTTTGCAATATAAACAGAATCGGTAAGTTGATATAAATTAGATTCTTCTCTACCTCTGTAACTAATTTTTATATGATTTTTTATGCCTAAATAGTGACTATTTTTATGTGTCATAATACTGTCGTAATTGTATTTATAACGATTATATCCTAAAACTTTGTAGCCTTCTTTTTTGAGGTTATTATTAAATAACGATCTAATAAAGTGCATTTTAGAGCCATAATAAGCTTCTTTGCGATGGTTTTTAATAGTTTTTAATTTTTCTGGATTGTCTATCTTTTTTTCTTTAAAATAAAAAGCACCTTGAAAAAAAACGGTGTCGTTTCTGTAATAAAAGTAGTCTAAATAATAATCTATTTTATAGCCCAAATAGGTATTGTTTATCACAATAGGTTTTTTAGTGAAAGCATTTAAAGTCGATTTATCTTTAGAATATTTAAGTTTTATTTCGTCTAGATTTTCTATTATACAATAACGAGCTGTACGATTTGGACCTAAAAATTCACGTTTAAAAATGCGTTCTTTTAATTTTCGTCTTGTTTTACCACTTTTAATTACAACAGTATTGAGTTCGAAAGTCTTGGGTCTTAAATAAACTTTTAAAAATTTACCTGATATATAATCACTAATTTCACTCGAATAATAACTCACAAAACTAACGGTTAACGGTAAATGTTGATTAGAGACTAATTTTAGTTTAAAGTAACCTAAAGTGTCTGTAGTAGTTCCTTGAAAAGTACCGTTAAAATACACGTTTGCAAAAATAACAGGTTCATGCGTTTTGGAATCTAAAACACGCCCACGTAGCTCTTGAGCATAAAAATTTAAACTTAAAAAAACACAAAATAAAGCTATGCTAAGCTTTTTCATTTTAATTTTTTAGTTGATTAGTTTATATTTTGTCATGGTTTTTCTACTAAAATTACAAGTTTTCTTTATTTTATTTGATACAACTTAATACAAGCTAAGTTGTATATTTGTCTATTATGGTCAAAGCAAGCTTCAAAAAATATATTTTACAGTTTAAACAAGCTAGTGGCACTTCTAGGGGTGTTTTAAAAACTAAAACTACCTATTTTTTACGCTTAAACGATGCCGATAATTGGGGTGTAGGAGAGTGCGGATTATTTATAGGGCTTAGCACCGATGATGTGCCTGAATATGAAGAAAAACTGACTTGGATTTGCGATAATATTAATTTAGGCTTAGAAGGTTTACTTTTAAAACTCACAACATTTCCATCTATTCAATTCGGATTGGAACAAGCTTTTTTATCACTATCTCAACAAAATAAATTTGAATTATTTCCATCCTATTTCACAAAAGGACGTGATAGTATAGCCATAAACGGTCTTATTTGGATGGGTACAAAGGAATTTATGTACCAACAAATTAAAGAAAAATTAAAAACTGGATTTACAACCATTAAATTAAAAATTGGCGCTATTGATTTTAAGTCGGAATTAGAGCTATTAAAATATATTCGGTCTGAATTTTCGAGCAAAGACATAGAATTAAGAGTAGATGCCAATGGGGCATTTGCACCAAAAGAAGCTTTAGAAAAACTCAAGCGTTTATCAGATTTTGATTTACATTCTATAGAGCAACCCATAAATGTCCATCAGTGGGATGAAATGACCAATTTATGTAATAAAACACCCTTACCAATTGCTTTAGACGAAGAGCTTATTGGTATTTTTGATGATGATAAAAAAGAACAATTATTACAAAAAATTAAACCACAATACATCATTTTAAAACCGAGTTTAATAGGTGGTTTTAAAGGGTCTAAAAAATGGATTGCATTAGCTGATAAACAAAATATAGGTTGGTGGATTACCTCGGCTTTAGAAAGCAATATTGGTTTAAATGCCATAGCACAATTTACTTATAGCTTAAAAAACAACATGCCGCAAGGATTGGGTACGGGCGGTTTGTTTACCAATAATTTAGCTTCTCCTTTAAAGGTTAATAAAGGCGCTTTGTTTTACAACAATAATACAAAATGGGATTTATCAAACTTAAAACTTAATTAGGATATATGGATTTTATAGCACAGGCCTTTAAGGGAAAAACAGAATGGTATCATTATTTTTTTTGTGTAATATTTGTATTTATTATTCAAGGTTTTGGTATTATTCCTTTGATGATAGTTAGAAAATTTATGGATTTAGATAAACATGTTTCATTATCTAGAAATCCCGGAATTGATAACAATATGTTTTTTATATTAATAGTTATAATTCCCGCTGCAATGGGTTTGTGGGGTTTGTATATGTGGATTACTAAAATACATAAATCATCTTTTTTAAAAGTCTTAACAGCACGTCAGAAATTTGATTTTCAGAGAGTAAAATATGCTTTTTTGATTTTATTTATAAGTATAATCGCTTTTTTAATAATTGATTTTGTATTTTATTCAAGTAATTATGTTTTAAATTTCAAACCTTTACCTTTCTTTTTTTTATTCTTAATATCATTTATATTATTACCACTACAAACTAGTTTTGAAGAAGTATTATTTAGAGGTTACCTAATGCAAGGCTTTGGTGTTTTAACACGCAGCAGATTGCTAGCCTTAATATTTACATCTACAATATTTGGTCTAATGCATTTTGCCAACCCAGAAATTAAAAAATTAGGCAATATTTTATTGATAAGTTATATAGGTACTGGTTTTTTCTTTGGTATTGTGGCCTTAATGGATGAAGGTATAGAGCTAACTTTAGGTCTCCATGCCGCCAATAATATTGCGGTTGCTTTATTTGTGACTACAAATTGGTCTGCTTTTCAAACAGATGCCTTGTTGGTAAATATTGCTGAGCCTAAAATAGATTGGACAAACTATGTTTCTTTACTTGTGGTTTACCCAATTATTGTTTGGATATTTTCTAAAAAATATGGCTGGACAAATTGGCGTCAAAAATTAATGGGTAAAGTTATAGAACCCATTATAGAAACAATAAAAGATTAAATTATAATGTCATTCTGAACAAAGTGAAGAATCTCAAAAAAGTACATACAAATTTTACCCTTAACGGGAATATATTTACTTCTGAAATAGAGTTGTTGATTTATGCAGAAACTATTTCTTCAGATATATTTTCTTTTCTAAACAATTGGTTTTCTAATGCCGATACAGTTACTGTAAAAACATCGGGTTCTACAGGTAAACCAAAAGCAATTAAGTTAAAAAAAGAGCATATGTATAATTCTGCTTTGGCTACGGGTGTGTTTTTTAATTTAAAAGAAAAGACAACAGCTTTACTTTGTTTGCCTACAAACTTTATTGCAGGTAAAATGATGTTAGTCCGCGCCTTGGTTTTAGGATGGCAATTAGATGTTGTAAATCCGAGTTCTCATCCGCTTGACGGGAATAAAGATAATTATGATTTTTGTGCCATGGTACCTTTACAAGCTCAAAATTCGCTTTCTGATCTAGACAGGATTAAAATTTTGATAATTGGGGGGGCACCGATAAATACTGAATTACAAAGAGTATTGCAGGCAATAAAAACACAGGTTTTTGCCACTTATGGTATGACCGAGACCATTACACATATTGCTTTGAAACGCATAAACGGAGACGTTGAAAATAGTTTTAAAGTATTGCCAAATATTTTAATTGCAATAGACAAAAGAGGCTGTTTGGTTATTGAGGCTCCTAAAATATCTGATAAAAAAATTAAAACAAACGATTTAGTAGAAATTATTGATGATAATCATTTTAATTGGCTAGGACGTTTTGATAATATCATTAATTCGGGAGGTGTTAAAATTAGTCCAGAGGTGATTGAAAAAAAATTAGTGAACGTTTTACCTTTTAAATTTTTTATTGCAGGTTTGCCTGATGATATTTTAGGAGAAAAAGTAGTATTAATAGGCGAGGGGAAAATACAAAAGATAGAGCCATTTAATTTAAAAAAGTATCTTAATAAGTACGAATTGCCCAAAGATATATTTTTTGTTAAAAGTTTTATTGAAACGACAAATCACAAGCTAAATCGTAAAAAAACGTTAAAACTTATGAGAGAGTAATAAAGCTTGGTATTATTTTTGTTACCTTTATATCTTCAGCTTAATACCTTAGATATGAAAAAATTAACCAACCTTCTATTTCTATTTTTTATTCTATTTTCAGTAAATTTTCAAGCACAAAAACCCAAATTAAAAACAACAGATAATTATAAAAATATTGTGTTGTTTTGGGATACTTCTTTGTCGTTACAAAGCCGAGACCTCTCCTTAGAATTGGCCTTTTTAGATAATTATATAAAAGACAAAAAAGACTTCACTATTCATTTGGTTAAATTCGGAACTACCGTGCTATCTGAAAAGACATTTACTATTGCCAATTCAAAATGGTCTGATTTAAAGAATGCACTTATCAAGACTACATACGATGGTGCAACATCATTTAGCCCTTTAACAGATTCTAAATACAATAAATACGATGCGTTTTTAGCCTTTACAGATGGTTATCAAAACAAAACTATTTTAAAAACAGATATTTCAAAACCTTTAACTGTTGTGGGCAGTACAGAGCGGTTATTTTTTCAGTCATTACAATTAAAAACACTTTCTAATGACAGTCATTTTATAGATTTAAATAAGGTATCTTTAAAAGAGGCTCTTACCGAAGTAGGTATTACACCCAAGGTAGCCGTAGCTTATTCTGCTACTAAAATAAATACTAAAGCCTTTAATAAAGTGACAGGCTATATAAGTAGCTCAAGCGAACTATTAGAAGGCGTTAATGTAACAGTTGTCGGTAAAAATATCGGAGCTGTAAGTAATAATCAAGGTTTCTACAATATATCTGCTAAAAAAGGAGATAAATTAAAGTTTAGCTTTTTAGGCTTTAGAACATTTATGACTGTTGTACAAGACCCATCTTTAGATATTCGATTGTTAACCGATGAAACACACCTAAAAATAGTTGAGATTAAAGGTAAGACTAAAGAAGCTATAAAAGACGAAGACGCTATAGGATCTAAACAAAGAAGAAAAATAGGATACAATGTAACAACTGTGAAGAGTTCTGATTTTAACAAGAATACAACCACTGTTTCAGATAATTTAAGAGGAAAAGTATCTGCAACAGAACTAGGTGTAGATCAAGATATTAGTAAGATGGTTTTAAGAGGTCGTTATACAATTATTGGAAATGTGTACCCATTGGTTGTTGTAGATGGTGTTAAACTTCAAAGAGCTGATTATACAGAAGATAAAAGCTATCTTGGTAATGGTGTTACGGCCTTTATAAACCCCGATAACGTAGCCAAAATAAAAATTTTAAGAGGATTGGCAGCAACAAATCTCTATGGTAGTGAAGGTAGAAATGGCGTTATAGAAATAACGTCAAAATCGGCTAGTTTTAGAAGTGAAAAACAGGAAAATAAAGCTTTAGTTAAAGGGAATATTTATAAAGATAATTTAAAGAATAAAGAATTGTCTAGTGCTATTTATATAAAAGCTTTAAAGGGGACAAAATCGATTTCTGAAGGCTATGAAAAATATTTAAAATTAAGAGATAGCTACAGTACTTCTATTACTTTTTATTTAGAAGTATCCGATTATTTTAAACAAAAAAGCGCAAAATTTATATCAGATAGGATATTGTCAAATATTTTAGAAATCAGTTTTAACAAACCATTAGATTTAAAAGCTTTAGCCTTTAAATACCAAGCTAATAACGAGTCAGAAAAAGCACTATATGTTTATAAACGTATATTGAGATTAAAACCTAAAAGTGCTCAGTCTTATAAAGATATAGCCACTATATATGCAGAAAAAGGATATATAACCAAAGCTTTTTATCTGTATAAAAGTATGTTAGAAAATACTATTAAAAATGTAGATTTTAGAGGCTTAAAAATTAGCAATTTGTCTGAATTTAAAAATTTGATTCAGAGAAATAAAAATACTATTCCGAAAGTTGAAATTTCTCAAAAATATTTAGGAACAGATAATGTAAATGCCCGCCTTTACTTTGAATGGATTGACCCTGATATGTCTTTCGAAATACAGTTTGTAAACCCACAAAAACGTTTTTTCTCTTGGATACATTCAGAAAATAACGACGCCCAACGTATAAAGGATGAAAGAGAACAAGGCTTCACAGCCGAAGAGTTTTTACTAATTGACGCTGCTAAAGGTGAGTGGCTTATCAACCTTACTAATTTAGATAATAAATATCCTAAAGATCAAATATTAAAACTCAGTCTTTTTAAAAACTATGGAAAGCCAAATCAAACTAAAAAAGTTAAAGTCATTAATCTAAAAAACTACAGTAAAAAAGCGACACTTATAAAAGTACAGATTTAATCATTGGTCAACACCCATTCGCCTTTTTCAATAAGCGGAATAGCTTGCTTGTATTTAAGCTCTCTATTTTCGCCACTCATTACATTTTTAATTGTAACACGCTCGTTTCTACCAATTTTGCGTTCAGTTCTTACAACAGTTTCTACTTGTTGTGGTTCTTGCGTTGGGTTGCCCATGCCACCTTCACTTAAATTGTGAATTTCTTCTTTACTAAGTTGAATTTTTTCGCGCTTTCTACTTTGTGCTTGGCTAACTTGATTTGGATTCTGATTCGGTAATTCCCCTTTAAATAAGAACGATACTACCTCTTTATTTACTTTGTCAATAAGTTCTTTGAAGAGTTCAAAAGCTTCGAATTTGTAGATTAAAAGCGGGTCTTTTTGCTCGTAAGTGGCATTTTGTACAGATTGCTTTAAATCGTCCATTTGACGTAAATGATCCTTCCAAGCTTCATCTATAATAGACAAAGTTATATTTTTCTCAAAATCTTTTACCAATTCTTGACCTTTTGTTTCATAGGCTTTTTTAAGATTGGTAATAACCTTTATTTCTTTAATACCATCTGTAAAAGGAATCACAATACGTTCGTATTGGTCTCCTTGATTGAGATAAACGCCTTTTATTACTGGAAATGCCGATAAAGCACTGCGCTCAATTTTTTCTTGATAATGTTTATAAACCTTTTTATAAAGGGCATTGCTTATTTCTGGAATGGTCTGACTTCTAAATTCATCTTCGGTGATAGGAGATGTGAATGAAAAATAACGAATTAGTTCGAATTCAAAATTGGCAAAATCGCTACTATTTTTATTATCTTCTACAATAACTTCACAAGTATCATAAATCATATTTACAATATCTACTTGAAGACGGTTTCCGTATAACGCATGACGGCGTCGTTTATAAACAACTTCGCGTTGTGCGTTCATAATATCATCGTATTCCAACAATCTTTTACGGATACCAAAATTGTTTTCTTCTACTTTGCGTTGCGCACGTTCAATAGATTTTGTAATCATAGAATGCTGAATCACTTCGCCATCTTCTAATCCCAAGCGGTCCATCATTTTGGCTATTTTTTCTGAGCCAAACAAACGCATTAAATTATCTTCTAAAGAAACATAAAATTGTGATGAACCTGGATCTCCTTGACGTCCGGAACGACCGCGTAATTGACGGTCAACACGACGAGAATCGTGACGTTCTGTGCCTACAATAGCCAAGCCGCCAGCAGCTTTAACTTCATCTGATAATTTAATATCTGTACCACGACCAGCCATATTTGTAGCGATTGTGACCACACCTGGATTCCCAGCTTCGGCTACAATATCGGCTTCTTTTTTATGCAATTTGGCATTTAAAACATTGTGCTCAATTTTTCTTATCTTGAGCATACGACTTAATAATTCTGATATTTCTACTGATGTAGTACCTACCAAAACAGGACGTTTATCTGCCACAAGATTGGCAATTTCTTCTATAACAGCATTGTATTTTTCGCGTTTTGTTTTGTAAATAAGATCTTCTTTATCTTTTCTAATAAGAGGTCTGTTAGTCGGAATTTCTACAACATCAAGTTTGTAAATTTCCCAAAACTCACCCGCTTCTGTTACAGCAGTACCCGTCATACCCGATAACTTGCGATACATCCTAAAATAATTTTGAAGTGTAATTGTAGCAAAAGTTTGCGTAGCATCTTCAATTTTCACATTTTCTTTGGCTTCAATGGCTTGGTGTAATCCGTCAGAATAACGACGCCCTTCCATAATACGGCCTGTTTGCTCGTCTACAATCTTAATTTTACCATCAATAATGACGTATTCTACATCTTTTTCAAATAAAGTATAGGCTTTTAATAACTGATTTAAAGTATGGATACGTTCACTCTTGATGCTAAATTCGCGATAGAGCACTTCTTTTAAATCGGCTTTTTTCTCTGGGGTTTCTTCTAAATCATCAATTTTTCCAATTTCTAGGCTAATATCGGGTAAAACAAAAAAGTTTTCGTCTTTATTATCGCCAGATAAATAGCTGATACCTTTATCGGTTAGTTCGATTGAATTATTTTTTTCGTCAATAACAAAATAGAGTTCCTCATCTACTACAGGCATTTCTCTATTATTATCTTGCATAAAATGGCCTTCTGTTTTTTGCAAAAGCGCTTTAATACCTTCTTGACTTAAAAATTTAATGATGGCTTTACTTTTTGGTAAACCTCTAAAAGCGCGGTATAATAAAAGGCCACCTTGTTTTGTGTCGCCACTAGCTATGAGCTTTTTAGCTTCGGCTAAAACACCCGTTAATAAATGACGTTGCATAGATACAACTTGATCAACAACGGGTCTCAGCTCATTAAACTCATGGCGGTCACCTTGTGGCGTTGCACCTGAAATAATAAGTGGTGTACGGGCATCATCTACTAAAACACTATCTACTTCATCTACTATGGCAAAATTTTGTGGTTTTTGAACCAAATCTTCTGGTGCATTTGCCATATTATCTCTAAGATAATCAAATCCAAATTCGTTATTTGTACCATAAGTAATATCGGCATTATAAGCGCTCCTTCTCTCTGGAGAATTGGGTTGGTGTTGGTCTATACAATCTATACTTAAACCGTGAAATTGGAATATTGGACCCATCCATTTGGCATCACGTTTTGCTAAATAATCATTTACTGTGACTACATGAACGCCGTTACCAGTAAGGGCATTTAGATAAATTGGTAATGTTGCTACAAGTGTTTTACCTTCACCAGTCATCATTTCGGCAATTTTACCTTCGTGTAAAACGGCACCACCAATTAACTGAACGTCATAATGAACCATATCCCAAACAACAGGTTTACCGGTAGCGTCCCAATTGTTTTTCCAAATAGCTTTTTCGCCATCAAGGCTTACAAAATCATTTGAAGCAGAAAGTTCTCTATCAAAGGGAGTAGCTGATACGGTT
>JASFYX010000041.1:0-25135 GCA_045046885.1 Flavobacteriaceae bacterium
GTAGGAAGTGCTTATACAGGTAACGGTGCTAACAAAGGTCATAACTTAACTTACACACTTACATTAGACAGCAGTAAAGGTTCTTATGCCAAGGTTGACTTTGACCAAGCGCAAACACTTTCTATCACTTACACTTTATCAGACGACTAAACGTCACCCCCAAATAAATCAACTGAACTTTAAAAAGCTTCTCTAAATTAGAGGAGCTTTTTTTATGAGAAGAAATCAATAAAAAGATTTTTAAATTAGGGTTTTATAGATGCAATTTGTTATAAATTAAAGCCTAACAGTTAAATTAAACTTATAAGCTTGTAATTGGTCTAAATAATAGTATTTTTGTAAATTGTTAATTCACCCTGAAACAATAAAATTTAATGTTAAATAAAACAAGTAAAAAAATAATTTTTCTACTTGCAGTGTTACTAACTACCGTATCTTTCGGTCAGTTTATACCACCCCCGCCGCCCCCTCCACCTCCTGGTTTACCCATAGATGGCGGTGTCTTTATTTTGGCCTTAGTGGGGGCTATTTACGGCATAAAAAAACTTAGAAAATAATTTTTATTTTTCCAGAAGTCTGGCTACATATTTACCAATTACATCAAATTCTAAGTTAACTTCTGTTCCTTTTTTAATACTTTTAAAATTGGTATTTTCAAAAGTATAAGGAATAATAGCAATGCTAAAAGTGTTTTTTTGAGAATTAACAACAGTTAGACTTACACCATTTATAGTTATTGAGCCTTTCTCTATTGTAATATTATTTTTATCAGTATCGTATTCAAAAGTAAAGACCCAACTACCATCAGCATTTTCAACATTGGTACAAGTGGCTGTTTGGTCAACATGTCCTTGAACAATATGTCCGTCTAGACGTTCGCCTAATTTCATGGCACGTTCTAGATTTACCAAATCACCTACTTTAAGATGCTTTAAACTGCTTTTGTCTAGTGTTTCTTTTATGGCAGTAACAGTGTATATATTGTCATCTTCAATAGCAACTACAGTTAAACACACACCATTATGTGCCATGCTTTGATCTATTTTTAAAACATTAGCCAAATCACTTTTTATACTAATATTAAGATTTGTATTATCCGTTTTTAAAGCCGAGACGGTGCCCATTTCTTCTATAATTCCTGTAAACATGGTGTCAATTTTATTGATTACTTTTGTGATGTCAAATTTACTAATTTAAAAAGTTTTAATCTGTGAAAAAGGATGATAAAATACGTGTAGGAATTTCTTTAGGCGATTTAAATGGCATAGGAATAGAGGTGATACTCAAAACTTTTGAAGACCATCGTATGTTTGATTTTTGTACACCGATAATTTTTGGATCCACAAAAACAGTTTCATATCATAAAAACGCTTTAAATTTTAAAAATAATATACAGGGCATTTCACATATTTCTAATCCTTTACAGGGAAAAATAAATCTGTTAAATATTTGGCAAGAAACAGTTGCTGTTAATTTAGGACAACCCTCTAAAGAAGCAGGAAAATATGCTTATTTATCTTTAGAAAAAGCGACTGAAGCTCTTAAAAATAGCGATATTGATGTTTTAGTTACCGCCCCAATAAATAAACAAACTATCCAATCTGATGCCTTTAAATTTAAAGGACATACAGAATATCTTGAATCTGAATTAGAAGGCGAGAGTCTTATGATTTTAATGGATGGTGATTTACGGATGGGTTTAGTTACAACTCATGTACCTTTAAAAGATGTGGCCAATTTAATTACGCCAGATTTGATAGAAAGAAAAGTCGCCATTTTAAACAACAGTTTAAAACAAGATTTTGGCATAGAAAAACCTAGAATAGCTGTTTTAAGTTTAAATCCACACAGTGGTGATGATGGCGTTATTGGCGATGAAGAAAAAGATATTATAATTCCAACTTTAGAAAAAATTCAAGAACAAGGCTTTTTAACTTATGGGCCTTATGCTGCCGATAGCTTTTTTGGTAACAAAACTTATATGCAATTCGACGCTGTTTTGGCAATGTATCACGATCAAGGTTTAGCACCATTTAAAGCTTTAAGTTTTGGGAATGGTGTTAATTTTACCGCGGGTCTTTCAAGAATTAGAACTTCTCCAGATCACGGTACCGCCTTCGATATTGCAGGAAAAGGCCTTGCAGATGCCAGCTCATTTAAGCAAGCTGTTTACAGTGCAATAGATATTTTTAGATCAAGGAAGCGTTATTTACAACTTACAGAAAAGCCTCTTTTAGTTTAATATTTAGTTAAGAGATAATTTTTTTAAATAGCGTAATAGTTTTACTTATTATTTTATATCTTTGCACGCTCGAATTTGGTGTTTATGAAACGATTGAAAAAAGATTTTGTAATAGCATTTGCAGGATTGAAAGTTGGGAAACACAGATTTAAATACCAAGTAGACAAGACGTTCTTTGAAACTTTTAAATATGAAGATTTTTTAAATGCTGATGTTCAAGTGATTTTAGATTTTGATAAAACCGAAAGATTATTCGAACTCTCATTTAATGCAAAAGGCACAATTACAGTTGCTTGCGATTTAACAAACGAAGTTTATGACGAGTCTATAGACTCAGATTTAGATTTAATTGTTAATTTTGGCGATAGATTTAATGATGAAAATGAAGCCATTTTAATAATACCTCAAAATGCTTATGAGTTAGATATTTCGCAATATATTTACGAAATGTTGGTTTTGGCAGTTCCTGTTAAAAGAATTCATCCCGGTATTGCTGATGGCACATTAAAATCAGACATATTACAAAAGTTAGAAGAATTAGCACCTCAAAAAATAAATGGGGGTAAAAAAGAAGAAATAGACCCACGATGGGCTAAGTTACAAACATTAAGAACAGAAAAAAAAGAATAAAATGGCACATCCTAAAAGAAAAATCTCGAAAACTAGAAGAGATAAAAGACGTACACATTATAAAGCTAGCATGCAACAAATTGCAGTTGATTCTACAACAGGCGAAGCGCATTTATATCACAGAGCACATTGGCACGAAGGTAAGTTGTATTACCGCGGTCAAATTGTAATGGAATCTGAAAGTGCAACTGCTTAAGGTTTAAATCAAAAAAATTAAAAAACCCTCATTTTTGAGGGTTTTTTTGTTGTTTTTAATCATTTTTGAGTAAAAAATGACATTTTTTGACCAAAAACCGAAATAAATTTTATTACTTTGCCGTTCCATTTTTTATAAAAAAAAGGCTTTAGAATAGCCTAAAAAAATAAAATATGACCAAAAAAACTGCAGCCATTACGGCAGTTGGAAAGTATGTCCCCGACTTTGTGTTATCTAATGCTTTATTAGAAACAATGGTAGATACCAATGACGAATGGATTACCTCTCGCACAGGAATTAAAGAAAGACGCATTTTAAAAGGAAAAAATAAAGGAACTTCTTATATGGCCATTAGAGCCGCACAAGATTTACTGAATAAAAAGAATATTAATCCTAAAGAAATAGAACTTGTAATTGTTGCCACTGCAACACCAGATATGCAAGCCGCATCAACCTCTGCTTTTGTCGCCACTAAAATTGGTGCTACAGAAGCTTTTTCATTTGATCTCATTGCAGCCTGTTCTAGCTTTTTATTCGCTATGACAACAGCAGCAAGCTATATTGAATCTGGACGTTATAAAAAAGTATTACTAATAGGTGCCGATAAGTGTTCTTCTATGATAGATTATACAGATCGCTCTACGTGTATTATTTTTGGTGATGGTGCTGGTGCCGTATTATTCGAACCAAATACCGAAGGCTTTGGCTTGCAAGATGAGTATTTAAGAAGTGATGGCAACGGTAGGGAGTTTTTAAAAGTAGAAGCAGGAGGGTCTTATCTACCTGCATCAGCAGAAACAATTGCCAACAAACAGCACTATGTACAACAAGATGGTAGAACAGTATTTAAATTTGCTGTTTCTAATATGGCCGATTCTTGCGAAAAAATCTTAGAACGCAATAATTTAAAAAAAGACGATATACAATGGCTAGCACCACACCAAGCCAATAAACGCATTATTGACGCAACTGCTAGTCGTATGAAATTAGACCCAAATAAAGTGATGCTTAATATTCACAAATATGGCAATACAACTTCTGCTACTTTACCTTTATTGTTAAACGATTATGAAGATCAGTTAAAAAAAGGTGACTATATAGTATTTACCGCTTTTGGTGGCGGATTTACTTGGGGAGCAACCCTATTAAAATGGGCATATAATAATTAAACAATCAAACCTAATATATTATGGATTTAAAAGAAATTCAAAACCTAATTAAATTCGTAGCCAAATCTGGTGCAAGCGAAGTAAAATTAGAAATGGAAGATATTAAAATCACCATTAGAACAGGCGAATCGAAACATGGCGAGACTATCGTCCAACAAGTACCTATGGCTATGCCAGTACAACAACAAGTAATGGCTCCTCAAGAAGTGGTAGCAGCCCCAGTAGCAGCTCCTGAAGTTACAGAAGAGGATAAATACATCACAATAAAATCGCCTATTATAGGGACTTTTTATAGAAAACCTTCACCCGACAAGCCCGTATTTGCAAATGTTGGAGATACTGTTAGTGTTGGCGATACTGTCTGTATAATAGAAGCTATGAAATTATTTAACGAAATAGAATCTGAAATTTCGGGTAAAATAGTTAAAGTATTAGTAGATGACGCTTCTCCTGTAGAATTTGACCAACCTTTATTTTTGGTAGATCCATCCTAAAGTAAAATCCAATAATTAAAATCCAAATATCAATTATTAGTTTTGAAATTTGTTTTTTGAGAATTGTAATTTGAAAAAATTATGTTTAAAAAAATATTAATTGCCAATAGAGGAGAAATAGCTTTACGTATTATTAGAACTTGTAAAGAGATGGGTATTAAATCTGTAGCAGTTTATTCTACAGCAGATGCCGAAAGTTTACACGTTAAATTTGCTGATGAAGCTGTTTGTATAGGACCACCACCTAGCAATCTATCCTACTTAAAAATGTCGAATATTTTAGCAGCTGCAGAAATTACAGATGCAGATGCTATCCATCCGGGATACGGATTTTTAGCCGAAAATGCTAAGTTTTCTAAATTGTGCGAAGAACACAATATTAAATTTATTGGCGCTACCGCCGATATGATTAATAAAATGGGAGACAAGGCTTCTGCAAAAGCTACCATGAAGTCTAACGGTGTGCCTACAATTCCTGGTTCTGATGGTATTTTGTCTTCATTTCCTGTGGCCGAAAAATTGGCAGTAGAAATGGGCTATCCTGTTATGCTTAAAGCAACTGCTGGAGGTGGCGGAAAAGGTATGCGTGCCGTATGGAAAGCCAAAGATTTAAAAAATATGTGGGATGCAGCCCGACAAGAAGCTAAAGCGTCATTTGATAATGATGCTATGTATATGGAAAAGCTGATAGAAAATCCACGTCATATAGAAATTCAAGTTATTGGCGACGCTTTTGGTAAAGCTTGTCATTTATCAGAACGCGATTGTTCTATACAACGACGTCATCAAAAATTAACAGAAGAAACACCATCGCCATTTATGACGAAATCACTTCGTAAAAAAATGGGAGATGCCGCTGTAAAAGCCACAGAATCTATTAAATACGAGGGGGCAGGTACTATAGAATTTTTGGTAGATAAGCACAGGAATTTCTATTTTATGGAAATGAATACCCGTATTCAAGTAGAACATCCTATAACAGAACAAGTTGTAGAATTCGATTTAATTCGAGAGCAAATATTGGTTGCTGCAGGTGTCCCAATTTCAGGAAAAAATTATTTCCCAAGACTTCACGCTATTGAATGTCGTATAAATGCAGAAGACCCTTATAATGATTTTAGACCATCACCAGGTGTGATAAATGATTTAAATATTCCAGGGGGTCACGGTGTAAGAGTAGATACGCATGTGTATGCTGGGTATAGAATTCCGCCAAATTACGATTCTATGATAGCTAAACTCATAACAACTGCACAAACTAGAGAAGAAGCTATAAATAAAATGAAACGCGCTTTAAGCGAATTTGTAGTAGAAGGTGTTAAAACAACTATCCCTTTTCATTATCAATTAATGAGTAATCCAGTATATCTTTCGGGTAATTATACTACCAAGTTTATGGAGGATTTTGAAATGGTATAAACAAAGTTATAAAATTTATTAAAAAAGAGAGAAGACGTTAGTCTTCTCTCTTTTTTTTGTACGTTTGATTTAAATTTTCAATAAGATGAATAATAAAAGCTTAAAAATTGATGGTATAGATAAAATTATATTACATCATTTAATGCAAGATGCTAGAAAACCTATTATAAGTATTGCTAAAGAAGTGGGTGTTTCGGGTGCGGCCATTCATCAAAGGTTAAAAAAACTAGAAGCTTCTGGTTTAATAAACAGCTCAAAATTGATTATTAACCCTGAAATGTTAGGATATAAAACTTTAGCGTTTGTCGGCATCTTTTTAGATGCAGCTAGTAAAAATGCAGCCGCTTTAAACAAGTTAAAAGAAATTCCAGAAGTTATAGAAAGTCATTATACCACAGGGAATTACGCTATTTTTGTCAAAATATTGTGTAAAGATAATGCCGATTTAATGCATTTATTAAACAAAGAAATTCAATCTATAAAAGGGGTTGCACGTACTGAAACTTTTATTTCTTTAGAGCAACAAATAAACAGACAAATAAAAATTTAAATTAGCGCCTGCCATAAATATTAAGGTAGTACAATAAAGTAGCTAAAGCCCCAATAGCCGCCACAACATAAGTTCGTGCAGCCCATTTTAGGGCATCTTCTGCACCGTCAAGTTCTTGAGGGGTTAAAAAGTTTTGTGTATTTAACCAAGCCAAAGCGCGGTTACTGGCATCGTATTCTACAGGTAAAGTTATAAAACTAAAAAGGACATTTGCGGCAAACAGAATGATGCCAATTAAGAGCAAATAAGGAAAAGTATTAAAAAATATGATACCCCCAATAAGCATAAATGTCGCATATTTAGAAGCAACATTTATGGTAGGTACCAAACTAGAGCGCAAACTTAACCACGCATAGCTTTTAGCGTGTTGTACGGCATGACCACATTCGTGAGCCGCCACAGCAGCCGAAGCAATACTACGGCCGTTATACACATCACTACTGAGATTTACAGTTTTATTTCTAGGATCATAATGGTCTGTCAGTCTGCCAGAAGTAGAAATAACTTTAACGTCATATATATTGTTATCTGCCAACATTTTTTCTGCCACTTCTTTGCCACTTAAATTATTTTGAAGGAGAATTTTTGAGTATTTTTTAAATTTTTGCTTGAGTCTGTATTGAACCAGCCAGCTTAATAATCCTATTCCTATTATAAGTAATAACATTTTGTACTATTTAAAATTAATATTAATAATATCTTTACATCATAAATTATTCCAATTCACAAAATAAGTCAAAATGTCAAAACAACGCAATATTTTATTGGTTTATACCGGCGGCACAATTGGTATGATGAAAGATTCACTAACGGGTGCTTTAAGAGCTTTTAATTTTGATAAATTGCTAAAAAGAATTCCAGAATTAAATTTACTCGATTGTAAAATTGCAACAGTCTCTTTTGAGAATCCTATAGATTCTTCTGATATGAATACTAAATATTATAAAGATTTGGTAGAGATAGTAGAAAAAAATTATGAAAATTACGATGGTTTTGTTGTTTTATCTGGTTCTGACACAATGGCTTATACAGCATCCGCTTTAAGCTTTATGTTAGAAAATTTATCTAAGCCAGTTATTTTTACAGGATCTCAATTGCCAATTGGCGATTTAAGAACAGATGCTAAAGAAAATCTTATAACAGCTATACAAATTGCAGCATCGTATAATAATGACGTGCCTATTGTGCCAGAAGTCGCTTTGTATTTTGAATATCAATTATACCGTGCTAATAGAACTACTAAAATAAATGCCGAACACTTTGAGGCTTTTAGCTCTTTAAATTATCCGCCATTATGTTCATCTGGCGTACATCTTAAATTTAATAAAGAAGCCATTATGCCTTTTAGTAAAAAAGGACTAAAAGTTAGAAAAGATTTAGATACTAATATTGCTATATTAAAATTATTTCCGGGTATTACAGAAGCTACAGTTTCTAGCATTTTAAATATTAAAAACATTAAAGGCATAATTATTGAGACCTACGGTTCTGGAAATGCACCAACGACCATTTGGTTTATAGATTTATTAAAAAAGGCAATTAAAAAAGGTATATTTATAATAAATGTAACCCAATGTCCAGGTGGCAGTGTTAGTTTAGGACACTATGATACGAGTATTCAGTTAAAAAAAATAGGTATAATTGACGGAAAAGACATCACAACAGAATCGGCAGTAGCTAAGTGTATGTACTTGCTTGGTGCTGAAATGTACTCAAAAGACTTTAAAAAGAATTTTGAGACATCTTTAAGAGGAGAAATCAGTTAGAAAATTTCTCAGAATAAAATATTTTTCGTTAATTGCCACTCTTAAAAAAATATGACTTTTTTTAGGAGAGGTGGCCGAGCGGTTTAAGGCGCATGCTTGGAAAGCATGTTTACGAGAAATTGTAACGGGGGTTCGAATCCCTTCTTCTCCGCAGAGTTGTTTTTTTAAATAATATTTATATCTTTAACCCGTTAACAATTTAATTAATTTAAGAATTAAAACATGAAAAGAGTATTTACCATTCTTGCCATTGCAGGATTATTGTTTTTTAGTGCAACACCATCGGTTTTTGCACAAGATGGAACAAACACAGACCAAGTTGCAGATTCTACTGTTGTAGATTCTACGCAAACAAAAGAAGTTGTAGCAGTTGAAACTGTTTCAGATGATGTTAAACCTCAAGAGGAAAAAACATTTCATCAAGTGTTAAAACAAAAATTTATTGAAGGTGGCCCTGGTTTTATGGGTATCGTACTTTTAACATTAATTTTTGGATTGGCTATTGCTATAGAAAGAATTATTTATCTTAATATGGCTACAACAAATACAACAAAACTAGTTCAAGGTGTAGATGACGCCCTTAAATCTGGTGGTGTAGAAGCTGCAAAAGAATTATGTAGAAATACAAAAGGGCCCGTTGCTTCGATATTTTATCAAGGTTTAGACCGTATGGACGAAGGTATTGACAACGTAGAAAAAGCTGTTGTAGGATACGGTGGTGTACAAATGGGATTACTAGAGAAAAACATTTCTTGGTTGTCACTATTTATCGCATTGGCACCTATGCTTGGTTTCATGGGAACAGTAATTGGTATGATTGGAGCCTTTGACTCAATTGAAGCTGCAGGAGATATTTCTCCAGCATTGGTAGCAAAAGGTATTAAAGTAGCCTTGTTAACAACAGTATTTGGTTTGGTTGTTGCAATTATTCTACAAATATTTTATAATTATATTATCTCTAAAATAGATAGTATAGTAAACAGTATGGAAGATGCCTCTATTTCTTTGATAGATGTGTTAGTTAGAAATAAATAAAACAGCATCAGTTATGAAAAACACTAAAATATTAAATATGATTGTTGGTGTTGTCATGTTATTAGGATTGATCTTTTGGGTAAGAACTACTATGAACAGTGATGACCTTCTAGGGAACGCAGACTTACAGGCCAGTATTTTAAATCCATTTAGCTACTTAACCTTTTTATTATTGGTAGTATCTGCAGGTTCTGCAGTAGTATTTTCAGTTATAAATCTTGTTAAACACCCAGCACTTTTAAAAAGATCATTAATAGGATTAGGAGCCATGGCTGCTATTTTATTAGTGGCTTATCTAATATCAACAGGCGGTGCTGTAAATAGTATCAACGGTGAAGTATTAGCTTCGGCATCTGTATCTAAATGGGTAAGTACCGGTATTTGGTACTCTATTCTGTTAGGTGGTGTCGGTTTGTTTTTCTTTGTTGTTGATTTTGTGAAATCATTTGCTAAATAATAACTAAGATGGCAAGACGAGAAACACCAGAAATTAATGCAGGCTCAATGGCCGATATTGCATTCTTACTTTTGATTTTTTTCTTGGTGACGACGACTATGGATGTGACTTCGGGGATTAGTAGAAAATTGCCCGAAAAACCACCTAAAGATGCGCCACCACCACCAAAAATTAAAGAACGCAATATTTTTGAAGTCAATATAAACAGAAATAACAAACTGTTTGTAGAGGGCGATGTTATGGATATAAGTAATCTTAGACAAGCGGCCGAAGACTTTATTGACAATGGCGGCGCTGCTATAGATAGTAAAGATCCTAAAGGAAACTCTATTTACTGTTCTTATTGCGAAGGCAAAAGAGATCCTAATTCTTCCGATAATCCTAAAAAAGCAGTTATTTCTTTACAAAATGACAGGGGGACTTCTTATGAAACCTATATTGCTGTTCAAAATGAATTGGTTGCAGCTTATACAGATTTGAGAAATAGATATGCTCAAAAGAAATTTGGTAAGAATTATGACGAATTGAAAGTTAAAGATCAAAAGCTTATTAAAAAAGAGATTTATCCTCAAATTATATCAGAGGCAGAACCTACTAAATCATAATTTTATACTATGTCTAAATTTACAAAAAAGAAAAAAGGATTACCCGCTATATCTACAGCATCGTTACCCGATATTGTGTTTATGTTGTTATTCTTTTTTATGGTAACTACTGTTATGCGTGAAACAGATCAATTAGTAGATGTGAATGTTCCTACAGCTACAGAAGTGAAAAAGTTAGAGCGTAAGAGTTTAGTAAGTTATATTTATGTGGGGAAACCCAAACAAAAATATAGAGCTAAGTACGGTAAATCTGATAAGATTCAGTTAAACGATAAGTTTGCCTCTGTTAAAGATATAGGTGCTTTTATTTTAGCTGAACGCGCTTCTAAAAAAGAAGAAGAAGTCCCTTATATGACGACTTCTATCAAAGCTGATAAGAAAGCGAGTATGGGAATTATATCTGATATAAAGCTTGAGCTTAGAGATGTAAATGCACTTAAAATTAATTATGCTACTCATAAAGGTGGTGACGCACGGGAGTAGTAGTATCATATAATTTTTGAAATATATAAAAAGAGAGGCTACCTGTTAGGTAGCCTCTCTTTATAGCACTAAATAAGCTATTAGGCTAACACTCCCTATTCCAGTAAAAAAGCCAATTATTAATTCTTTTGGCGTATGCGCCTTTAAAATCAATCTTGCAGTAGCCAATAAACCATTAAAAAAAAGTAAAAGAGCAATCAAATAAATCAGATTGAGATTGTAATAAAGACTTAAAAGAACAATAAAAGCGGTAAAACCACCAACACCAGTTAAGTGCAAACTTGTTTTAAAATTTAAATGCAATAACAAGTAAATAATACTCAAAGCTAAAAAACAACCTAAGAATAAGATACTCAATAATTTTAAATGCGGTAAATTAAAAAGGATTTTACCTATAAGCAAGCTAATAATTAAAAAACTAAGAACAGGAATTTTGCGTTCTTTAAGATTGTGAATTTCGAAATTGCTAATTATTTTTAAATTTTTAAATAATACTAAAAGTAATAAAGGAAAAATATAAGAACTTAAAAATACAAATCCACTAACAACATATATTTGCCTTAACGGATAACCATAAGGCGCGACTATAAAAAAAAATAAAGTAGCAATTGTAGGTAATAAAATAGGATGTAGTATTGTCGAGATATATTTAGAAAATTTATACATAAAGTTAAAACTGTTTTCGCAATCTCGCTACAGGTAGCCCTAATTGTTCACGATATTTTGCTACAGTTCGACGGGCTATTGGGTAGCCTTCTTTTTTGAGTAATACCGCTAATTTATCGTCGGTAACAGGTTTCTTTTTATCTTCTTTGGCAATTAAATTTTGTAAAATCTTTTTAATTTCTCTAGTTGATACATCCTCGCCTTTATCATTTTTCATGGATTCAGAAAAGAACTCTTTTATCAATTTGGTACCATAAGGTGTGTTGACATATTTACTGTTTGCTACACGCGATATAGTAGAGACATCCATATTAACCTTTTCGGCAATGTCTTTTAAAATCATGGGTCTTAACTTACGCTCATCACCTGTTAAAAAGTAGGCTTCTTGATAGTTCATTATGGCTGTCATTGTGAGTAATAGTGTTTGCTGACGTTGCTTTACAGCATCTATAAACCACTTGGCAGCATCTAGTTTTTGTTTGACAAAAAACACAGCTTCTTTTTGCGATTTACTCTTATTTTTAGATTCTTGATAGCCTTTTAATAAATTGTTATACTCTCTAGAAATATGTAATTCTGGTGCATTTCTTGCATTTAATTGCATGTTTAAAATACCTTCTTCTATAGTAATTGTAAAATCAGGGACAATTTGTTCTGCAATTTTAGAATTACCACTATAATTGCCTCCTGGTTTTGGATTCAATTTTTCTATTTCTCTTATAGCTTCTCGCAATTCATCTTCTGAAACTTCATATTTTAAAATGAGTTTTTTGTAATGCTTTTTAACAAATTGGTCAAAAGAATCTTGTAAAATTTGTTGGGCTAAAAGGCGTTCTTTTGTCTTTTTCTTACGCTTGAGCTGAAGTAATAAGCACTCTTTTAAATCGCGTGCGCCAACACCCGCAGGATCTAATTGATGGATTATATCTAATATTTTTAGTACTGCTTTAATATCGGTAAAAACATTTTGCGAAAATGCTAAATCATCAACAATATCTTCTATAGGACGCCTTATGTAGCCACTTTCATCAATGCTGCCAATCAAAAACTCGGCTATAAGGTAGTCTGTATCGGTAAGACTGTAAGTGTTGAGTTGTTCAATTAAAACCTGATTAAAAGATTTACCTGCGGCATACGGAATACTTTTCTCTTCGTCGTCACTGCTGTAATTATTGCTGTGCAATTTGTAACTTGGTATCTCGTCATCGCTTAGATATTCGTCAATATTAATATCAGTTTCAATAGTGTCATTATCGTTTTCGTAATCATCAGCAAAAGCCTCATCATCTTCATTAGCTTCTTTTCCTGTGTCTAAAGCCGGGTTTTCTTCTATTTCTTGTTTTAATTTTTGCTCAAAAGCCTGTGTAGGTAGCTGAATCATCTTCATCAACTGGATTTGTTGTGGCGATAATTTTTGTAGTAACCTTTGTTGTAAACTTTGTTTGAGCATAGATAATACCTACTTATTAGTCGTAAAAATACAACTTTTGATTCATAAAATTTAGACTGATTTTAGGGATTTTAAAAAATGATTAATCTTTTAAAATTCGGCACTTTGTGGAAATCTAGGGTAGGGAATGACATCTCTAATATTACCCATACCCGTAGCGAATTGTACCAAGCGCTCAAAGCCCAAACCAAAACCGCTGTGTACACAAGAGCCAAATTTACGCAAATCTAAATACCACCATAATTCTTTTTCGTCAATACCCAAGGCTTTTATTTTTTGTTGCAAAACATCGAGGCGTTCTTCACGTTGTGAGCCACCAACAATTTCGCCAATTCCTGGAAATAAAACATCCATAGCGCGAACAGTTTTCCCATCATCGTTTAAACGCATATAAAAGGCTTTGATATTGGCCGGATAATCGAATAAAATTACAGGACACTTAAAGTGTTTTTCTACCAAAAAGCGTTCGTGTTCGCTTTGTAAATCAACACCCCATGCGTTAATTGGGAATTGAAATTTTTTCTTTTTATTGGGTTTTGAATTTCTGAGGATATCAATTGCCTCTGTATAACTGACACGTTTAAAATTATTGTCAACTACAAAGCGCAATTTATCTAATAAACTCATTTCACTACGTTGGTTTTGAGGTTTGCTTTTTTCTTCTTGCTGAAGGCGTTGGTCTAAAAAGGCTAAATCGTCTTTACAATTTTCTAAAACGTATTTTAATGTGTATTGGATAAAATCTTGCGCCAAATCCATATTATCTTCGAGGTCATAAAAAGCCATTTCGGGTTCTATCATCCAAAATTCTGCTAAATGACGTGTGGTATTCGAGTTTTCGGCTCTAAAAGTAGGACCAAAAGTATAGACTTTACCCAAGCCCATAGCATAAGTTTCGGCTTCCAATTGCCCTGATACGGTTAGGTTGGTTTGTTTACCAAAAAAATCTTTACTGTAATCTACATTTTTATCAGCGTCAAGCGGTGGATTTTTAGCGTCTAAATTACTTACGCGAAACATTTCGCCAGCACCTTCGGCATCAGAACCCGTAATAATGGGGGCATTAAAATAATAAAAACCGTTTTTTGTGAAATATTGATGCACCGCAAAAGACAAGGCAGAACGCACACGCATCACCGCACTAAATGTGTTGGTACGAATACGTAAATGGGCATTCTCGCGTAAAAATTCGAGGCTGTGTTTTTTTGGTTGAATGGGATAAGCTTCGGGATTGCTATCGCCTAAAATGGCTAATTCTGAAGCTTGAATTTCATATTTTTGTCCTTTACCTAAGCTTTCTACCAAAGTACCGGTAACACTAATAGCAGCTCCTGTTGTAACGCGTTTTACAGTGGCTTCATCAAAATTATCTAAATCTAAAACACACTGAATATTATTAATAGTAGAACCGTCATTTAAAGCAATAAATCTATTGCTTCTAAAGGTGCGTACCCATCCGTTTATGCTTACAGTTTGTTGTAAATTCGTGCCTTTTAATAAGCTTGCTACACTGGTTTTTATCATCGTCATCAATTTAATGACTGCAAAGATACCAAACCAAATAAAAATGAAGTAATTTATTTGAACTTAGATTGATAAACGGTGATAGAATGTTTAAAAGCGTTTGCCAAGCGCAATCTCGATTCGGGGATAACTTCCGTCAATAAATATGTTGTTTACTATATTTCTTGAAACGCCTAAAGTTATGTTAGCTGTCCAATTTTGTTTTGTAATAAATTTTTGTCCGATTGAAAAACCCAATCCGGCTCCAGTTCTGTTGCCGACATCACTTCCGTAATATCTTCCGTCGTCGCTAAGGTATCCATAAAAAGAGCCTTTAAAACTACCTAACGAAGCATTGGCTTCCATAAAAAAACCGGCGGCTCTTTTTTTGCTAAAATAATGCCTGTAATACGGTAGAATGATATAATTTAAATCGATATAAGAGTCTAACGAAAAGGCAAACGAAACGCCATAAGACGACTCGTTATTTATAATTTTTTCATAACTAATTTCGGGTAATCCAACGGCCGCATAAAGCAGGTTTAAACGCAATTCGTGTGTTGGTAAGGTTGTTTTATTTTCTTGCGAGAACAAGAAATTTGTAAAAAAACACAGAAAAATAAAAGGTATATTTTTTTTCATTTAGTCTTTATTTTAGAAACGTTTGCCTATTGATATTTCTAACCTAGGATAGCCTTCGTCTATTAATTGATTGTTAATAAAATTTTTACCAAGACCAATGGTAAGGTTGGCAGTCCAGTTTTTAGCAGTCACAAATTTACCACCTAGTGCCATACCCATTCCGAATCCAGTTCTGGTTTGCCTAATAAAATAAGTATCTTCAGAAAAAATAGCAGCATTGACTTCCATAAAAAACCCTGCTGCTCTTTTTTTACCAAAATAATGTCTATAATTTGGGATTATAAGATAGTTTAGACTGGTACTTGTGTCGACAGATAATGCCATCGAAACACCTATAGATGATTCGTCATCTAGTATTTTTTCATAGGCAAACTCAGGTAATCCAAGTGCAGTATAAAGTAAATTGATGCGCAATTCATTGTTTAATATTTTTGGTTTTGTTTTTTGTGAGTAGGTTAAAATTGTTAATAGACAAAATAAAATGAGTGTAAAGTTTTTTTTCATTGGGGTTAATTTTTTAAAAAGAAATAATACAATAATAAATACGGAATATTCCTGTAATGGGTTGACTAAAAGGTTAAAATATAAAGGCTTTGTACAAGTTTTATGCCATAAAGCATTATATAGTATAAAGGTAAGATTTAATTTAAAATGAAAGAGAATTTAAGTTTAATATTTAAACTCATTTTATCGCCATAATTTAAGGGGAATGATTAGGTCTATAAATTACTAAGATTGTCAATCTTGTTATAAAAGCCCCATTAAATATTGCCCATATCCACTTTTAAGCAAAGGTTGTGCAATAGCTTTTAGTTGTGTAGCATTTATAAAACCTTTTTTGTAAGCTATTTCTTCTATACAGCCAATTTTTAAACCTTGGCGCTCTTCTATAATTTGTACAAATTGTGAGGCTTGATTTAAAGATTCAAAAGTCCCTGTATCTAGCCAAGCTGTGCCTCGGGTTAAAGTACGGACTTCTAATTTGCCTTTTTCTAAATAATATTTGTTGATATCCGTAATTTCGTATTCGCCACGTGTACTGGGCTTAAGATTTTTAGCAATGGCTACCACGTCATTGTCGTAAAAATAAATACCAGGTACTGCAAAATTAGATTTAGGTTTTTTGGGTTTTTCTTCAATAGAAATTACTTTGTTAGCGTCATCAAATTCTACCACACCATAGCGTTGTGGGTCGTTTACGTGATAGGCAAACACAATGCCGCCTTCAGGATTTGTAGCGCTTATTAAAATATTTTCAAAACCTGTACCGTAAAAAATATTATCGCCTAAAACCAAAGCAACTTTGTCATTTTGAATAAAATCGGCACCCAAAACAAAAGCCTGAGCTAGACCATTAGGCTCTTCTTGAACTTTGTAACTGAATTGACATCCAATACGAGTGCCATCGCCTAAAAGGCGTTCGAATAATGGTAAATCGTGTGGTGTAGAAATGATAAGTATTTCTTTAATCCCCGCTAAAAGTAAAATTGACAATGGATAATAAACCATTGGTTTATCATAAATAGGCATAAGCTGTTTACTAATGCCTAATGTAATAGGGTGTAAACGTGTACCGCTGCCGCCTGCTAGTATGATGCCTTTCATAAAATATTATTTATTGTCTTCGGTTGATAAATCTATTGTGGGTTCTTTTAAAACCGCTTTGTTTGCTATATTTTGCTCTAAAGATAGTAATAATGAGGGTAATAAAACAAGGTTAGATACCATAGCGAATAACAAAGTGATGGACACCAATCCGCCAAGGGCGATAGTGCCGCCAAAACTAGAAGCTGTAAAAACTAAAAAGCCGAAAAATAGGACTATTGACGTATAGAACATGCTCACACCCGTTTCGCGCAAGGCTTTGTAAACTGATTTTTTAATTTTCCAATTATTGACTTGCAATTCTTGTCGGTATTTTACCAAAAAGTGAATAGTGTCATCTACCGAAATACCAAAAGCAATACTAAACACCAGTATAGTTGAGGGTTTTATAGGCACGCCAATATAACCCATAATACCTGCCGTAATTAATAGTGGTAGCATATTGGGAATGATTGAAATTAAAATCATTCTAAAAGATCGGAAAATAGACGCCATAAAAACCGCAATTAAAAAGATGGCCAAACTCAACGAAATAATTAAATTTTTAGTGAGGTATTTTGTGCCTTTTAAAAACAGCAGAGCCTTACCAGTAAAGGTAACGTCGTATTTGTTTTTAGGAAAAACTTTGTGTACACGTTGCTCAAGACGCTCTTCAATGCGATTCATTTTATTGGTGCCAATGTCTTTCATAAAAGTGGTCATACGGGCATAACGTCCTGTGGAATCGACAAAGTTTTTAAGTAAATCTGAGTTGGTATTTGAGTTTTTAGTATAGCTTAAAATAAAATTCTTTTCTTGTGATGTGGGCAGTTTATAATATTTAGGATTGCCATTATAGAAAGCTTGTTTAGAATATTTTACCAAGTTTAAAATAGAAATAGATTTAGAAAGTTGTGGAATTTCGTCAATTGTTTCGTCTAATTTTTCCATCCGCTTAAGCGTGGACAAACTGGTAACTCCTTTTTTCTTTTTGGTATCTATCATTATTTCTAAAGGCATAATACCACCAAATTCGTTTTCGAAAAAGACAATATCTTTATAAAAAGGTTTGTCTTTTGGCATATCGTCTATAAGACTACCAGAAACGTGAATCATATAAATGCCAATCATACTCACCATAATAACTACCACTGTGGTGGCATAAACGGCAAATCTGTGATAACGAACTATATTTTCTAAAGACTTCACAATTTTTTCTATCCACTTTTTTTCAAGATGCTTTAAATGCTTGTCTTTTGGGATAGGCATAAAACTGTAAATAATAGGAATAAGTAATAATGACAGTAAGAAAATTGACATTATGTTAACGGAAGCAATAATACCAAACTCTTTTAGTATCTGACTTTTAGTAAAGATAAAAGTGGCAAAACCAGAGGCTGTTGTAATGTTGGTCATTAATGTGGCATTCCCAATTTTTGAAATAACGCGTTGCAAAGATTTAGCTTGATTCCCGTGATTTTTAATTTCATTCTGGTATCTATTAATCAGAAAAATAGCATTAGGAACCCCAATGACAATTATCAGAGGTGGAATTAAAGCTGTTAAAACTGTCACTTCGTATTGAAAAGCCCCAATTATACCAAAAGCCCATAAAACACCAACGGCAACTGTAAACATGGCAATAAAAGTGGTGCGAAAAGACCTAAAGAATAAAAAGAAAATAAGGGCTGTTACGCCAAAAGCCAAACCGACAAAAGTACCAATCTCGTCTTTTATGCTTTTGGCATTCATAGTACGTATGTAAGGCATACCCGATACGTGTACAGTTAAATTATTGTCTTTTTCGAATTGAGCAATGATGGGATTGAGTTGTTTTAGTATAAAATCTATACGAGATTTAGTGTTGACAATGTCCTTTTTAAGATAAACTAATGTTCTAATAGATTTGGTTTTCTTGTTGTACAAAAAATTATCAAAAAAAGGCAAATCTTGAAAAAGATCTTTAGTTATTTTATCTACAGCTTCTTTTGTTTGTGGTATAGAATCGTAAAGGGGCTCTACAACAAAACGTTTATGAACAACATCTTTTTTAAGCTTTTTAATATCGCCTAAAGAAAAAGTAAAATCAACTTCTTTAAAAGAATCTAGTTTTTTTGAAAGGGCATTCCAATTGTTAAATTTAGTGGGTGTAAAAAAGGTAGAATCTTTTACGGCTAAAATAATAAGGTTGCCTTCTTCGCCAAAAATTTTTAAAAAACCGTCGTAAATTATAGAAGCAGGATGGTCAGAAGGTAACATGTTGGCCTCTGTGTGCGAAAATTTTATATTTTTAATTTGTGTAAAAAGGCCATAAGAAATTGCGGCTATTAAAATCAGAATAATAATTCTGTTTTTTAATATTACGCGCGATATAAACCCCCAAAAACCCATTCAGTAATAAAAATTTAAGTTGCGCAAAGTTATGAAATACTTGCTTGTAATTGCTAGAAATTTAAACCAAAGTGATAGTTGAGTTTTATAGCTAAATTATCTTCAAATTTTGGGTTGTGATAAGCACCATAGCGATAGAAAAAGCTAAACCCAAATCCTTTTAGTAAAAATTTATTGAGTTCTAAACCTGATTCAAAATAGCCTTTTTCCATATTTTTAAAGGTAAAACCTTTTTGATATTGCGGATTATCAATGGTGCCAATAGCAAACCTTGATACCAAATTGACTTGAGGTCTAAACTTTTTACTTATTTTAAGTCGGTTAAACGATTGACGTATCTGGAAAGAAATATATTTATCTGATATAAACTCATTAAAAGTCATTGTTTCAAAAGCATTAGTGCCCGATAAATTTATGCGTTTTTGCCAAGGATTTTTAAGTGCATAATTAGGAAAAGCATTGTAGAGATGCGAAATAGGGGCATCGCCAAAAACCAAACCACCCTGAATTAAAAAACTGGTGGTACTTTTGTTTAGGGCTTTTATTTCATGGCCTATTTTAAAATTAAATTGGGTAAAATTAAAGTCGCCATCTAATACATTGTCAAAACTTTGTGTAAGTTGTGCTATTATTTTAAGTTGTCCGTTTTTTGCACGTATTTTACCGATGGGTGTATTCATATATTTTGAAAAAGGCGTCCATTGAAATGCAATACTTGCTAAACTTAATTTGTAATCACTCACAAATTTAGTGGGAGATATAAAATGATAATTAAATTTTGTTTCATAATCTCCTGTACTCAGTTGAATGCGACTTTCTAAATTTGAAGCCACATCAAAATTAAAATAAGCTTGCGTTATTTTGTAATTAAAAAATTGGCCGATGTTTAGATTACGCGGATTTATCAATGAAAAAGAAGTGTCCTCAAAAAGAAAATCTAGTTTGGCCGCTTCACTTAAATCGTCTGTATAACCCAATCCAATCCAAATATTTTTTTGCTTGGCTAATCTGGCGTAAGCAGAAAGATGGTATTTAACAGTATTGTCTTTTAAACCATAAGCCGAATAGGCTTTTATTTTATATTTTTTAGAAAAATCGCTATTTGATATAAAGCCACCACCTAATCTTAATCCTTCTCGGTTATTAAAATTGATAAGCTGACTCAAATTAAAATCGAAATTATTAATAGGATAGTAGCCTTTAAAAATTTTACGCGATAAATCTATATAGTGTTCAAATTTTTCTGCTTTACCAATACTATCAATTATGCGGTAGGTTTCTAAACCGCGTTTTGTAATACTATCAGTTCTGTATTTTTGCCAAAAAGTATTACTTCTTGTAGAGACATCATCTGTAAAAACAACAGTCTGACTGGCATTCCTTACTTTTAGAGGGGTGTTTAATTGCAAGTCGAAATTTTTAGTTATAGTGCTAAAATAAATGACTTCTTCGGGTTTCTTTTTACTTTTAGAAGTGCTTAAAATACTGTCCTTTTTAGAAGTCTCATTACCTTTTTTGACAATAATGCCGCCAAAAAGTGCGATGGTTTTGTCGTTGTCACCTTTATTGATTCTTACACTAGATTCTGTAGGAAACCACAGTTTAAATAGAGGTTGGTATTTAAATATTTGATTGGCTTTAACGGCAATCATCCCTTTTAATTGCGCCAATCCTTTTGTTAAAGCATAGCTTTTTGGGTCAATATATAAAACGCCTTCTAAGCCCACTTTTTCACCAGTCTTAAGTGGTTTAAAATACACGAGATAATTATTGTTAAGGGTGTCTAAAATTTTATAATTATAATGTTTTAAAGCATTATTACTTATTGGACTTTTATAACGATTGCCAACTACTTCGAACTTGTCATTGTAGAAGTCGAAACTTTGTAAATCCAGCGCTAGGATTTCGTATAATGGATTTTTGAGACCAGCCATGCGGGCGGCCAAAACTTTTTCTTTTGCGGGTTTCCCTTTCTGAAAAAGATGTTCAGATATTTTTTCGGTAAGGTAGAGGTGGTGTTTTTGTAATTGTGATTTGAGCTCGTAATTAGACGAATCTAGATGGATAAATATTTTTTTACCTTCCTTAATTTTATAGACAGAATCAATACTACCATTGATAGAATCGGGAGACCCCGTTATTAATAACTTGTTGTAACTTGTATATTTATAAGTGTTTAATATCTTTTTATAATTGTTTTTAAATTTGAATTTTATCACTTTTTTTATGAGTGCTATAGCCGGATTTTCTGGCGCATTTAAAACAACTGTTTGTAATTGTTCTACAGAAGGACTTAATAAAACGGTGAGGTATTTCTTTTTTTTAAGGAAGATTGTTTTTGTTTTAAAACCTATATAAGATATAATAAGGGTATCTATTTTCTTTTTTGAGTTAATATTAAATGTACCATTGGCATCTGCTAGAAGACCTTTATTGTTTTGATAAACAATGCTCGCAAAAGGTAAGACTTCTTTGGTTTTAGCATCTTTAACTACACCCGAAATATGTGTTTGAGCATTAATAGTTATTCCGAAAAGGACAAATAAAATAAATATATTTTTTAGCATACTTTTTAATACAATTGCAAGTAACAAAATTTACTTAATAAAAAAGCACTCGACAGAGTGCTTTGATATAATTTTAATAGAAAGTTTAACATTTAAACGGTCATTATTTCTTTTTCTTTATTTTCTAAGATGTCGTCTATTTGCTTAGTGAAAGAATTTGTTAAATCTTGTACGTCGCCTTCGGCATCTTTTGCCAAATCTTCTGAGAGTCCCTCTTTTTGCAATTTTTTAATATCGTCATTGGCTTCTTTTCTAGCATTACGGATACTAATTTTATCATTTTCTGCTTCGGCATGAGCTTGTTTAGTCAATTCTCTACGACGTTCTTCTGTTAAAGCGGGGATGCTAATAATAATAGATTCGCCGTTGTTCATCGGATTAAAACCCAGATTAGCCGCCATAATAGCACGTTCAATTTCTTGTAACATGCTTTTTTCCCAAGGTTGGATTGTTATTGTTTTTCCGTCAGGGGTGTTGATGTTAGACACTTGACTTAGGGGTGTTGCAGAACCATAATAATCTACTTGTACGCTGTGAAGCATAGATGGAGAGGCTTTGCCAGCTCTAATATTTAACAATTCTTTTTTAAGATGGACAACTGCATTTTGCATTTGCTCTTTTGCGGAGTCTAGAATAAATTGAACTTCTTCATTCATGAGATTGTGATTTTATTATTTTTTAACTAGGGTTCCTATTTTTTCGCCATTAAGCAATTTTTGAAGGTTACCTTGTTTATTCATATCAAATATAATTATAGGTAAATTATTTTCTTCACTTAGCGTAAAGGCTGTCATATCCATTACGTTAAGACCTTTACTCATTACGTCTTTAAAAGATATGTTATCGAATTTTACAGCTTCTTTATTTTTTTCTGGATCTTCAGAATACACACCATCTACACGTGTACCTTTTAAAATAACATCAGCATTAATTTCTATGGCACGTAAAACAGCGGCGGTATCAGTTGTAAAATAAGGATTGCCAGTACCAGCACCAAAAATAACTACACGTCCTTTTTCTAAATGACGTACAGCACGCCTTTTTATATAAGGCTCGGCTATTTGTTCCATTTTGATGGCTGTTAAAAGGCGGGTTTTTAAACCTCCTATTTCTAGGGCGTCTTGTAAAGCTAATCCGTTTATAACGGTAGCCAGCATACCCATATAGTCGCCTTGAACACGATCCATACCTTTTCTAGAGCCTGCTATACCTCTAAATATATTGCCACCACCAATTACAATAGCCACTTCAATACCTTTAGCAACTATGGCTGTAATTTCTTTAGCATATTCTGCAAGACGTTCTGGGTCTATTCCGTAAGGTCGATTGCCCATTAGCGCTTCGCCACTTAATTTTAGTAATATTCTTTTGTATTGCATGATTTAATAAGAAAGTTTTACAAATATACTAAAATAAGTAGCTACTATCAATATGAAATCTTTGAGAAAAGGGCATAAAAAAACCTTGCCAAATAATGACAAGGTTTTTTTAATCACAGTATGTGATGTATTATGCTAACGAAACGCGTTTAAAGCCCGTTACAGTTAATCCTTTTGAATTGACATAATTGGCTACAGTTTGTTTTTCGTTTTTTATAAAATTTTGGTCAAGAAGGCAAAGCTCTTGGTCTAAAGTAGTATTGTCAGAAATAAATCTTTCTAATTTACCAGGAAGGATTCTATCCCAGATTTTTTCTGGTTTTCCTTCGGCTTTAAGTTCAGCTTTTATATTTTCTTCTTCTTTTGCAATAATGTCATCAGTTAATTGTAATCTAGAGATATAAGTTGGTACGTGTTTAAGTGTTTTACCTAATCTGCTTAATTCAATATTTTCTTTTTCAATTACAGCAATTCTCGCCTCGGTTTCTGAAGCTACAAATGCAGGGTCAAAATCTTTATATGATAAAGTTGAAGCACCCATAGCAGCAATTTGCATTGAAACATCTTTTGCAACTACATCAGCGCCCTCTTTGTTTTCTGATAAAGCTGTTATAGCTGCTATTTTGTTGCCAGTGTGAATATAATAGCCAACAAAAGCGCCAGAAATCTTTTCGAAAGAAGCTATTTCTAGTTTTTCGCCTATTACACCAGTTTGTTCAATTAATTTTTCGGCAACTGTCATACCGCCAAAGTCAGCATTAAAAAAAGCCTCTTTAGAATCGTAATTTAAAGCGATAGTTGCAAATTTTGTTGCTAATGCCACAAAATCGGCATTTTTAGCTACAAAATCTGTTTCGCAGTTTAAAGAAATAATAACACCAGTGGTGTTATCATCATTAACTTTTGCAATTACAGCACCTTCGGCAGAATCGCGATCAGCTCTTTTATCGGCTACTTTTTGGCCTTTTTTACGTAAGATTGATACTGCTTCGTCAAAATTGCCTTCTGCTTCTACTAAAGCATTTTTACAATCCATCATACCAGCACCAGTAAATTTTCTCAGTTTATTAACTTCTGCGGCGGTTATTTTTGCCATTTTATTCTAATTTTTAAAATATTATTTTTCTTCCTTTTTTACTTCTTTAACAACTGGAGCAGCCTCTACTTTAGATTTGTCAGGAGCAACTTCTTCTTTTGCTACAACTGGGGCTGCTTTTTCTGCTTGTGCTTTGTCTTTAGTAGATTTGCGCTCTGCTAAACCTTCAACAATAGCACCAGTAACATAGTTTAAAACTTTACTAATAGATTTAGAAGCATCATCGTTAGAAGGAATTACAAAATCTACTAATCTAGGATCAGAATTGGTATCTACCATTGCAAAAATGGGGATATTTAATTTCTGAGCTTCAGCAATTGCGATATGTTCACGTTTTATATCTACTACAAAAATAGCACCTGGTAAGCGTGTCATATCTACTATAGAACCTAAATTCTTTTCTAGTTTTTGACGTTGACGGTTAATTTGTAATTTTTCACGTTTAGAAAGGGCGTCAAAAGAACCATCTAGTTTCATACGATCTATATGACTCATTTTTTTAACAGCTTTTCTAATAGTTACAAAGTTGGTAAGCATGCCACCTGGCCAACGTTCTGTAATATAGGGCATGTTAACACTAGAAGCAGCATCGGCTACAATGTCTTTAGCTTGTTTTTTTGTCGCTACAAATAACACACGTCTTCCAGAAGAAGCAATTTTGTGTAAAGCACTGGCTGCTTCTTCTAATTTAGCAGCAGTTTTATACAAATCGATAATATGAATACCAGTACGTTCTGTGTAGATGTATGGTGCCATATTGGGGTCCCATTTACGCGTAATGTGTCCAAAGTGTACACCTGCGTCAATTAAT
>JASFYX010000042.1:0-5002 GCA_045046885.1 Flavobacteriaceae bacterium
AAGCGCAAACACTTTCTATCACTTACACTTTATCAGACGACTAAACATTCACCCCTGAAATAAATCAACTGAACTTTAAAAAGCTTCTCTAAATTAGAGAAGCTTTTTTTTATTGTTCTAAAAATTTCACAGCTTTATCGGGAAAGTCGGTAAAAACACCATCTAATTGGGCTTTGTTAAAACCTAAATCCAATAAAAAATCAAACGATGGTAAACCTTCCAGTTGGTCAGCTCTAAAAGTATAAGCGTGAACCACCATTCCTAATTCGTGTGCCTTTTTTACATAATCGTTAAATACTATTTTCCCTGTTTTTAAATCGGCACTTTTAATGAGTTGTTTAAAATAAGGGCCTACGCCATCGGCATATTTGGCGTATTCTGCCAACTTAGCGTTTTGCTCTTTAAATTCAGTTAGCTGCACCAAAAACAAATTGCTTTTTAATGCTGTGCGAATACGTTTTAATTCGGTAGTGTCAAAACACTGTAAAATACACTTATCTTTTTTGGTTTTATAACCGTAATCTGACAATACTTTTAAAACAATTTTAGAAATGTCCTTACCGCTTTCGCGATGAAATTTTGGTGCTTTAATTTCGGGATAAATACCCATGTTATTTCCTGTACTTTTATTAAGACCTTGAATCATTTCAATCTCATCTTGCAAACTGTGCAATTTAAAATGGCTTTTATTTATAGGGAAACGTCCTTTAAAAACGGCTTGCCCTGTTTTAGTGTCAAATCGTTCTGTAACATTAAGTTGTAAAAGTTCATTGTAAGTGAAATCTATGACATAATATTTACCATCTTCTCTTCTACGCAACGGAAAAACCTTAGCTACATCAGTAACATCGTCAAGGTAAATATCATGAATTACAACAGGCACATCATCTTTACTCAAAACAATATCTTGCTCTAAATAATCGGGATGCATAGCATAAGCCAAAGCTTTGGCAGCCAAAGTGTGTTCGGGCAAATAACCCGAAGCGCCTCGGTGTGCGATGACAATTTTTTTGGGTTTCATAATTTTTGTTTCAGGTGTTTTAGTTTGGCAAGACATCAGTATAGATACCAATAGCAATATTTTAAATTTACTCATATAAATAATCTTTTTCATTTAGTTTTTGATACTTTCCTTTTTTGTAAATCAAAAAAGAAATAGGGTACCGCCTCTTATCGTCAAAACGGTGCATGTACTTTATTGTTTGTTTAATAGTTGTTTTATTTAGATTAAACGGAATATTGAGTTCGGCTATTGTCCAATGATAAAAACTTATAACACGTTGATCTTTTATAACACCGAGTTCTTTAAATACTTTGGGATACAAATTAAAAACATAGGGTTTTAAATTGGGTTGTGCTGTATCTAAATCGGCTTTATTAAGCACGGCAAAAATATAGGTATCGTTACCTGTGTATAGTTTAAACGAAGCATAATTATGCCACAAACCAATAATGTTAAAAGCGGGCATAATCCAAACCAAAATAGCCATTAAATAAACAGAAAAATCTTTTTTAATACTACTAGCCGTATAATTGTTGGGTGATTTATAAAATAAAAACCACACAGAAATAAGCATGGCCACATTCCAAGGAATCACAACACCATTGTAATTAATGCCCATAGGACTGAGGTACATTAAAATAAAAATATGGGTAAGTGAAGCTAAAACAATGGCTGTATTGCGATAACGTTTTGTAAACAATCCTATCCCCACAGCTATTTCTATCAGTGGTACCAAATAGCCCAAATAGCTCAATTTATACACTACCGCATTGTTTTCTATCCCTATTAAACTAACAATTTTTAAAGCTATTTTATATGAGAAAACATTGGGGAAATAAGGATTTAATTTAAGAGCCCCGGCCCAAAAATAAGAGCCTGCCAAAATTATTTGTAATATGAGTAGCCCTTTATTATGCCTGTTTTTTTTATCAAACAAGAAGGCTAAAAAAAACAAAATATACATATAAACCCAAGGTTGCCAGCGCATATAATCTTCTATTAACAACAAAAAGGTCAAACCCAAAATACCGTAATAAAATATTTTTTTTTGCCATAATAACGATGCTAAAAGAACGCCTATTAAAGCTATCGTCATAAACAGTGAAGCTGTCTGTGGTATTTGCGGCAAATTGTTAAAAACCTTAATTGTAGGAAAAGAATGATGTCCCGTCCATAACCTAAAAGAGAGCAAAAGGCCAAAAAGCATAAAAAAAGATGTCACTATTTTAATAAACTTCAGTCTTTTTTCTACAGACATGTTTTTAAGTTTAGCTAACATAAAGTGTATCTTTTTAACACCTTAAAGATAAAACTTTTTGTAGTTTAGCCTTTCTTAAAATTAAAAAATAAATGAAAACCTTTTTAAAACTTATTTTTTTAGGAGATGTTCTATTATTTATTTGGGGGTTTTATACCCAAAATACAATGCCAAATAGAGGGGCGCTTATTTTAGGAAGTGCCGTTTCTATAATGACATTTATCATTCTACCGCTTTTTCTTTACGTGCGTTATAAAGATAAAAAATTATCTGAATATTTATTTCCAAAAGACGATCCTAGAAAAAAATGACACCCGTCTATTCGAGCGCAGTCGAGAATTATATCGTATTGGTAGATCAAACATCTCGACTGCGCTCGATGAGACAAATATTATCATCCAAAAAAGTAAAACGTTTATTTAAGCTTGCGTTGAAGTTCAAAAAACCGAAGTATTATCTCACTGCATTCCGTTTCTAAAACACCTTTTACAACTTTTGTTTTAGGATGAATAGGCACATTGTTTTTTAAAAAACCTCTTTTTTCATCAGATGCGCCATAAACTATTTTACCTATTTGCGCCCAAAAACTAGCCCCGGCACACATACAACAAGGTTCTAACGTAACATAAAGTGTACATTTTTGTAAATACTTACTTCCTAAATAATTCGAAGCAGCCGTAAATACTTGCATTTCGGCATGAGCCGTTACATCTGTTAAAGTTTGCGTAAGATTATGCGCACGTGCAATTATGGTATTATTACAAGTTATGACGGCTCCTACTGGGACTTCATTTTTATCAAAAGCTGCTTGTGCCTCGCGTAAAGCACACTTCATAAAATAGGTATCATCAAAAGGTTTTATCATATAACAAAGATAGGGTAAAAACTGTTTTGGTCTTTTTAAAATGATAATTATTGTACTTTTACATCGATGAAAATGGCTTTACTCAATCAAATTAATACCCCTGCTGATTTAAGGATAATTCCGAAGGAAAAACTACCGCAATTGGCCAAAGAATTACGTCAATTTATTATTGATATTGTCGCTGTAAAAGAAGGTCATTTGGGGGCTAGTTTGGGCGTAGTTGAGTTAACAATCGCCCTACATTATGTGTTTAATACACCCGACGATTTATTGGTTTGGGATGTAGGACATCAAGCCTACGGGCACAAAATTTTAACAGGGCGCCGCGCTGTTTTTAATACAAATAGGCAGATGGGAGGCTTGAGTGGTTTTCCAAAAATAAGTGAAAGTATATTTGACACTTTTGGTGTAGGTCATGCTTCAACTTCCATATCGGCTGCTTTGGGTATGGCCATTGCTTCATCACTTAAAGGCGATACAGAAAAACAACATATTGCTGTAATTGGCGATGCTAGTATTGCAAGCGGGATGGCTTTTGAAGGGCTGAATCATGCGGGGGTTACCAACGTGAATTTGTTAATTATTTTAAACGATAACACTATGGGGATTGACCCAAGTGTGGGGGCCTTAAAAAATTATTTAACAAATATTAAAACTGATAAACGCGTTAGAAAGCACAATATTATTGAGGCGCTAAACTTTGATTATTCAGGCCCCATTGACGGACACGATTTAAATGCGCTTATAAACGAATTAGAGCGTTTAAAAAAGGTGAAAGGGCCTAAATTTTTACACGTAATAACTACAAAAGGCAAGGGTTTAAAAAAGGCCGAACAAAATCAGACGACCTATCATGCACCGGGTAAATTTGACTCCCAAACAGGCGAACAACTCAAAGATTCTCAAGCTAATTTAGCGGCAAAATACCAAGATGTTTTTGGTCTTACACTTTTAGAATTAGCTAAAAAAAATAAAAAAATTGTAGGTGTAACAGCCGCTATGCCTACCGGAACATCATTAAAATATTTACTAGATGAAATCCCCGAAAGGGCTTTTGATGTGGGTATTGCCGAACAACATGCGGTTACTTTATCGGCCGGTATGGCTACACAAGGCTTAACCGTTTTTTGTGCTATTTATTCAACTTTTTTACAACGCGCCTATGACCAGATAATACACGATGTGGCCTTGCAAAAATTACCCGTTATTTTCTGTATAGACCGTGCGGGCATTGTAGGCGAAGACGGACCAACACATCATGGTGTGTTTGATTTAGCTTATTTAAACTTGATTCCTGATTTTATAATTTTTGCCCCTTTAAACGCTATAGACTTGCGCAATATGTTATATACGGCGCAATTAGGAAACCTAAATCAACCTTTAGCCATACGTTATCCACGTGGCCACAGTACAGTTAAAAATTGGCAATTACCTTTTAAAGAAATAACTATAGGCAAAGGAATTTGTATTAAAGAAGGAACAGATTTAGCTATTTTAAGCATAGGTACAATTGGCTTAGAAGTTATAAAATCCTTATCGGATTTAAATCTCAATATCCAGCAAAAAGTGGCTCATTACGATATGCGTTTTGTAAAACCATTAGACAAAATTTTATTGATGGAAATATTTAAATCATTTAAAAATATCATCACTATTGAGGATGGTGTTTTAAAAGGAGGGTTTGGTTCTGCTGTACTAGTGTTTGCTAACGAACAAAAGTTTGATACTCCTAAAATTACTTGTTTGGGTATTCCCGATGAATTTGTTACACACGGTAAAATAAAGGAACTCCACAGCAAAATAGGGCTTGATAAAAAGTCTTTAAAAGAAATAATCTTAAAAAAATTGACATAAAAAAAGAGGCTTTAAAGCCTCT
>JASFYX010000043.1:0-70658 GCA_045046885.1 Flavobacteriaceae bacterium
TATTGATACGATGACTCCGAAGTCATCGTATCAATACTGTAAAGTCAGGGCTTCACTCAAAGTGAAACCCTGACTACATTATCTATTTGAGTTAAGAATATTTAAATGTGCCAAACACACTTTTAATTGTCAATTTTTTGGTAGATGACGTTTCAACACGTCCCACAATTTGGGCATTGACATTAAAAGATTTTGAAATGGCAATTAAGTCTTGAGCAATGTTTTCGGGCACGTACAATTCCATGCGGTGTCCCATATTAAACACTTGATACATTTCTTGCCAATCTGTGCCACTTTGCTCTTGAATGAGTTTGAATAGTGGTGGCAAATCGAATAAATTGTCTTTTATAATATGAAGATTGTCAATAAAATGTAAAATTTTTGTCTGCGCACCACCGCTACAATGTACCATACCATGGATGTCTTTACGATGCGTATCTAGCATTTTTTTTATGATAGGCGCATAAGTCCGCGTTGGCGAAAGCACTAATTTACCGGCATCAATCGGACTGTCTTTTACGGTATCTGTCAAAGCTGTGTTGCCAGAATAAACCAAATCATCTGGCACAGCAGCATCAAAACTTTCGGGATATTTTGTAGCTAAATACTTTGCAAATACATCATGACGTGCAGAGGTGAGTCCATTGCTTCCCATACCGCCGTTATATTCGGTTTCGTAAGTGGCTTGGCCAAAGGATTCTAAACCAACTATAACATCGCCCGCTTTTATATTGGCATTGTCAATCACATCACTGCGTTTGAGACGTGCTGTTACGGTAGAATCGACTATAATGGTGCGTACTAAATCGCCCACATCGGCGGTTTCGCCACCTGTAGAATGAATGTTAACACCGTGTTTTTTAAGATTTTCTAACAGTTCTTCTGTACCATTTATGATGGCGGAAATAACGTCACCCGGAATCAAATTTTTATTGCGTCCAATAGTTGATGATAGTAAAATATTATCGGTAGCTCCTACGCAAAGTAGGTCGTCTATGTTCATAATAAGGGCATCTTGGGCAATACCTTTCCATACCGAAAAATCGCCTGTTTCTTTCCAATACATATAGGCTAAAGCCGATTTTGTGCCGGCGCCATCGGCGTGCATAATCACACAATAATCATCGTCGTTGGTGAGGTAATCGGGTACAATTTTACAAAAGGCCTTTGGGAAAAGACCTTTGTCTATGTTTTTTATAGCCTTATGGACATCTTCTTTTGAAGCCGAAACCCCTCTTAAATTATAACGATTTTGTTGCGCCATACCTTTTAGTAGTGTTTGCCGCAAAGGTAAAAATTTGTTTGGTAAAATATGTAGATAATTTGAGCGGGTATTTTGTTTCTAAATTAAACCAAAAAAGATTTATTTTTCAACTCAGTTCTTTGTTAGGGCACGTTATTTTTTAAAATTTTCAAATACTTAAATTCTTCGTGATTGAATATGTCAAGTTCATTTTTAGTCGCCAATTTAATCTGATTCCTACATTTCAAAAGTCGGTCAATCATTGGTTGTATGTATGAATTACTATGATTAACAAAGTCGTACAAATCCATACTTGAGCTTGGTAATTTATAACCCTTATTTGAACTTGCTAAAATGACTCCATTATCTCTTAATTTGGCAATTATTTTACTTCTAAAATAATGCATTGAAATTTTGTTGGGTTTTAATTGCTCAATTTGGTTTATAAGTTCAAATGTAGTCACATAAGTTTCTGGATTTATATTTCTAAAATGAAATAATAAGTACCTTAAACAAGTGCATTGGTCAATTACAAATGGGATATCCGATTCGCCAAATTTGTCTAGAAACTGACTCGCTAAATTCAAACCTAAACTAGAAATAGTAGGGTCATAATTCGCAAAATCTTTTCCAGGGTCATAAGCCATTGGTTTGTAGTCAGGTGGCCAAATTCTTATTTCAATTACTTTTTGTTTTAAAGCTGTCAATAGCTCATTTCTTCTTGGGCTTAACTTTTTTGGGTCATAACATCTTGCTATTGTTCCCGTTACGAAATCAGCCATTTGAACCATTAACTCAGACTTACTATTTGAAAGTCGAAATTCTGATTGTTGAAATAAACTAGGAATATGTCTTTTTCGCATATACTTGATGAAACTTTCCATAAATTCCTTTCCACCGTGTTCATCGGCAACCACAAGTAAGTTTGGAAATGTTTTAAATAACTCTCTGTCAACAAGTGAATGAAGAAATTTATAGAATGAGCCTTTATATTGAAATCCTTCGCTTTTAAGTTTGGTTTTGTCAATTACAATTGAAAATATGTGATAATCTAAAGCATTAAGTTCAGATACAATTTTTAATCTTCGAGTATCATTTGTTCCAACGTTAGATGATTTTATTTCTCCAGTCTGAAAATTTATTTTTCGAATTTTTTCTAGTTTACTTTCGATATTTTGAAGGTTTTCCTCTGAAATTATTATTGCTGTTACAATGAATGTACTACTTACTCCTTCTTTTTCAAAGTCAAGTCCGTTGTTTCCAAATTCATCAATGTATGCAATTTGATTTTTCATTCAGTTCTAATGTGCCCTAACTAGTTAAATTCCAACAAATATAACCATTTCCTCCTTAATATTTTAAGTAAGTTTTTGCAACAAGAGATCACCACACCTTAGCTTTACTAAGGCTCGTGAAGACGTTCTTATTTTATAGCCCATGTAAAACATTTTGGCTAATTCAATAAGTTTTTTTCTAAACTTTTTTTTGGCATTGTTAATTTAATAGCCAAATCGTAGCAGGCTGTCAGTCAGTTGTATCCTAAAGCGGGAATAAACGCTTTCTTGTTTGCCATTTGTGTTTTATTTATCAGCCTTAGAATCGCCAATGATGTTTACAACAGATTGCCTTTCTCTGTTAACAATTAATTTTGTTACATCCGGACGTGAATAATGCCCAACCGGGTCAAAGTTTTGACGTTCTTCTAACACCCTATTAAAATCTATGGTACTTGTAAATAAACCTTCTTTTTCTACAATGGGTGCTACAATCCATTCGCCATCCGGACCGGCTATACAAGAGCCGCCATTGGCCATATATTTAGGGGCTTTTTTTAGAATTTTTTCTAGATGAGGTGTGTTTTTGGGAAAGTCTTCTAATCGCATCAAACCGGAGACAGATATCACAAATGAACGTGATTCTTTAGCAATAAATTTGGTAATGTCTATAGTGTTGCGTTCAGCGCCCGGCCATACGGCAATATGAAGATTTTCGCCCATGCCGTAAAGAGCCGTTCTAGATAAGGGCATCCAATTTTCCCAACAATTTAAGCCACCTACACAAAAGTTTTTTAAGTTGTGAACTTGCAAACCGTTACCATCTCCGGAGGCCCAAGTCAAGCGTTCTTCGTAAGTGGGTTGTAGTTTTCTGTGAATAGATTTGATAACGCCATTTGCATTGATATAAACTAAAGAACAATAAAGGCTATGACCACCACGGTTTTTGGCTCTTTCTATTGTGCCTAAATAAACAGCTGTCTTGTGTTTTTTTGCCAAAAAGCATATGTCATCTAAGTCACCGGCTTCAATTTGAACAGCATTTCTAATGTAATGGGCGTGAATTTCTTTTTGAACAGCCGAATTAAAATCGGCGCCATTAGTTAAAGACAGCCAAAAAGGATACCCCGGCAACAGGGCTTCTCCAAAAACAACGAGTTCGCAGTTTTCATTTCCGGCTTTGGTAATAAAAGATTTTATTTTGTCTATAGTTTTTTCTTTGTTTAACCAAACAGGGGCTATTTGTGCCAGACCAATTTTAAGTGTGTTTTTTGAATTCATTTAAGATGCTTTTACTGATGTTTATAAGTAGTCTATTGTCTAAAGCTATTGAAATAACCTATGATAATTACATATAATACATATCGTTTTAGCAAATATACATTTTTGGGAAGTAATTAAATTATTTGAGCAGAAAATTAGTAAACCAATAAACTCGCAATTCCAACAAAGAGAATTAAAAAACTAATAAGTGCAATTTTCCAAAGAGCATGAGCTTTTTTGAGTTCCATAAAGTTAAAAGCCACTAATAAAAACTTAATACCCGATAAAACTAAAATAAATAAAGCGGCCAATTTTAACTGATGGGTATTAGAAATAAGCGCCGTAGAAATAGTTAGCAAAATAAGGGCTATAAGTGTATAAACAGTAATTTTTTTCATCGTTTAAAAGATTAAATAAAGTGTGGGGAATAGCAACAACCAAATTAAATCGCACATATGCCAAAAAGCGGCACTGGCTTCTACATCTTCTAAAACAGCTGTTTTTTTCTTGAGCGTTCTTTGCATAAAAAGCAAAATGACCAAACCTACCATAACATGAATTACATGAAAGCCTGTTAACAACCAATAAAAGTTAAAAAAAGTATCGTATCCTAATACAAAGCCGTGTGCTATTTTTTCTTGGTATTCAATCGATTTTAAGATTAAAAATAAAACACCACCTAGCATAGTTAACTTTAAATAAAAATTGGACTTTGTGAAGTTTTTTACTTTAAATTGCTGAACTGCTGTAGCCATAAAAAAGCCACTTGTCAATAAAAAAATGGTATTTATAGCGCCAAAAGTTTTGTTGAGATGTGCACTCGACTGATGAAACAATTCGGGGTTGTCTTTACTTGAAATTGTTAAAACAATAAGTGTTGCCCCAAAAGTAATAAGCTCTAAAAAAATAAGTATCCAAAGCAATATGCCGCCGGGTGGGTAATAAATGTTTTTGTAATCTATTTTGCTTGTTGTCATATTAACTTTGATGTTTTATTTTTTCGTACAGTTTTACCAAAGATTGTAGTAATTCTACAGGCGTAGTTAAAATTTGATAGTGATTTTGTCCAAACATTTGTGGTAAATAATATTTGGCTTGTGCTTCTATAGCGAGTGCATACGAATTTATATGTTGTTCGTTTAATTCTCTAAGGGCTTGTTTAACATCGTTTATGCCGTATTTACCTTCGTATTTATCGTAGTCATTTGGTTTGCCGTCTGATATTAAAATAAGCCATTTGTTTTTGGTATCGCGTTTAGCCAATAAGGCGCCCGAATGTCGAATAGCTGCCCCAATTCTGGTATAACCTTCGGGTTCTACGGCACCGATTTTATATTTTGCTTTTTGCCAATCGTCATCAAAGTGTTTAAGGTTTAAATAGGTGCTGTAATTGCGGGTTTTAGAAAAGAAACAGTTGATAGAAAAATCGACATTGAACTCTTCTAAAATTTCGCCAAACAAAATAGAAACTTGTTTTTCTACATCAATAACACGGTTGTTGGCGGCATAAGAATCACTCGATAAACTGACGTCTAACAGCATAAGAATAGAGAGGTCTTTTTCTTTTTTACGTTTTGATAGATAAATATTTTCTGAAGGTGTATGGCCTGTATGCGCATCTATAAATAAATCGGTTAGGGCATCAATGTCAAATTCTTCACCTTGATTTTGACGGCGTTGTTGCCTGTACTTATTGTTTACCGTGGTGAGCATTTTACGCAAACCCATTAAAGTTGACGCATTTTTAGACAAGGTATTTTTGTAATAAGCCACGTCTGTTTCGGTAATTATTTTAGGATATACTTTACAGAAATTTTCTTTGTAAGTACGTTTAGAATAATCCCACTCGTCATAGGGTATAAAATAAGCGTCTGTCTTAATATCGGCACTTTCTGAAACCGTAATATTTTCGGCAAAATCGGCTTGATAAACCGAGTGTACTGAGTCGTCAACACGGACAGTGTACTTCATATTGAGTTCTTCAAGGGCTTTGCTGTGCTTTTCTAAATCGTCATCGCCATCAAAATCGCGCCAACCGCCTTCGTGTTCTTCGGCGGTATCTACTTTTTCAAAATTATGTGTCATTACATAATCTTCTTGCTGTTTTTTATCTACTTGAAGTGTTATAATTTCTTCAACCGAATTGGCTTTTAATATGGTTTTAATTTCGTCTTGTACTGCTTTTTTGGCTTTCTGGTTAAAATTTTTGAGTTTATTATCTGATGTATCTTCGGGTTCATTACGCATCCATTTTCCGTGAAGAAAGGTGTAATCAGCAGGCTTTTTATCTGAAGCTTGAGCGTCATAATAATTTTTTAAATCGTTATAGATGTGTTTACTGATTGGAAACTCTTTAAAAAGCTGTTTTAAAATAGTTGGAGAAGCTTCCAGCGCTTTTTGACGCGAAAGATCAAGAGGATGCTCTAAGTTATCCTGCCAATTACTGTCTAAATTTTTCTGAATAGATAAGTACAAAATGCGGTACAAATAAAAGGATAAGTTTTGTTCATATGATGCTAACTCAGAATATAAAATTGGTAAAAAGAAATTGTTGTTTTTATAACCGCCTTCGCGCTCAGCGTCATAAATGGCTATGGGTTTACCCGTTATGGCACGTGCAAAAATACTAAGACGGGGTTTAATATCATTTAGTTTTACGGTGTTAACTGCCGTTTCAACAGCCGTTTGTTTACGCCTTTTAAAGTAATGCGCAATTTTTCCGTAAATATATTCGTCTAAGGCCATTGTTTAGTTGTAAAGCTGTTGAATTGTGAAATTGATAAACTGTTTAGATTCTTTTTAGTTGACTTTTCTTTAAAGCGTTTATTTTGTTAGACACTTCGTTGATAATTGTTCTTAATTCAAGATAGGTCTTTTCTTCAAAATAGTTCAGCTTATATGAAATGATTAATAAATTAAGAACTTCCATTAAACTTCCATAAGCTATGGTAGTAAATCTAGCTTGGTCTTTAAAAGAATCTCTGCTTAAACCTTCTGTTAGATTTGTGGGTACAGAAGTAATAGCTCTCCTAAGTTGTGATGTTAACCCAAACCTTTCATCACTAGGAAAAGCTTCTGTCAGCTTGTATATTTTAAGGCTTAAGTCAATACTTAACTTCCAAACATCTAATTTTTCAAAATAATATTGATACATAATTAAAGTTTTTAATGTTCAATCTAACAATTCTTCAGTTCAACAATTCTTCAATAAAATTAAATCATCAAATCGCATAAATCGCGTAAAGCTTCTACAATGTCTAAATCGTCTGTTAAAGGCTCTACAATAGCAACGTGAACTGATAATCTTTTGGGTAATCCACTATGTATAAGTTTGGCGGCATCTACTAACAATCGGGTAGAGGCGGTTTCTGTTAAGCCCAACTCTGTTAAATTGCGAATTTTATTACCAATATTGACGAGCTTTTTAGCAGTCGCTTTATCAATATCAGTTTCGTTTACCAATATTTCTGTTTCAATTTTCTCATTGGGATAACCAAATGATAGCGCTACAAAGCGTTGTTTGGTAGAGGGTTTTAACTCTTTAAATCCTTTTTGATAACCGGGATTAAACGAGGCTACCAACATAAAATCTGTATGTGCTTTTACCGTTTCGCCCAATTTATCAATATATAATTCGCGCCTATGATCTGTTAAAGAGTGAATGGCAACTATAACATCGGGGCGAGCTTCGGCAATTTCATCAAGATAAATAATAGCCCCTTCTTTAACGGATTTTGTTAGGGGGCCATCAATCCAAATAGCTTCGGTACCTCTAATAATATAACGCCCTATTAAATCTGTGGCAGAAGTTTCTTCGTGACAAGCAATGGTTATCAATTTTTTACCGAGTTTATGTGCCATAAATTCAATAAAACGCGATTTACCTGTACCCGTTGGCCCTTTTAATAGAAAGGGAATTTTGTTCTTAAAAGTGTGTTCAAAAACGTCAATTTCTTTGTCAATTTTATGATAATAAGGAGTTGTATTCATGTTGTAAAAATTTAATAAAAATGCTGGCGTTAAAATGTGTATTTAACAAATGTATGAGTTATTGTTAAGTCTACAAATATTAACATCGGCGAATACGTTTAAAAATGTAAACCTTTATTTTTTAACTGATGAAAATAATTTTGGTTTAAAGGTAAACATAATCCACGCCCAACTGTTGTTTTCGTCTTTGTCGCCGCCTTTAAGAACTTCCATACTATTTGTAGCAGACATATTAGAGTAACCTGCATTAAACATAATATCTTTGGCTACTTTGTAACCTAAAACAAAATCTATTTCTGTTCCTAAATTACTATCCATTAGAGTTGTACCGTCATAAACATCAGCTGCAGCTGAGAAAAAATGAGGTATTAATTTAGCAGAGAATTTGTCTTTTTTATAAGCTAAAGTTACGTTAATATCGGTTAAACCGACAGAATTACCGTGATTGCCAACATAGAAATAATCCATCCATCCATTAAATTTGTGGTTGGTGCCAAATAGGGGTGCGAATGATTTTACATCTGTACTAGAATCGTTCATGTCTTTACCCGATAGATAATCAATGGCAAGTCCAAAAGAAAAATTGTCTGTGGCTTTATAACCTAAATAGGCCCCAAAATAACCGGCATTTACATCGGCATTACGAGATTTACCTGATTGGAAATAACCTGCGGCATTCGCATTAAATTTCCCTGATTTATAAACATAACGACCACCAATAGTTTGCATATAATCTACAGTTTGATTACTGCCGCTGTCTAAGTATTCAATACCTGTATTTAATAATAATAAACTCAAAGAGCTTTTATTAAATTTATTGTGATACCATGCATACTGAAAAGCTTTATAACCGGCGGCATTGCTGTATAAGGCATCGTTTAATAATTGGCCATCTGCATTAATGGCAAAACCAAGGTCTAATTTACTGGTTTTACTAGTTTTAAATTTCACTAAAAAGGCATCGTGGCTACGGGCCTGTTGTGCCCATCCTACATTACCAAAAATACGGTGATCGTCGTAAATAATTTCTTGACGTCCAAATTTTAAAGAAACTTTATCAGATAAAATGGCTTCTGCCCAAGCTTGGTGAAAAGAAATTTGAGAATCGCCGCTAGATAAAGTGCTTACATCACCCCAAACACGTACGTTTTGAAGAACAACGCCTAATCTTAATTTGTCGTTTTTAAAATTAAAGTTTAAACGAGATCTTTGTGAAATAAAATTGGCACCATCTACATCTGTGTTAATGAGTGTTTTGTAGCCATGTCTGTTTTCAAAACGAGGCCTGACTTCTGCAGATAAATCGAATTGTTGCGCACTTAATGTTGATACAAAAAGTGTGACTAAAACTGTTAATAAAATTACTTTTTTCATAATGGTTGAATTTATTTAATTGTGTTATTTTTTAAAATTTAATGTTGTTTTAAAGAAGAAAGAGCGCCCCCATAGTTGTAAATCTCTAGAATGGGCTTGACCAACTTCATTTACCGTTTCTATATCTTTAACATTGAGTGCGTTTTTAACACCAACGGCAAGTGTTATGTTAGACTTTTTAAATGATTTTGAAAGTGTTGTATTAAGATTATTAAAACTAGCTCTAGTTGTTTTAACAATAGAATTTGTACTACTATCTACAAAAAAGCCATCTCTTTTACCCGAAAATTTATTGTAAACATCAATTACTAGATTAATATTTTTTATGCTGTAGTTAATGTTTGCAGATAATTCTGGAGAGTAAAGAAACGCTTGTGTATTGTAACTTTCGTTAAACTTATTATACCTACCAATTAACGACACCCCTGCTTTTAAAGAAAGCGCTTCGTTGGCTTGAAAGGAAAAATTTACTTTACCACCTAAAGATTTAAATTTATCTATATTTAGGTAATGTCTTTTAAAATCTACCAATTCGCTTAAAGCGATAAGATTAGAAATATCATTATAAAATATTGAAGGTTCTATAGAAAGCACTCTTTTGTTATCTAAATCTTTATTAAAAGTGTAATACAAATTAAAACTGTGCGATTTCTCTACATCTAAATCTTCATTCCCCGAAATAATATAAGTAAGCGGTCCTGCACTTATATGAAAGTCTAAAAATAATTCTTTTATAGAAGGGGCTCTAAAACCACGTGCGTAAGAAAAACGCCATTGATTCTGGTTATTAACCTTTAACTTGACGTTTAAAGCAGGAGAAAATAGCCCTCCATAACTGCTGTTATAAGTATAACGTGAAGCAGGTTGAACTTCTAAACCTTTTGCTAATTTGTAATTTATGCTACCAAAAAAGGCAAGTGTTTCAATAGATTGCTCCTCGTCTAAAATGCGGCTACCAGAAGAGGTCTCTTTGTTGTAATCTGTGCCAATAGCGTAATTAGTTTTGTCAGATAATTTGCTTTTTCCTAACTGTACTTTTAGGCCACCATAATTGTACTTAACAATATTATTGATCTTAACATCAGTTGCAGATATAGTTTTAGATTCTGTTACAGGATCTACATTAAACGCATTATGATATCGCTGATAATCTAAATAAGAAGCTGTGGCATTAATAAATTTATTATTAAAGACTTTGCCTTGTAAGTTTAAAGAATTGTCAATCCGTCTTGTGTAGTAATCTATATCTTTTATTTTGCCTCTTCTATCTGGTTCGCCAATAGAAATTAGTTTTTCGTTAGATAAATTACTGTTTAGTCTGAGTGTTAATTTGTCTAATTTTTTACTAAACATAAATCCGCCAAAGTGCTGTTCTCTTTCTTCCCAATTTAAATTACGAGGTGAATTGTTTGTAGATAAGCCATTAAAATGGTAGTAACCACCGTTTAGGCGTAATGTGTTTTTACCAAATTTATAGCCTAAATTTCCGTTTAAATTTACGGCATCAATACTTTCTAGATAGCTAGATATATTCCCTTTTACATTCTCTTTCTGACCTTTTTTTGATATTAAATTAATGATACCACCCATAGCATCAGTACCATAAAAAACAGAAACGGGACCTTCAATTACTTCAACGCGTTCAATAGACGAAAGGTTAATTTGATTGAGGTCTATTACGCCATTTAAACGGCCAATAACAGGAACACCATCAATAAGAATCTTGACATTTTCTTTAGAAACACCTTGTAATTCTAAACTGGTTCCGAATACTGAATTTTGTTCAAGATCTAAATCTAGTTCTTGTTGTAAGAGCTCTCTTAAATTATTAGCTGCTTTTTTGTTTATAGTTTTAGCGCTTAATACGCGAACTTTATAAACGGCATTTTTTTCTGACTGTGGTGCGTATTGTGCCGTAACAATTACTTCTTCTAATTGTTCTACTTTGGTGCTGTCTTTGATTTGTTTTTGAGCAGATATACTGTTGATATTAAGCAATAGCACACCTAAGGATATTAGTAATGTCCTCATTTTTAGTGTAGTTTAAAACCATTCGGCTAGATTTAACAGCCGAATGGAATTGAATGTTTTTATTTAGTAAATATCGTGTGTAGTATTGTAAACGTTAAATTTACCCGTTGGGTTTTGTACCCAATCTCCTTGAATAATATGCTTAACTTTTAAAGTTTTATCGTTGTAAATTACGATAGCACTTTTTTTGCCCATAAAGTAAGACACCCAAACTTCGTCTCCTTTTTGGTTGTATTCAAAATGAACAGCGCGACCGTCAACACCTTTTGGCGCTTTTAAAGTTGCAACTAATTTCAATGTATTTGTATCAAACACATCTACAGCTGAGTTTAATTTAGCATCAGGATTTAAAGTTCTATCAACCCATAAGTGTTTAGATTTTGGATGTGATTTTACAAATAAGGCACCACCACCATTACCAGAAGCTTTTATTTCTTTAACAACTGTCCATTGTCCTTTACCAGGATTTGTTTTAATAAGTGATAATTTATTTTCTCCTAAATGTGATGTAATCCAAAGATTTCCTAGTTTGTTTTTGATGTTTGTTCCACGACCAGGATGTGGTTTAATACCAGTTGGAATGATTTTTACCAATTTTTTGTTAGGCACATCAATAACAACTATTTTATTACTGGCATTTGCAGCGACTAAGAAATAACGTCCAGTAGAATCAAAACCACCATCGTGTAAAAATCTTGCAGTTGGAATTTCGGTAATTTTAGGATTTTTAGGATCGGTATAATTAACTATATCAACCATTCCTCTTTCTTTGATATTACAAATCCAAACAGGATCACTATGAGAAGCCACGATTGAAGCGACACGTGCTTCTTTAATAAACTCTTTATCACCGTCGCAAGCATTACCTGCAGTAGGTGTTACACTTAATGGTTCAAGAGTTTGTGCATCGAATATAACAATATGACTTGGGCTATAACCACCAAATACTAGGTATTTATCTTCGTATCCTTTGTATTTTGAAACATCAACAGAACGGGCATCAAAACCACCTTTTACTTCTGCAACAATTGAAGGAATTTTAGAATAAGTATCAATCATAGTAATGCGGCCATCTCTACCTACAGAATAAATATAGCGTCCAGAAGCCGATGTTCGTAAAATATGAACAGCAAAACCTGTTTTTAAAACAACTAATTTCTCTTTAGTATCACCATCAATAATAGCCACTTTTCCAGCATCTCTCATAATAACACCAAAGAAGTTATTGATGTTTCTATTGTGTTGTGGTTCTGTTGGTCTGTCTGCTACAGGAATAATTAAATTCCAACTTTTTGTAATTTCAGGTAAACCATATTTTGGAATTGCAGGAGGGTCAACTTGTAAGAAACGTGTCATTAATTCAATTTCTTCTTCTTGTAAAATACCTCTCCATTCTGGCATGCCAGCTGGCGTGCCATTTTCTATAAATACGCGTATTCCTGCGGCTCCTAATAATGTTGTGCCAGGTCTATTATTGCCTTTTGGCGCTTTAGGTAATAAATGTGGCCCTGTAGCTCCTAAACGTGAAGAACCGTGACACCCTGCGCATCTGTCAAAGAAGATTTGACTGCCTTGAGTCATTTCTGCAGCCGTTAATGTAACGCCATTTTGTGTTACACCAGCTACTTCTTTTTTAACTTCTTTTTTGTCATTTTTACAACTAAAGGATACTAGCGCGACACTCAACAGTAGTGTTAACAAACTTGCTTTTTTCATTTTTTATTGAATTGATAGATTTATAATTAATTGTTGTTTTTTACTTCTAAAGCTTCGTCAGAAGGTTGACCATGTCTGATAAATTCATACATGTACATTAATATACCTGTGGTAAATAGAGAGGCCAGTATTAAAAGCACTACAAAGTGGATGCTGATAAGTTTTTGTACTTCCATAAATTCCATTTTCATAATACGTTCCATATAAACTTGTGCAACACCAGCAACACCAAATGAAACAGTCATACCTATCATACCAATATTAGACACCCAGAAAGCTATTCTTCCTGTCGAACTATCTAAGAACTTTCTACCAGTCATATTTGGTAAAGCATAACTTATTATGGCAAATACTATCATGGCATAAGCACCCCAGAATGCTAAATGTGCATGCATGGCTGTTACTAAAGTGCCATGGGTGTAAAGATTTGTTTGTGGTAATGTATGTGCAAAACCTAATAGACCAGCCCCTATGAAAGATACAATTGCAGAGCCAATTGTCCACATTAAGGCAGTTTTATTAGGGTGTTTCTTCTCACCTTTTCTATACATATTTACGGCAAATAAAGCCATTGCTAAGAAAGCTAAAGGTTCTAGAGCAGAGAAAATACCACCTACAATTAACCATACTTTATTAACGCCAATGTAATAATAGTGATGCCCCGTACCTAAGATACCAGATAAGAAAGTTAGTCCAACAATAACGTATAACCATTTTTCGATTACTTCGCGGTCAACACCAGTTAATTTTATCAATAAGAAAGACAATATACCTCCCATAATTAATTCCCATACACCTTCTACCCATAGATGAACAACCCACCAACGAAAGAAAGAATCCATTGTTTGACTGTCAAAATCTATCATACCTGGTAAATAGAGTAGCGCGGCAAATAACAAGCCCATTGATAAGACTAAAGCTGTTGTGGTTTTGCGTTTCCCTTTAAATAATGTCAATAAAATAAGACCCATAAATAATAGTACATTAACTACTACTAAATAATCTAAAGGTCTCGGAATTTCTAAAAATTTACGACCTTCCCAATAGTTTAAGTGAAACCCTATAACTGCGGCAACACCAACCACTGCCAAACTTATTAATTGTACATAAGCTAGTTTTACACTAACCAACTCTCTTTGAGCTTCTTCTGGAATAATGTAATAAGCGGCACCCATAAAGCCTGATAATAACCAAACTACTAGTAAATTGGTGTGTACAGCTCTTGCTGTGTTAAAAGGAATAAATTCGTGGAGACCATCAAAGCCTATACGTGCAAAGCCCATTATAAAGCCATAGACAATTTGCAGAAATAATAATAATAGTGATAGTGCAAAAAACCAATAGGCTACTTTTTGTGATTTATATTTCATAATATTATATTTTAGTTGTTGTTAGTTTTAGCTAAAGGAGAAATAACGTGTTCAAAACCGTTTAAATCGATATTGCCTATCCATTTAAAAAAGGCAACTACATCATCTGCGTCAGATGAAGACATTTTGTAGGCTACCATTTTTCTACCATTTGGTTGCCAAGGAACAGGAGACATTAAAATGGCTTTTACATAGCCAGCACCTCTGCGCTCAATTACTTTTGTCAATTCTGGCGCATAATAAGCGCCTTCACCCAATATTGTATGACAGCCCATACAATTGTTTTTTTCCCAAATTTTCTTACCTCTAATAGCTTGTGCCGTTAGCTCTTTGCGGTTGGTTTGATCTTGAGCAGCAGAAAGTGAAAAGACAGTTAACCCTATAAAAATAAGAAATGTAACTGCTGTACCACCTAAAAAAAATGCTCTTGCTTGTTTTTTTGATAACATATTAGTTTGGTTTTAATTAATTATTAAAGAATAAAAGATAAAAATATCTTTTAATAAAGCAAAAATAACGCAATAGTCATTCCTAAAAACTGATATTTGTCAGTTTTTAGGAAAAAAGATAAATTTGTATTAATTTAATGTTTTAAATACAGAACTTTATAATTATAATCTATAATACCCTTATATTTTTTAAGAATATCTGCCCCAATAATACCATTTATAGGAGTCGTTTTGTGCTCTATTAAAGCTGTATTTATATGTGATAAATCTATAACAACCAAGGTAAGAGGTGCTATTTTAAAGCGTTTAATTGTCAATGTGTTATTTGAAGCAATTTGAGTTTCGATATTGGTACTACCTGCACCAGCGGCTTTTTTGTCTGTTTCTTCTAAACTGAGGTTAAATAAATCTATTTCTTCTAATCCTACACAAGAATTAGAGGCACCAGTATCAACAATAAAACGGCCTTTAGTGCCATTAACTTTTGCTTTAATAACAAAGTGATTGCTAAAGGTTTTCTGAAGTTTAAAAAAAGTATATCCTTTTTCTGTTAAAAAAGATTTTAAAGCGCTCATTTTTAAAGAACGGCTTTAAACTGATTTAAAAAGCGCAAATCATTTTCATAAAACATACGGATATCAGGTATTTGATAGAGTAACATAGCTATGCGCTCTATACCCATACCAAAGGCAAACCCCGAATATTTATCGGCATCAATATTGGCATTTTTTAAGACATTGGGATCAACCATGCCACAGCCCATAATTTCTAACCAACCGGTACCTTTTGTGATTTTGTAATCGGTTTCGGTTTCTAATCCCCAATAAATATCTACTTCGGCACTAGGCTCTGTAAATGGAAAATAAGAAGGACGTAAGCGTATTTTTGATTTGCCAAACATTTCTTTTGTAAAGTAGAGCAGGGTTTGTTTTAAATCGGCAAAAGACACATCGGTATCAACATATAAGCCTTCAACTTGATGGAAAATACAATGTGAACGTGCTGAGATATCTTCGTTTCTAAAAACACGTCCTGGAGAAATTGTTCTAATAGGAGGTTTATTGGTTTCCATATGACGCACCTGCACAGACGATGTATGTGTACGCAATAAAATATCGGGATTAGTGGTAATAAAAAAAGTGTCTTGCATATCGCGTGCCGGGTGGTATTCGGGCAGATTTAAGGCCGTAAAATTGTGCCAATCGTCTTCTATTTCGGGACCTTCAGAAATACTAAAACCAATACGGTTAAAAACATCAATAATTTTATTTTTAACGATTGAAATAGGATGGTGAGCGCCAATAGAAATAGGTTCGGCTGGCTTGGTTAAATCACCATACACATTTTTTTGTGTTTGAGTGTTTTCTAAAGTTGTTTTAAGGTCGTTGACTTTGTTGGTAGCTGTATTTTTCAATACGTTAATAGCCTGTCCAAAAGCCTTTTTTTGTTCGGGAGCCACGGCTTTAAAAGCCGCAAAAAGGTCGTTTAGGTGTCCTTTTTTTCCCAAAAAAGCAATTCTAAAATGTTCTATTTCGTCAATCTTAGTACTCTTAAAATCATCGACCTCTTTTTGTAACTGTGCTACTTTTTCTAACATGTCTTTCAAAACCTAAATTAAGCTGCAAATTTACAGTTTTTATCCTATTAATTAAACATAATTTTTTAGCACTGCAGTTTGTTACTTCTTTATTCTGTCGAAGCTTAATCTAGATTGATTTATCTCTTAAATTTTTAACAAAAATTTTCACTAAAAACCTTTTAAAAAATTCATAAAAAAGGTATCTTTGTTTTACATTATTTTAATTTTCACAATCAATTATTATGAAATCATCAATTAATGCTTTTATGGACTACGTTGAAGCACGTAATCCTCATGAGCCAGAATTTCTTCAAGCGGTAAAAGAGGTAGCCGAAGCTATAATACCTTTTATTAAAGATCATCCTGTTTACCAAAGTCAGAAAATTTTAGAACGTATGGTAGAACCCGAACGCACTATTATTTTTAGAGTTCCTTGGGTAGACGACGAAGGTAATAATCACGTTAATCGCGGTTTTAGAGTCGAATTCAATTCGGCTATCGGTCCTTATAAAGGTGGATTGAGATTACACCCTTCTGTGAATTTAAGTATCCTAAAATTTTTAGGATTTGAACAAACTTTTAAAAACTCTTTAACTACTTTACCTATGGGTGGTGGTAAAGGGGGATCAGATTTTGAACCTAAAGGGAAATCGGATAATGAAGTTATGCGATTTTGCCAATCTTTTATGACCGAATTGTTCAGACATATTGGTCATAATACCGATGTGCCTGCAGGCGATATTGGTGTAGGAGGTAGAGAAATAGGCTATTTATTTGGTCAATATAAACGGTTAAAAAATGAGTTTACAGGTATTCTTACCGGTAAAGGTATGTCTTTTGGAGGGTCACTAATAAGACCAGAAGCAACAGGATACGGTACTGTCTATTTTGCCGAAAACATGTTAAAAACTAAAAATAAATCATTTAAAGGTCAGACGGTAGTTATTTCAGGATCTGGAAATGTAGCCCAATACGCTTGTGAAAAAGTAACACAATTGGGCGGAAAAGTAGTGACTTTTTCAGATTCTAGTGGCTTTATTTATGACGAAGCGGGAATTGATACCGAAAAATTAGCCTTTGTTTTTGAACTTAAAAATGTAAATCGCGGTCGCATAAAAGAGTATGTTGAGGAATATCCTGATGCTCAGTATTTCGAAGGTAAAAAACCTTGGGATATTAAATGTGATATAGCTTTACCTTGTGCTACCCAAAACGAAATTAATAAAGAAGATGCCGAAAAATTAATGTCACACGGCACTATTTGTGTAGCCGAAGGTGCTAATATGCCTTCTACACCCGAAGCAATAGAAGTTTTCCATAAAAATAAAATACTTTTTGCTCCCGGTAAAGCCTCAAATGCAGGAGGTGTTGCTGTGTCTGGTTTAGAAATGAGTCAAAATTCTATGCGCTTGAGTTGGTCAAGAGAAGAAGTAGATAAGAAACTTCACAGTATTATGAACGATATTCATCATACTTGTATGACCTATGGTAAAGAGCCAGACGGTTTTGTAGATTATATTAAAGGTGCCAACATTGCTGGCTTTATTAAAGTAGCCGATGCTATGTTAGCTCAAGGAATGGTTTAATAACTATAAAACAAATCAATTAATTTTAAAAAGCTGCCAATTTTGGCAGCTTTTTTTATGAAAAAAGCCCTTAAAAAGATAAAAATTAAGACTAAAATGATATCTTGCATTTTGAAATTGCGTTCTAAATGACACACAAAAAACCACTTCCTAATTTAAGAACCTACGAGTTTGGCGAAGTAGCCTTTAACGAACTCATGCAAAATAGAATAAACAAGGTACTTATTGTGTGCTCAAATTACGACTATTATATGCTAGAGTCAGATGGAAGAATTGACGAGCAAATTTTTAATGAATACACTTCTTTAAACCTAAGATATCCACCAAGTTTTGTTCATGCCAATTCAGCTAAAAGAGCTATTAGAAAATTAAATACCAATAAAATAGACTTGGTTATAACTTGGTTAGATGTGGGTAGTTACAACGCTTTCGAGGCCTCTAAACAAATAAAAGATGCTTTTTCTGATGTGCCTATAGTAGCTTTAAGCCTTAATTCAGCAGAATTAAGAAAAAGACTTAAAACAGAGAAAGCGGGTGTTATAGATTATGTGTTTCATTGGAATGGCAATGTGGATATTTTTTTAGCTATTATTAAGTTGATAGAAGACAGGATGAATGCCGAGCATGACATCAGCAAAATAGGTGTAAAAGCGATTTTGTTGGTAGAAGATTCACTAAAATTCTATTCACGCTATCTACCCATTATCTATAAAATTATATTAAAACAAACACGCTCTTTTATGTCAGAGGGACTAAACGAGCACCGCCGTATGATGCTTATGCGTGGAAGACCTAAAATTTTGCTGGCTGTAAATTATGAAGATGGTTTAGATTTATTTGAAAAACACAGACAAAATCTATTAGGCGTTATTTCTGATGTAAGTTATTCCAGAGAAGGTGTAAGAGATAAACAAGCGGGCTTTGAATTTTTAAAATATGTACGCAGTTATAAACGTTATTTCCCTTTTTTAATTCAATCTTCTGATATTGAAAATGAAGCCCTTACGCTAGAGTTAAAAGGTAAATTTCTTTACAAATACTCTGAAACTTTAGGTGTTGATTTAAAAAATTATATCAATAAATATTTTTCATTTGGCGATTTTGAATTTTGGGATCCTGATCAAATGAAAGTTTTAACTGTTGTAAAAGATTTAACCGAATTTAGAAAAGCTTTAAATACCGTTAGCAAAGCTTCTATTGCATACCATGCCCAACGCAGTGAATATTCTAAATGGTTAAAATCTCGTGCTTTATTTCCTTTGGCAAATTTATTTAGCAACGTAGAATACGATGATTTTGAAGATGCAGAACAAATAAGAAATTTTTTATTAGAAGCTATTAAAACTTACCGTATTTACAGATCAAGGGGCGTTATTGTTAAATTCGAAAAAGATAAATATGACGAATTTTTGGGTTTTGCCCGTATTGGCGATGGTTCTTTGGGAGGCAAAGCAAGAGGTCTGGCATTTATCGATTCTTTTTTAAAGCGTCGTAAGCTTTTTAATAAATACGATGATGTCCATATTTCTATTCCGCGTACGGTTGTATTAACAACAGATTTATTTGATGAGTTTATAGAAAAACACAATTTAATAAAGTTTGTAGCAAAATGTAATGACGATGATGAAATATTAAATAAATTTAATTCTAAACCATTACCCGATTGGATTTTGCAAGATATTCAAGCTTTTTTAAACGTCGTTAAAAGACCTATTGCTGTAAGGTCGTCTAGTGTTTTAGAAGATTCACATTATCAGCCATTTGCAGGTGTTTTCGCAACTTATATGATACCCAATACAAACGATGAGCGCATGTTGAATATGGTTTCAAATGCTGTTAAATCGGTTATTGCCTCGGCCTTTTTTCAAAGTAGTAAAAGTTATTTAAAAGCGACGGCACACAGTATAGAAGAAGATAAGATGGCTGTCATTTTACAAGAAGTTACTGGTAAACAATATAATGATGTTTATTATCCTAACATATCGGGTGTCGCCCGATCTATAAATTTTTATCCGTTAGGAAACGAGAAACCAAACGAGGGTATTGCCAAAATTGCCACGGGATTAGGAGAAATAATTGTAGGAGGCGGAAAAGTTTTAAGATTCTCGCCAAAGCATCCCAAAAAAGTATTACAATTGTCATCACCCGATTCAACACAACGTGATACCCAACAGTACTTGTATGGCTTAGATTTAAATCCGGACAGTTATAAAATATCAACAAGCGAATCTATAAATAAAAAGAAATTAACTATCCGTAAAGTTAAAAATCATGGGTCTTTAAAATTTGTGGCCTCAACTTACGATTTGCAAAACAACATTATAAGACCGGGTGTTTTACATGATGGCATAAGAGTTATTACTTTTGATAATGTTCTTAAATATGACACTTTTCCGCTGCCCGAAATATTACAAGATTTGTTAACTATTGGACAAAGAGAAATGCGGAATCCTATAGAAATGGAATTTGCTGTTAACCTTGATGTGCCAAAAGGTAAAGCTAGGATTTTTAGTTTTTTACAAATAAGACCCATTGTAGAAAGTATAGAAACCAAAAGTTTATTACCAACCGATTTAAAAAATGAAGAAACTATAATTTATTCTGAGTCGGCATTGGGTAATGGCAGTTACGATTATATTTACGATTTTGTTTATGTAAGACCCGAGACTTTTAATCCGGCAAATACTAGAGATATTGCCGCGGCTGTAGAGATCCTAAATAAAAAATTTGTAGAAGAAGATAAACACTATATTCTGGTAGGTCCTGGACGTTGGGGTTCTAGCGATCCTTGGTTGGGTATTCCAGTTATTTGGCCTCAAATATCGGCGGCAAAGGTAATTGTCGAAGCGGGTTTACACGATTTTAGAATAGATCCCAGTCAAGGCACCCATTTTTTTCAAAACCTAACGTCATTTAAAGTGGGGTATTTTACCATAAATCCTTTTATAAACGACGGCTTTTTTGATTTAGAATACCTTAACAAACAACCGTCTGTTTGCGAAAATAAATTTTTAAGACACATTAGATTCAAAAGCCCTTTAAAAGTAATAATAGAAGGCAAAACCAATAGAGCCGCTATTTTTAAAGAGAATTATGAATTGAAAAATCCAGAAAACGAGGGCGATATATCTGGAGAAGAATTACCCCCTCAAGGATTTATGTAACAAATGTTAAACAATTTTCTAGTTTTCAAATAAAATACGGCTATTTGGTTGATAAACAGCAAAGTGTATATTAAAAAATAGCTATCATATTCTTAAAATAATTTACAAAAATTAAGAATAATGAAATTATTATAAGTATTTTTGTGCCTTTATTTTTAATAAGTAAAACTTAAACAATTTAAATCAATTTCATATTTAATATTATGAATGTAAAAAATATATTATCAGACCTAGAAAAGAAACATCCTGGAGAACAGGAATACCTTCAAGCGGTTCGCGAAGTTTTAGAATCTATAGAAGGTGTTTACAATGAAAATCCGCAATACGAAGCGGCCAAAATCATAGAACGTTTGGTAGAACCCGACCGTATTTTAACTTTCCGAGTGGCTTGGACAGACGATGAAGGTCAAGTAAATGTAAACTTAGGCTATCGCATACAATTTAACAATGCCATTGGCCCTTACAAAGGAGGGCTTCGTTTTCACTCAAGTGTCAATTTAAGCATCCTTAAATTTTTAGGGTTTGAGCAAATATTTAAAAATGCTTTAACAACTTTACCTATGGGTGGTGCTAAAGGGGGTTCTGACTTTAACCCACGTGGTAAATCAGATGCCGAAATTATGCGTTTTTGTCAAGCTTTTATGCTTGAGTTATGGCGTGTAATTGGCCCTAGTACAGATGTGCCTGCCGGCGATATTGGTACAGGAGGTCGCGAAATTGGTTATCTCTACGGTATGTATAAAAAATTACAACAAGAAAATACCGGTATCTTAACAGGTAAAGGCCTTAATTGGGGTGGGAGTTTAATCAGACCCGAAGCCACAGGTTTTGGAGCGACTTATTTTACTGAGGAAATGCTAAAAGCCAATAACGATTCTTTTGAAGGAAAAACCGTAACAGTATCAGGCTTCGGTAATGTCGCTTGGGGTGTAGCCCTTAAAGTGACCGAATTAGGTGGTAAAGTGGTTACCATTTCAGGCCCTGACGGTTATATTTATGACGAAGCCGGTTTAGATGAAGATAAAATAGACTATTTGTTAGCGCTACGCGCTTCTAATAATGATATCGTTTCACCTTACGCCGAAGAGTTTCCGGAGTCCAAGTTCATTCCGGGTAAAAAACCATGGGAAGTAAAATGCGATATCGCTATGCCAAGTGCTACGCAAAACGAATTAAACGGTGACGATGCGGCACAACTTATTGCCAATGGTGTTAAATATGTAGTTGAAGTGTCTAATATGGGTTGTACCCCCGAAGCCGTAGAAGCTATTCATAACGCGCAATTGCCATTTGGCCCAGGTAAAGCCGTAAATGCTGGTGGCGTGGGTGTTTCTGGTTTAGAAATGAGTCAAAATGCGATGAAATTAAATTGGACAGTCGAAGAGGTTGATGTCAAATTACACCATATGATGTCATCAATTCACGGTGCTTGTATAAAATATGGTACACAAAACGACGGCTACGTAAATTATGTAAAAGGGGCAAATATTGCCGGCTTTATAAAAGTAGCTGATGCCATGTTAGATCAAGGAATTATTTAACATTAAATGTAAATAAACTTTAAAAAGGCTTGCCGTTTGGTAAGCCTTTTTTTGTATGTTTAAAAATGGAATTGACAGGGTCTTTAAAAAAAATTATCCATATTGATATGGATGCCTTTTTTGCTTCGGTAGAGCAATTAGACAATCCCGATTTAAGAGGTAAAGCGCTAGCTGTCGGTGGTGGCGCAGAACGTGGCGTAGTGGCGGCTGCCAGTTATGAAGCACGAAAATTTGGCGTGTTTTCGGCAATGAGTGGCGCATTGGCTAAGAAAAAATGTCCGCATCTCATCTTTGTCAAACCCCGATTTGAACGTTATAAAGAAATCTCCAAAAAAATAAAAGCTATCTTTTATGATTATACCGATTTGGTAGAACCTTTATCTCTAGACGAAGCTTATTTAGATATTACCCAAAACAAAAAAGGAAATCCTTCTGCCAGTTTGATAGCTCAAGAAATAAGGCAACGCATATACGATGAATTGGGTTTACGTGCTTCGGCGGGAATTTCTATCAATAAATTTGTGGCAAAAGTGGCCTCTGATATTAATAAACCCAATGGTCAAAAAACTATTCCGCCGGAAGATGTTTTAACTTTTCTAGAAGAATTGCCTATAGAAAAGTTTTACGGTATTGGTAAAGTCACAGCAACTAAAATGTATAATCTAGGTGTTTTTAATGGAAAAGATTTAAAATCGAAATCTGTAGATTTTTTAACAGATAATTTCAAGAAATCAGGAGCTCATTATTACAACATAGTACGCGGTATTCAAAAAAGTGAAGTCAAATCCCATCGCATTCGTAAATCTGTTGCCGCCGAGCATACTTTTGCAAAAAATTTAACTTCTGAAATATTTATGCTCAGCAAACTTGAAAAAATTTCAGAAGAGTTAGAGCAACGTTTATTACGTTCTAAAGTATCGGGTAAAACCATTACTTTAAAAATAAAATACAGCGATTTTAAAATCCAAACCCGTAGTAAAACCATACCTTATTTTGTAAAAGACAAAACCCTTATTTTAGAAACCGTAAAAGAATTATTGTTTCAAGAAAAGGTGTCGAATTCTGTACGGCTTTTAGGGATATCTGTAACCAATTTAAATACCCAAACTAAAAAAGTAGAGAAAGTAGGTGCTGTGCAGTTGAAATTCGACTTTTAAAAAGCCTTCAATTTTTCTCAGGTTGACAATAGACAAAATCAAGTCACTCTGAGCGGCGTCGAAAAGTTTATAACATACTTATTATAAATACTTTGTATTGCTATTATTATTCAAAAATTAACTATCTTTGGTTTTGTGTCTGTCAGGCAGGTATTTTATGATGTCTCAAGGTCATTGGTTGTAAGTTACAAACAAATCTATGAAGTACTTAATTTTACTTATATCAATATTTTTCTCCTTAAATTCTTTGGCTCAGAGTCCTGATCCAAATTTATTTCAAACCTGGTATTTATCTTCTATTCAAGCAAGCGACGCAGATACAATTTATAGAATTAAAGATTTAATACCTCCTATTACACCTTATGTCACAATTTTAGATAATTTAGAATTTAGTGGAGAGGGTGCTTGTAACACTTTTAATGGAAAATATAATTTTCAAACACCTAATTTTTTGACGATTGATAATAATGTATTTGCAGAAACAACAAACATTTGCGGTATTGATTTATACAATTATTTTGAAAATTCATATTTAGGATTTATGAATGGGACGTGGTGGTATGAAATTACTCAAGATGCTAACGACCTGATTTTAACTATTTATAATGGTGTTTTTGGCCATGCTATTTTTAAGAATACCACGCTCAGTTCAACAGACTTCACTTTAAATAAAATTGAAGTTTATCCCATACCAAGTGACTCTCAGGTTTTTATAGCATCTAACAATATCACCATCACAAAAATTAAAATCTACAACACTTTAGGACAAGTGATAAAAACAGTAAACAAAAATTTTAAAAGTTTGGATATTTCTGATTTATCTGAAGGAATTTATCTAATGAAAATTTTTACAGAACTTGGAACTATAAACAAAAGAATCATAAAACAAAGCTCTGACTGAAGATAGAAATTTTAAACTTTGTGAAACTTCTTTTTCTTGGTGAATCTCTGTGCAATATGTGGGTAGCGTAGCTTCTTACAAATCCTCTTTTCTATAAATTATATCTCTGTCTTTTAAATACTTTAAAACATAGTTAAAAACCCCTTTTTCTTTACCGATTAACTCAGGTGGAAAAACACCTTTTTTATTAAATAAGCCTTCTAAAAATAAGTTAGCAGCGGCTGTAGCTGTGTAACCTGTTGTTCTGGCCATTGATGAGGTTTGTGTTTCGGGGCAATAAGTGTCATTTAAATGATACACAATTGTTTTTTTATGTCCCTTTTTGTCTGTGCCTTTTATGGTGATGCGCATAACCGTCAATTCTTCTTCTGTATCCCCTAATTTCCATTCGTTAAACAATACTTTTGATGAAAATTCAAGAGGTGAAATTTCTGTACCATTTAAATTAATAGTTTTTGTGTTAAAAAAACCACTTTTCTTTAAAACACTTACATATTCTACGTGACCCGGATAACGCAATGTCTTTTCTTTCATATTTTTAATATGAGGCATTGTATAAATCAGAGAACGTAAGCCGTCTGAATTAAAGGATTCTAAAGTTCCGACACCTTTAAAATTAACAAGCTCAACATCCGATAAGGCCTCTTTTACAATGATGTTACCGTTTTCTACATAACGCGCAGGACGTGTGTATTCTTCTATGACGTCAACAGGAGAGAAGGGCGCTTTATAATTAAAAGGCCATTTTTTTACTTTGGGTAAACCGCCTACCAGACATTCAAAATCGGTTATATTAAGTTGCTCATTGTAATGACCTAAAATAATGTTGCCCATACCGGGTGCTACGCCACAATCGACAATAGCTGTCACATTATTTTCTATAGCGAGGGTATTTAAGGCGAGCGCATCTTCTGGGAAAAAGGAAATATCTATTACGTTTTTCCGAGCTTCGATAATACTTTTTAAAGTGTTAAAGCCTAAAAATCCGGGAACAGCACAAATTACTAAATCAAAGGACTGTAAGGTTTTTTGTAATGTTGTTTTATCTGTTACATCGATTTGTAAAGTGTTTAAAGCGTCACATTTTTGTTTTGATGCTGCTAAAGCTGGAGTGCTAAAATCGGCTAAAGTAACCTTGTGTTTTGTTGTTAAATCTATGGCCATTGTACGGCCTACCATACCAGCACCAAGTACTATAATTGTATTCATTTTTTTAAAGTTTAAGTGAAATAAAAAGGTTTTGAAAATCTGAAAATTGCAGAGATAAACTATAACCCAGGGATAAATATCCAAGGCATTTCAGAAATGTGTTTTGTGCATTTTGTTTTCACGGATTAAACTTACAATATTATTTTAAATATTATAATTTTTCCCCTGCCAATTATTCTTTTCAATCAATTTTTTGTCGATTTTGGCAACAATTTCAAAATTCTTTAAGCCTCCCCAATTTGGCGCAATCAATAAATCTTTTGGGGCTTCGCTTATAAAGCGTTCAATAATGATATCTGGGCGTAGATAAGTGATAAAATCTGTGATAAAATCTATATAATTGTCAGCCGTAAATAAATTGAATTTTTTTGGATTGCGTTTGTATTGAAATCCCATAATAGATTGTTTTACAATCTGCAAATGATGAATTTTTAAGCTTTCTAACGGAAGCTTAGAAATGGCAGTCGCATGACTTAATAAATCTGATTTTGATTCGCCCGGCAATCCTAAAATAAAATGACCTCCTAAATGGAATCCTTTATTTTTACAACGTTTATAGGCTTCAATGGTGTCTTCAAAAGTGTGGCAGCGATTGACGTCTAAGAGAGTCCGATTTATAGTACTTTCGATACCAAATTCTAAAGAGATATAATATTTTTTAGACAACATAGAAAGGTAATCAATAAGTACATCGGGCATACAATCGGGACGTGTGCCAATAACCAAGCCAATAACACCATCTACCTGTAAGGCTTCGTCGTACATTTTTTTTATCGCTTCAAAATCGCCATAAGTATTGGTATAAGCCTGAAAATAGGCTAAGTATTTTTGTGACTTGTATTTCTTGCCAAAAAAAGCAATACCTTCTTCTAATTGTTGTTTAACTGGTTTTTGTGGTTCACAGTAATCGGGATTAAAAGTGTCGTTATTACAATAAGTACAGCCACCAAAACCTTTTGCGCCATCGCGATTAGGGCAAGTAGAGCCTGCGTCTAACGATATTTTTTGAACGCGTTCGCCAAAAGTCGCTTTTATATAAGTCGTATAATCTAAATAGCGTTTTCCTAAAAAGGGCATATTGTAAATATTGAATTGCAAATCTACAAATCCTAAAAGGGAATGTCTTATTTTTACACTTCAAATGACATTAGATTATCAACATATAAAAACAGCGTTATATAAAGCTTGCGAAGCCTTTGTATATCAAAAAAGAACGACGCTCCAAGATCAAATTAAATCTTATCAGTTGGCTTTGACTTCCGAAACCAAAAGTTCGGCAGGTGATAAACACGAAACGGGTCGGGCTATGGTGCAATTAGAAATAGAAAAAGCAGGACAGCAGCTACAATCTGTAATATTGATGCAAGAAGTTTTATCGAAAATTAATTTGAACAAAAAATCTCAAAAGGCTGGTTTAGGCAGTTTGGTAAAAACAGATAAAGATACTTATTTTTTAGCTATAAGTTTAGGCGCAATAACTGTCAATCAAAAAAAATATATTGTGGTTTCTCTACAATCGCCTTTAGGAAAAGATTTATTTGGAAAAAGTGTGGGTGAGGAAATAAGTTTTAACAAAGCCACTATTCTAGAGGTCTATTAAATATTGATGTGTCATATTGAGCGCAGTCGAAATAGCTATTTTTATATACTATATAATCTTCGACTCCGCTCAGATTGACAAGGCTGTTGCTAAACGCCTTTTTAATTTTTATATTATTCGAATAAGCCTTTAAACTTACCCCAATTGTCATAAATTAATATAACATTAATTAAAGTAACAACAGCAGCTGGCCCAACACCAGCAGGCGCTAATGCCAAATGGAAAAATATCATATTAACAGAAATAGGGGCTAAAATAACTAAAGCTAATCCGTTCCATTTTTTAGTAAGTAACAATAGGCCTACTACAACTTCTGTAGCACCAAGTAATTTAAGCATATAACCAGTTGCCATCATAGCGCCCATGAAGTCACCAGCAGGAGCAGGCATCTCCATGTGTGGCATAAAATCTAGAAATTTATTAGCACCAAAGATGACTAATATTAAACCTAGTAAGATTCTTAAAATCATTGAAAGTTTTGCATTCATAATATAATTAGATTAAGTTAATATACAGTTCAGTCGTATTTAAATTTAAATTTTACAAGATTTTTCCATCATAAATTTTGTAAAATACAGCTAAAGATAACAAAATTATTTTATGTAACTTGAGTTACGACAGAAGTTGTAAAATAGTAGTCATTTTGTCCGACTAAATAATAATGGTATATATATTGAAATACACTTTAAAAATTAATAAATTATGACAACACATTTAACTAAAGAAGCTTTTTTAGAAAAAGTTTTTAATTACGAAAAAAATAAAGAGTGGCAATTTGAAGGCGACAAACCTTGCTTGATAGATTTTTATGCCGATTGGTGTGGGCCTTGCAAAATGGTAGCGCCAATTTTAGAAGAGTTAAGCGAAACTTACAAAGGTAAAATAAACATCTACAAAGTAGATACAGAAGCCGAGCAAGAATTGGCAGCAGCCTTTGCCATTAGAAGTATCCCTTCCATGCTTTTTTGCCCTGCAGAAGGGCAACCTCAAATGGCGCAAGGAGCTTTGCCAAAACATGAATTAGAACGTGTTATTAAAGAGGTGTTAAAAGTAGCTTAATAAAGAAAGATTATAAATGTAAAGAGACCGCCTTTTGAGCGGTCTCTTTTGTTATTAAATTTAATCTTTGTTTATTATTTAATTATAGGTTTGGGAATGCTGTAGCATCTTGTCCCATTACTAATAAATCTCTGATATCTTGATCAGTAAGGCCAGTTATTACAGGCATTGCGCCACCGAAAGGAACAGCACAACCAGCAGCAATATGACTACGGTCTGTAGGCATACCCCAAGGGCCTTTGTGTTGAATTTCGTGTGGATCATTTCTAAACATATCACCTACAGAAAGACCTTTACAATAAATATCGATTCCAGTACCATCAGCACCGTGGCAACCCATACATTTTGCATTCCATACAAGTAGACCGTTGGCGGCATCACCGTTACGACCTATGTCTGAACGTACTTTTGTTCCTGTTGGATAAGTACCAAATGTTTCTTCAGCATAGAACTCATATACATTGTGACTAGTTTCTTTTAAGAATTTTACCAAATCCCAAATAGCATTGTCACCAAGGCTAGAGTAATCTGCCATAAGACTGCTTTGATCAGCAACAGTTGGCGCATGACCACCCATATTTTTAACAGCGTTAAAAACAGTTTTAATGTTGTTTACACGTGCCCATTGGTATAGATTTACATCTACAGCAATTGGATAAGTTGAGCTAGGCGCTTTACCTATAAGAGCACCACCTTGACGACCTAATAAATCCCATCCGTGACAAGTTTTACATCTGTAAAAGTTAGCAGAAGCACCACCAAGATCAGGATCAGCCCAAGTTGTATCACCGGGGTCAGCATCTAAGACAGCGTTAGCAGGATTGTCATAATAACGTGCGCCATTTGTACCATCAGCAATAGTGTAAGCATCAATATCTGCTTGTGTAGGTATAGCTATTGTAGCATCAACACCGTCAGCACCGTCTTGACCATCAACACCGTCAGCACCATTAGCACCGTCAGCACCATTAGCACCGTCAGCACCGTTAGCACCAGCAGGTCCAGCAGGGCCTATTGGTCCAGCATCACCTTTACAACTAGTTAATAAACTAATTGAAACTATTACCATCATTGATAATAATAATCTCGTAATTTTTGTTAATTTTTTCATAATATGAATTGTTTTGATTAAATTTAGTGTAAAGGTAAAGTTAGAATTAGAGTCAGATTATGATTCATGTCATAAAAATATATGATAAATATCATAGAAAAGAGCTTTTTAGAAAAAGTGATTTTTTATAACTATTAATTAGTTTTGGATTAAAATATTTTTTATAATATTTTAAAAATTTGATACAAAGTAAATTATAAAATAAAATTGTTTAATTTGACTTATAAAAATTTGGTATTTTTTAAGAAGAATACCTCTTTTTAGGGGCTTAATTAAGATAAATTAAAACACTAAAAAGATGTTTATATGTTACAAATATTACAAAAAAACGTTAATTTTTTACGGTGTATTGTTAAAAAATACACATCAAAATTAATTATATGATAATTTAGGTTATAATAAGGTGGTATGAATTGTAAAAATTGAAAAAACAAACCCTTTAAAAAGAGAATATTTAAATTAATTTTTTTTCTATCAAGTACTCGGCTATTTGTACAGCATTAGTGGCGGCTCCTTTTCTAAGGTTATCGGCTACTACCCAAAAATTCATTGAATTGACTTGTGAAAAGTCTCTGCGAATCCTTCCTACAAAAACATCATTCTTTCCTTCGGCATAAATAGGCATAGGATAGGTATTGGTGTCAGGATTATCTTGAACTACAACACCATCGGATTGGTTTAATAGTTGACGCACGTCATTTAAATCAAAATCATTTTCAAATGCAACATTTACACTTTCACTATGACCGCCTACAACAGGTATTCTAACAGCGGTAGCTGTTATGGCAATATTGTAATCGTTCAATATTTTATGTGGTTCGTTTATCAACTTCATTTCTTCTTTAGTGTAACCATTGTCCTCAAAAACATCGCAATGCGGAATGGCATTTTTATGAATTGGATAATGATACGCCATTTCGCCCTTTACACCTTTATATTCATTCTCTAATTGTTGTACCGCTTTTACACCTGTACCTGTAATAGATTGGTACGTAGAAACGACAAAGCGTTTTATTTTATATTTTTTGTGCAATGGCGCTAAAGCTAAAACCAATTGAATAGTAGAACAATTTGGATTGGCAATAATCTTATCGGATGCTTTTAATTCTGAGGCGTTAATTTCTGGGACAATCAGTTTTTTTGTTTTATCCATCCGCCAAGCCGATGAATTATCTATAACAGTTGTACCCACTTCGGCAAATTTAGGTGCCCATTCTAATGACGTGCCACCACCAGCAGAAAATATAGCAATATCGGGTTGTGCTGCCACAGCTTCTTCTAAACCAATAATAGTGTAAGGCTTATTCTTAAAATTGATTTGCTTACCAATTGACTTTTCTGAAGCCACTAATAATAATTCATCAATTTTAAAATGACGTTCTGTTAACACTTGTAACATGACGTTTCCTACCATTCCGGTAGCTCCTACCACTGCTAATTTCATTTTTTTTATTATATAAAAATTAAGCTACAAAGATGCCAAAAATCAATTAGTTAAAAGAAGTAATTACAAAAAAAATAAGCCGTTAAAAAAATTGTAATTTTGCGCCCTCTTTAATCAGATATTTATAATATAAATGGTGTTAAATCAAAAAATAGAATTAATGGCGCCAGCGGGTAACTTTGAATCGTTACAAGCCGCCCTACAAAACGGTGCAGATTCAGTTTATTTTGGCGTAGAACAGCTCAATATGCGCGCACGGGCTTCTATAAATTTCACTTTAGACGATTTGCAAGAAATTTCAACCCGTTGTAAAGCCCAAAATGTTAGGACGTATTTGACGCTTAACACCATTATATACGATCACGATTTAAGTATTGTAAAAACCCTGCTTAAAAAAGCTAAAGAAGCCGATATAACAGCTGTTATCGCAATGGATCAAGCGGTAATTTCTGTAGCTAAAGAAATGGGAATTGAAATCCATATTTCAACGCAAATCAACATTACAAACATTGAAACTTTAAAGTTTTATGCCATGTTTGCCGATACGGTTGTGTTGAGTAGAGAACTCAGTTTAAATCAGGTTAAAAAAATTACCGAACAAATAGAAAAGCAACAAATAAAAGGACCTAGTGGTCGATTGGTTGAGATAGAAATATTTGGTCATGGGGCTTTGTGTATGGCCGTTTCGGGTAAGTGTTATATGAGTTTACATGCGTATAACTCAAGTGCTAATCGTGGAGCCTGTAAACAAAACTGTCGTAAAAAATATACTGTTATAGACCAAGAAACGGGAATTGAAATGGAGTTGGATAACGAGTATATTATGTCGCCTAAAGATTTGTGTACCATAGATTTTTTAGATCAGATTCACGATGCCGGTATTAAAGTCCTTAAAATAGAAGGCCGTGGTCGTGCACCAGAATATGTGGCTAAAGTTATAAAAGCTTATCGCGAAGCTATTGATAGCATCACAGAGGGGACTTATAATAAAGACAAAGTAAACCATTGGATGACCGAACTGAATAAAGTGTACAATCGTGGTTTTTGGAGTGGTTATTATTTAGGTCAAAAATTAGGAGAATGGAGTGATGGCCCTGGCTCTAAAGCCACACAAAAAAAGGTTTATATAGGTAAAGGCGTTCATTATTTTCCGAAAGCCAATATCGGGGAGTTTAAAATAGAAGCCTACGATTTAAAAAAAGGCGATACCTTATTAATTACAGGGCCAACTACAGGAGTCGAAGAATTTAAAATAGAGGACTTTTTTGTAAATGATAAAAAAGATATTAAAGCAACCAAAGGAGATTCGGTTACTATACCTTTAAAATTTAGAATCAGACCATCCGATAAGTTGTATAAAATAGTGGCTAATACGCTTTAATATTTGTGTTTAAAGTTTATCATGCAATAGAACGCTGATGACGCTGATTTCTTAAGATTCACACCATATTATTTGTACTAATTAAATAATAGCTTTTTTTAAAAGCTATTTTACATAACAACTCAAACTCATAAAGTTTAACCGCAAGGAGCGCAAAGGTTTTACACAAGGGACGCAATAATTCTGTCAATTGAACTTTGAGAACTTTTCAAAATTTTGGTTTTTGTAATTTGATATTTGGGATTTGTATTTTAAAACCTTATTTGTGTAGCGTAAATACAAGTATTGTAAAGAGTACAATTGCCAAAACTAAGACGAGCCCCACTTGCCAAACTTTAGAATAATAGCGTTTGTGTATTTTAAGATCTTTGCGGTATAATACTATCATAAAAAGTATAAAACTTACTGCAAAAATTTCACCAAAAAGTATTTGTCCACTCGTAAACATATTTGTTTATATTTATCCTCACAAAAATAGATAAATTTATTGTTATGAGTAAACATGCAGTCATATTTGGTGCAACTTCCGGTATAGGAAAAGAATTGGCTAAACTTTTAATTGCCGATGATTATAAAGTGGTGATAACTGGTAGAAGAAAAGAGAAGTTGGAAGCTATAAAATTAGAGAGTCCCAATCAATATATCATTAAACAACACGATATTACTGACGTAGCTTCAACCGATATTATTTTTAAAGAAATTGTAGATGAGCTCAAAACAGTAGATTTAATTGTATCGAGTTCAGGTGTTGGCGGCGCTAATTACAAACTAGAATGGGAAATTGAATACAACACCATTATGACAAATGTACTTGGCACTACAAAAGTGTACGATTTGGCTTTTAACTTATTTAAAGCGCAAGGGTTTGGTCATTTGGTGGGTATTTCGTCTGTGGCAGGAATTAGAGGAAATCGTCATGTACCTTGTTATTTTGCTTCAAAAGCCTATCAAAATAGTTATTTAGAATCCCTTTGGATGAAAGCTAGTAGAAGTAAAAATGCTAAAATATATATTACTGATATAGTGCCTGGGTTTGTTGAAACTAAAATGGCAACGGGCAATACTTTTTGGAAAGCGCCTCTAGATAGAGCCACCAAACAAATTTATACCGCTATAAAAAGGAAAAAGAAAAAAGCATATATAACACGTCGTTGGCGTTTGGTTGGATTTTTTGTCAGAATTATGCCTGCTAAAATTGTAATGAAATATCTATGAACTCCCAACTATTAATCGAACATCAATAAAAATAAAATGAAGAATAAATTAGATGCTGTACAGAGATTTCATGAAGCCTTTGGTTTAGGGATGTCACAATATCCTATTGCAAAATTATCTGATAAACTAATACAACTGCGTTTCGATTTAATGCAAGAAGAAAATCTTGAATATCTAGAAGCTGCTAAAAATAATGATTTAGTAGAAGTAGCCGATGCTCTTGGCGATATGTTGTATATTTTGTGTGGTACTATTTTAGAACACGGTATGCAACACAAAATTGAAGAAGTATTTAACGAAATTCAGCGCAGTAATATGAGTAAGCTTGGCGCTGATGGCAATCCTATTTATCGTGAAGATGGCAAGGTTATGAAAGGGCCTAATTATTTTAAACCCAATATTAAAGATATTCTCGATAAATAAGGAGTCACCCTGAGCGTCCCGAGACTTGGGGAGGAATGTATAGTTTGTAAATTATTGTTGTCCGACTAAAATCTTCTACTCTATTTTAAAGTATTGATATTGTTATGTTTAAAAGGTTTTTAGAATAAGATACCTTGCTTTTAGATATTGTATTGAAAATTATGATTTGCGAAAACTTTAAATTATTACTACACTTATTATCAAATAGTTAAAATAAAGTCTTTGTTCTTTATTCTAAAAGCGTAGCGGTCTTATATCTTTTATCGGACAACAATATTTATAAATAAAAAGAGGCTGTCTCAACAAGATACATTAAAATATATTCAAATTTTATTTAATTAACACACGCCATCCAAAAGGATCTGGGGCTTTATTGGTCTGAATGTCTGTTAAACGCTTTTTGAGTTTTAAAGCATAACTGTCATTTGGAATGGGTGTTTCAAAAGCCTCCTCTTTATATTTAAATCCTAAAATCGGACTGATAACCGCTGCCGTTCCAGCACCAAATATTTCTTTTAAAGAGCCGTCTTTTGCGGTGGCAATTAATTCTGTTACGGTAACATAACGCACCTCAACTTTATAGCCCATAGATTGCGCTAAGTCAATTAAACTTTTTCGGGTAACACCATCTAAAATACGGTCGCTTGTTGGGGCTGTATAAAGTGTATTGTTTATTCTAAAAAACACATTCATAGCACCCGCTTCTTCCAAATTTTGATGGGTACTGGCATCCGTCCAAATAACTTGTTGTAAGCCTTCTTTATGCGCCAATTCTTGTGGGTAAAATTGCCCCGCGTAATTGCCAGCAGCTTTTGCAAAACCAGTACCACCATTGGCAGATCGGCTGTATTTATCGGCAATTCTAACACGAACTTCGCCACTAAAATAGGCTTTAGCAGGCGCACAAATTATCATAAATTTATAGTCAGTAGAGGGTGATGCAGATACGCCAGGTTCAATAGCAATAGCAAAAGGTCTTAAGTATAATGAGTTGCCTTCACCCGTTTTTATCCAATCTTTTTCTAAACTCACTAAGGTTTTTAGACCTTCTAAAAAATAATCGGCAGGAAATTCTGGCATCGCTAAGCGTTTGAGCGATTTATTCATACGACGTTGGTTTTCGTCTGGTCTAAATATCCACACTTGACCTTTATCGTCTTTATAAGCTTTCATCCCTTCAAAACAAGCTTGTCCGTAATGAAAAACTTTAGCAGAAGGCGGAATAGATAAATTGTGATACGGTACAATTTTAGGTTCTTGCCAAGCGCCATTTGTATAATCACATTCAAACATATAATCGGTAAAAATTTCACCAAAAGGTAAATTGCTAAAATCGACTGTATTTATTTTTGATTCTGAGGTTTTTTGAATTTTGATATTTACAGACATAACTACGAATATTTAATATTATGCAAAAATACACATTTTGGATGTTTTAATATGAATATGATATTTTTTAATTGAAATTTTAATTTTTTATTATAAAATATGTTTTAAAATTAAAATTTTATTCTAATAATCTTATGATGATTGATTTAGTTATGGTAACTTTGTTACGCTAAAAATAAACCTGTTATGAAAAAAATTATTGCTATTATTTGTCTTATTTCTGTAATTGCGTGTAAAGAAAGCAAGAGCAAGTCCCAAAAACCAGTAAAAGAAGATATTTCTTATTTATCTTTCGGTGAAAAAATTACTGATGAATCAACTATTTCTAAAGAAGCGATGTTTCAAAAATTCGAAAATCTTAAAAAAGGAGATACAATTGATGTAAAATTTGAATCAAAAATAAATGAAGTTTGTAAAACAAAAGGCTGTTGGATGAAACTAGATTTAGGAAATAAAAATGAATCTATGGTAAAATTTAAGAATTATGGTTTTTTTATGCCGTTAGATTCAGACAATAAAGAAGTTATTGTAAGAGGTAAAGCTTTTGTTACCGAAACTTCTGTGGCAGAATTACAACATCTTGCCAAAGATGCCGGTAAAACAAAAGAGGAAATAGCTTTAATTACACAGCCTAAACTTACATACGCTTTTGAAGCTGATGGCGTTTTAATGAAAAAATAATGCGTAAAATACTTGTATTTATTTCACTACTTGTTGCTTTTCAATCTTGTAATTTAAAGAAAGATAATAAGAAAAAGCAAGAGCCAATAATGTATAAGCCTTCAGAAATGGCCTTACTTATGCGCGGGATGTACGAATTTAATAACGTTTTAAAGATGCAAATTATTAATAAAGATTCATTGCTGCCTTTTCCAGAAGAGTTTGTAAATATTCATTCAGCTGTTTTAACAGATAAGTTTGAAAGGAATGATGAATTTGATAGCTTGTCAAAAAAATACCTAATTTATCAAAAGGCTATTTATACATCAAGATCAGATTCTACAGCCTATTTTTTTAATCAATCTATACAAACTTGTGTAACTTGCCATGAACCGCGTTGTACAGGTCCTATACCTAAGATTAAAAAATTACTGATTCCAGAAATGTGAAACGAAAAATAATAATAACAGATGACGGGTCAACTAGTTTTGAGCTTTTAAATGTTAAAGAACAGTACCATTCTACTTTTGGCGCTATTCAAGAAGCGCAGTTTGTGTATATTAAAAACGGACTCAATCATGTGTTTAAATCCTTACAGAAAAATAAAAATTTGGCTGTTTTAGAAATGGGCTTTGGCACAGGTCTCAATGCTTTTTTAAGTTTTTTATATGCTAAAAAAAATAATATTAAAATAGATTATACGGGTATAGAAGCCTTTCCGCTTAACGCTGATGAAGTCAGTCAATTAAATTATATTAAACAGTTAAAAGCTGAAAAATATAGTGAAGTCTTTAAATATTTTCACACTATAAATCAAGATGGAGAGTCAAAAATTGATTCGAATTTTAGTTTAAAACTTATTTTTAAATCGCTTAATAACTGCCAATTAAAAACCCAATTCAATCTTATTTATTTTGATGCTTTTGGACCTGATATTCAATCCGAATTATGGACAGAAGAAATCTTTAAAAAAATGTATAGCGCCCTCTTGCCCCAAGGTGTTTTGGTAACCTATTCGGCTAAAGGACAAGTAAGACGCAATATGATTAAAGCAGGATTCGAAGTAGAACGTCTTGAGGGGCCTCCGGGAAAAAGAGAAATGTTACGGGCTACAAAAGTTAACCGATAAATCTTTACCTTTGAGGGAGAAAATTATTCTAAAATGGAATTTAATCATATTCGCAAACCCAAAGATGGAAATAAAAAACGTGCTTTTGTCTTGTTGTTGTTATTGGTATTCATCTCTGTTCTATGGCTAAATATCGATAAAATCATAGAACTGTTGTTTAAATAAGATGTTTAAAAAAAATAAATCATTTTCAGAGAAAGACCTGTTAATCGGAATGTATAGCGATTTTATATCACCAGGTAAGGTTGCTTTTTTTAAAAAATACGGAATGGATTTTGTCATGGGGCGTCGCAAGGGGCCTTGGCTCTATGATATTGACGGCACAAAAAAGCTTTTTAACCTACACTCAAACGGTGGTGTGTTTAATTTAGGGCATCGCCACAAAGAGGTCTCAGACACTTTAAAAACAGCTCTTGATAATTACGATATCGGCAATCACCATTTAATGAGTAAACCCCGCGCCGAGTTGGCGGCACTTTTGGCCAAACTTATGCCAGGTGATTTGAACTACACCATTTTTGGGGTGAGTGGTGGTGAAGCTATTGACACAGCTTTAAAAATAGCCCGAGCACATACAAAACGCAAAAAAATTGTATCGGTTTATGGCGGCTATCACGGCCATACCGGATTGGCTTTACAAACAGGCGATGTCGCTTATAGGAGGCCTTTTTTGTTTGATTCTGATGATTTTATCCAAATCCACTTTAATGATTTAGACGCCTTAAAATCCGTACTTAAAGAGGATGTGGCCGCGGTTATTTTAGAGACCATTCCGGCGACTTTGGGTATGCCGATGCCCGAACACAATTATTTAAAAACAGTTAAAATGTTGTGCCAAGAAAACAATAGCTTGTTAATTTTAGATGAAGTCCAAGCCGGCTTAGGACGTACCGGAAAATTATGGGCTTTTGAACATTTTAATATAATTCCTGATATGGTGGTTTTAGCCAAAGGACTCTCGGGCGGTATTTATCCCATCACAGCAACTGTTATTGATAAAAAACTGATGGGTATTTTTAAGGAGGATCCTTTTATTCATATTTCAACTTCGGGCGGTGCCGAATTGGGATGTATGGTGGCTAAAAAAGTGTTGGAAATAACAGCCGAAGAAGCTTTCTTAGAAAATGTGAGTGAGTTGGCTTTAAAGTTTAAAACAGTTTTAGAAAAATTACAACAAAAACACAAATCGTTTTTTAAAGGTATCCGTCAAAAAGGATTAATGATGGGGCTTGAACTCAAAGACCATTTAGCAGGGCCTGCCCTTACTAAAGCCGCTTATGATAATGATTTGTTGCTTATTTATGCCAATAACAACACGTCTGTTGTACAGCTTTTGCCACCTTTGGTTATTACTGAATCGGATATTAAAATTATTGAAAAACAATTAGATAAAGCCCTAAAAAAAGCCAAGTTATTACATAAGGCTTTAAAATTAAAAAAAGGTTTAGGTAAAATGTTTAAGTAATTTAATTATGATTGAAACGATAGATTTGACTTGGGAGGATTATGTAGAAGAGACAAAAAACCTTACAAATTCTGATTTTATATTTAGAGGACAAGCAAATTCTTTTGAAAACAATAAGTTTGTTAAATGGGGTATTACTTCATCTTTTAATAGGATGAATTCTACAAGTAAATTCAAAAGGTTTCTTTCTCAACAGTTAGAACAAGGTTTATTTGATGTCTATTACAGAGAATATGAATTTGTAAAAAAAAATAGTTTAGACAAATCTGACTTAATTTCAAGATTATATTTTTTACAACACTACAATATACCAACTTGTCTTGTAGATTTTACTTTTGACCCTTTAGTTGCTTTGTATTTTTCGTTTTGTTCATTAAAACAATATAAATCAATGCCAATAAATTGTGGCCCTAGAGGGCATTCACGATATTATAATGAAGAATGGGGAGTTTCTGTCTTTCAAATAAACCATAAATTATTGCAGGAAACATTAAAAATTAAAAAATTAGCGAATAGAGATTTAATTATTAATTATGAAAATTATGCAATTGATTTAGAGAAGGGTGTCAAGTGGGCTAATTTAGCATTAGATTTGAAACCTCTTTCAAAAATAAATAAAAGTATTGACAACTATAATCTTGAAAATCAGAAAGGATGTTTTTTGTTATATGATAATTATTATGCCAAAGATTACGACCTAATTTCATTTATCGAAGAATTTTGTGAAATCAACGAAATATCGTTTAATGAGCCTCTTGTTAAAATTTATAATATTAAATATAATAGTTTTTTTAATCGCAGTTCATTAAAAAAAATTAAAAATAAAACAGGATTTAAGTATTTAAAAGAGAAAGGCAGAACAGGTGAGAAATTATTTAATGATTTTCAAGGTATAAAATATGATTTTAATTTTTTTTACGATTAATGAATTATAAATAAAATGCCTATTGATATTAAACATATTGAGAATTTTGAGCAAGGCCTCAATCCGCAGTATCCCGAAAAATCTAAGATACCCGCCACCATTGTGGGCTATGGCGAGATATCTTCTATTTTTAAAGTTAAACCTTATGACGATTGGGTGTTTAAACGTTTGCCTTTATTTACAACCAAGAATGAAGCTGAAGAGTACATCAGCAAATACAATAATTACGTCAGTTATTTAAAGAAAGCGGGTATTGCCCTCCCCAAAGATGATGCCTTTATTGTGACGGGTAAAAAAGTAGTGCTTTATTTGGCTCAAGAAGCTTTAAATAAAACCGATTTATGTCAAAACAAGTTACATTCACTTCCAAGAAATGAAACTTTAGCGATGATTGAAAAGATTTTTAAAAAGATTAAAAAAATAACCGATTTTAATCAAAAAAATAATGAAATAGCCTTGTCTATAGACGGTCAAATATCTAATTGGGCTTTGGTTAACAATGAATTGGTTTATTTTGACACGAGTACACCGCTTTTTAAAATTAAAGGTGTAGAGCAAATGGATCCTGAATTGCTGTTAAATAGCACACCCAGAGCCATGCGTTGGCTTATCCGTAAATTCTTCTTACAAGAGGTTATGGACAGATATTATGATATCAGACTTATTTACATAGACCTTATTGCCAATTTGTACAAAGAGAAAAAGACCGATTTGATAACTGAAGCCATTAGCTTGGTAAATGATTTACTTCCTGAAAATACAGTACAAATCACCCGAAAAGAGATTGATAAATATTACCAAAACGACAAGTTTATTTGGCAGTTGTTTTTGACTTTGCGCCGTATAGACAGGTGGCTTACCAACAAGTTTTTTAGAAAACAATACGAGTTTATTTTACCCGGTAAAATTGAGCGTTAGTTATGTGTGATACTTTTATAGCTTTACCCAATTGTACCGCAGACGGTGCCGCAATTTTCGCTAAAAACAGCGACAGAGAAGCCAATGAATCACAAATTATTGAGTATCATCCCGAAAAGAATTATCCCCAAAAAACCGTTTTAAAATGCACTCATATAGAAGTGCCACAGGCAAGCCAAACCCATGCCGTAATTATCAGTCGGCCTTTTTGGATGTGGGGTGCCGAAATGGGCGTCAATAATAAAGGTGTTGTTATAGGTAACGAAGCGGTTTTTACCAAGATTAAAGTCGCAAAACAGAATGTCCTTACGGGGATGGACTTGTTACGTTTGGCACTTGAACGTGCAGACACAGCTCAACTAGCAAAACAAACAATAATCGATTTGTTACAAGAATACGGACAAGGTGGACGTTGTGGGTATGCCGACAAAAATTTTAGCTATCACAACAGTTTTATAATTGCCGATAAAAAAGAAGCATGGGTTTTAGAAACAGCGGGTAAATTTTGGGCTACCAAAAAAGTATCTGATTATTACGCTATAAGCAATGGCTTGACAATAGGTACAGATTATGATGCTATTCACCCCCAAGCTATAGCTTTTGCCAAAAAAAAAGGTTGGGTTAAGAATGAATTTAATTTTGCTACAGCTTTTTCAGATTATTTATATACCACTTTTTCGGGCTCAAAAAAACGGCAATGTCGTGCGGCAGGAATGTTAAAAAAGAATTATTTCAAAATAAATGTTTCTACGGCAATGTCTCATTTAAGAGACCATAATACGCTAGATTTTGAACCTTCAAAATCACTGATTAGCAACACTATTTGTGCCCATGCAGCCAATGGTTTAACACGTCACGCAGCTCAAACAACAGGTTCTATGGTAGTCCATCTAACTAAAGACAAACCCACAGTTTGGGTAACGGCTTCTTCGGCACCTTGTGTATCTATTTTTAAACCTTTGTGGTTTGACGGACGTGTTTTACCCGATTTAGGCTCAAAGCCCGAAGCTATTTTTAATGATGAGTCGTTTTGGTGGCGTCATGAAATTTTACACCGTACAGTCTTAAAAGATTTTAAAAACAGGCATAATATTGTTGTTTTCAAAAGAGATAAAATTGAAAAAGAACTGCTTAAAAATGTATATCACGATAAGAAAAAACAGTTTTTAACCAGTAAAATGGCCTTTGAAAAAAACTGGGCGTTTTTAGAGGAATGGTTTCCAAAAATCAAAAACTCACCTATTAAAAAGCGTCCTAATTTTTGGTACAGAAATTATTGGAGGCGCTTAAATAAAGTAGGACAAATATTTTAAGAATTCAGCATCTCCCAAAGTCTATCCTTTAACGCGGTTAAACCAGTTTGTGCTATAGACGAAAAGAATAAATGGGGCACATCTTTGGGTAATTCGGCTTCAATTTCTGCCGTTAGTTCGTCATCTAACATATCTGATTTTGAGATGGCTAAAATCCTACTTTTATCTAATAATTCTGGATTGTGTAACTTCAGTTCATTGAGCAGAATGGCGTATTCTTTATTAATATCTGGACTGTCTGCTGGTACTAAAAACAACAAGATAGAATTGCGTTCTATATGTCTTAAAAAGCGGTATCCTAATCCTTTACCTTCTGAAGCGCCTTCAATAATACCAGGAATATCGGCTATTACAAACGATTGGTAATCGCGATAAGCCACAATACCCAAATTGGGTTTTAGGGTTGTAAAAGCATAGTCGGCAATCTTGGGTTTGGCATCGGTTATAACCGATAAAAGCGTTGATTTTCCAGCGTTTGGAAAGCCTACTAAACCAACATCTGCTAATAATTTTAATTCTAGTAAAAACCAATTTTCGCTACCCTCAACACCAGGTTGTGCATAGCGAGGCGTCTGGTTAGTAGGAGTTCTAAAATGCCAATTACCGCGACCGCCCATACCGCCTTCTATCAGAATTTTTTCTTCTCCATTTTCGGTAATTTCGAAAAGGATTTCATTTGTTTCAGCATCCCTTACAATAGTTCCAAGCGGCACATCAATATATTTATCTTCGCCATCAGCACCAGTACTGCGATTTTTACTGCCGTGACCTGCATGACCCGCTTTTGTGTGTTTTTTAAATTTAAGATGAAAAAGTGTCCACAAATTATCATCGCCGCGTAATATTATATGGCCCCCTCTACCGCCATCACCACCATCTGGACCTCCTTTTGTAATGTATTTTTCACGATGTAAATGAACAGAGCCTTTCCCGCCGTTACCCGAAGCAGCAAATATTTTTACATAGTCAACAAAATTACCTTCAGTCATATTCTTTACAGTTTATCAAAAACAGCACATAAACGTTCTGTTATTTCTTCAATTGTCCCAACACCATTTACGCCATAATATTTGTTTTGAGCGGTGTAATAATCTATTAAAACAGCTGTTTTATTTTGGTATTCGTTAAAGCGATTTCTAATCTTAGTTTCGTCTTGGTCATCAGGACGACCACTTGTTAAACCACGATTTAAAAGACGTTCTACCAATAAATTTTCGGGAACTTCTAAGGCAATCATGGCGTTGATAGGCGTGCCTTTTGCGTTTAAAAACATATCTAATGCCGTAGCTTGAGAGTTGGTTCTAGGAAAACCGTCAAAGATGATTCCATTTACACCCTCATTTTTATTGACTTCGGCTTTAAGCATATCTATCGTTACTTCGTCTGGAACCAAATCGCCTTTATCCATAAAAGATTTTGCCAAAACGCCTAGTGGTGTATTATTTTTAATGTTGAACCTAAATACGTCACCAGTAGAAATGTGGATGAGTTGGTAACGTTCTTTTAAAAATGTGGCTTGTGTGCCTTTCCCAGCACCCGGAGGGCCAAAAAGAACGATGTTTTTCATTAGTTGGTTGTTTTTAGTTGATATATATCAGATAAATTACGCCCTAGACCATCGTAGTCTAAACCGTAACCTACAATGAATTTATTTGGAATAGAGAGCCCTATGAAGTCTATATTTAAGTCCTTTTTAAAAACATCTGGTTTAAAAAATAGGGTTGCTATTTTTAAAGCTTTAACTTTTTTATCTTTAAATATTTGATAGATTTCTTCTAGCGTATTTCCTGTGTCAATTATATCTTCTAAAATAACAACGGTTTTTCCTTCAATATTTTCTTGTAAACCAACCAACTGTTTTATTTTACCTGTAGAACTCGTGCCTTGATAAGAAGAGAGTTTTACAAACGACACTTCGCAAGCATCGTTGTATTGTCTTACAAAATCGGCTAAAAACATAAAAGAGCCATTTAAGATACCAATAAATATGGGTTGTTCTCCTTTCAAATCAACAGCAACATCATTGGCCATTTTTTTGACGGTCTCTTCAATTTTTGAAGCTTTTATAAAAGGAACAAAATGTTTATCGTGTAGTTTTATGGTATCCATATTTTTTTCTTTATGCAAAAGAACAAAAAAACCGCCTTTTATCGAGGCGGTTTTTTAAAAAGTTATCTTTTTTTATTTACTGTTTTTTATCTAATTTTTTTGTAGTCATATACATTATAGGCGAAGCTATAAATAAAGACGAATATGTCCCTACAATTACCCCTATAATTAAGGCAAACATAAAGCCTCGAATGGTTTCGCCACCATCTATAAATATGGCTAATAACACAAGTAAAGTAGTTAATGACGTGTTTATTGTTCTACTCAAGGTACTACTCAAGGCTTTGTTAATTCTAGTTTCTTGATCCCAAGAATGATGTAAATTGGCAAATTCTCTAATACGGTCAAAAATAACCACGGTATCATTTAATGAGTACCCTACCACCGTTAAAATGGCCGCAATAAAAGCCTGATCTATTTCTAAATCGAATGGTAAATATTTGTATAATAAAGAGAATGTTCCTAATACAACCAATACATCGTGGAAAACGGCTACAACAGCTCCTAAACTGAATTGCCATTTTCTAAAGCGTAATAATATGTATAAGAAAACGACTATTAGTGAGCCTAAAATAGCCCAAAAAGCATCTTTTTTAATATCATCGGCAATGGTTGGCCCCACTTTTACGGCTTGCATAACACCAATTTTATGAGCGGTTTCGCCACCTGGTTTAAACTGATTCATTGTCATGCCATCGGGTAAAAAAGCTTTTATACCGTCAAACAATTTTTGTTGTACTTCGTCGTCGGCTTTAAGACCATTTTTATCGACATTGTATTTTGTTGTGATTTTTAATTGATTATCACCACCAAAAGTTTTTACTTCTGGAGCACTACCAAATACTACTTTTAAAGCACTGCCAACTTCTGTAGGGCTAACAGCTTTTTCAAAACGTACTGTATATGTGCGTCCTCCTTTAAAGTCAACACCGTAATTTAACCCATTGGTAAACAATGACACCAATCCGCCTAATATTATAGCACCCGATATAAAAAAGGCAATTTTACGTTTTCTTAAAAAGGCGATATCTAAATCTTTAAACCAATTGCGTGTAATTTTTGTATCGAAAGTTAAAGTGCGATCTTTTTTCATATACCACTCAATAAACAAACGTGTAATAAATATGGCACTAAATAATGATGTCATTATACCAATCATTAAAGTAGTGGCAAATCCTTTTATTGGACCCGAACCAAAAATAAATAATATCAAACCTGTTAAGAACGTGGTTACGTTGGCGTCAATAATAGACGATAAGGCGCCACCAAAACCATCGCGAATGGCTTCTTTAGTCCCCTTCCCTTTTATAAATTCTTCTTTAATACGCTCGTAAATAAGTACGTTGGCATCAACCGACATACCTATTGTTAAAACGATACCAGCAATACCTGGTAAAGTAAGAACAGCACCAAATCCAGTAAGGACACCAAATATGTATAATATATTTGTTACCAAAGCAACATCGGCAAAAACACCCGCTTTACCATAGTATAAAATCATCCACAATAATATAAGTGCTAAGGCAATTAAAAAGGAGTTGACACCGCTGTCTATAGCTTCTTGGCCCAAAGAAGGACCTACAATTTCTGATTGAATAATTTGTGCAGGTGCGGGCAGTTTACCTGCTTTTAAAACATTTGCTAAATCTTGCGCTTCTGTAATTGTAAAATTACCAGAAATAGAAGTACGTCCAGATGTAATAGCGTCATTTACACGCGGTGCAGTATAGACATAGTTATCTAAAACAACGGCTACAAAATTGCCAACATTGGCTGTTGTCATTTTACCCCAAAGTTTAGAACCTTTACTGTTCATCGTCATACTAACCTCTGGATTGGCGCCAAACTGATCGAAAGCTTGACGTGCATCTTCAATAACATCACCTTCAATCGGCGCTTTGTCTTCGCGGTTAGATTTTATAGCATATAAATAGATAACTTCTGAATCTGTAATGGGTTTAGCATCCCATAAAAATTTAGTATAGCGCATATTGTCTTTCAATAAAGCACGGACTTCTGGCATAGCTAAATATTTATTTACAGTAGCGGTGTCTGTTAAAGCAGCAGTACCTACACGAGAACTTTTTTGGTTTTCAGTTTGTGGAATACTTGGATAAAAAACTGTAAAAAATGGATGCAATTTAGAATTGTCAACAGAGTCTTTTACTTCGCCTAAAAGGTCATCTATTTTGGAATCTTTTTTAGCTTTAGTATTATCTTCAGTTTTTAAAAGAGTTGCTAATTTAGCATCTGCTTGTTGGAAAAACAAAGCTGTTTCTTGGTTTGTATAAACTTCCCAAAATTGTAATTCGGCTGTACTTTGTAATAATTTTTTAACACGATCTATATCTTTAGCACCAGGCAATTCTATTAAAATTCTGCCTGATTGAGCCACACGTTGAATGTTTGGTTGCGTAACCCCAAATTTATCAATACGACTTCTCAATACTTCAAAAGCAGTATTTATAGAACCATTAACTTCAGATCTAAGAATAGGTTGTACTTCTACATCAGACATTTTAAAGTTAATCTTATCGCGTAAAGATTTGTTACCAAAAATTTTAGGATCACTTAGTTTAATACCACCATTGCTCAGTTTTTCGAAAGCATCAAAAAATAAGGTGATATAATCGCTGTTGCTTCCTTTTTGCGCTTTTGTAGCTTCTTCTAGTGCTTTGTTAAAAATAGGATTTTTAGAATGGTTAGATAAACCTACTAAGATATCTTTTACAGATACTTCTAATGTAGCATTTATACCGCCTTTTAAATCGAGTCCTAAATTTATTTCTTTTCCTTTAACTTCGTTATAAGTAAAACTGGCAATTCCAAGATTAACTACAGGTTTGTTTGCAACTGAATCTAAATAAGCACGTTTGCCTTTAGCATAATTAGCAGCGTTTTCTTCAACATTTTTGGCAAACCAAGTAAAGGATAATTGGTAAACACACACCAACCCGAAAAGGATGGCAAATAATCGTATAAGTCCTTTGTTTTGCATTTTTTATAATTTAATGTGGCATTAATTTTAATGCGTGCAAATATATAACTTCATTAGAGAATTGACAAATTAAACTCTAGGATTTTAATACCCCACTTTAGCTTAGTATCTTTGCATTCAAATTTTTAAATTATGACTTATTTATCAGATATAGAAATTGCTCAAAAAGCGACGATTCAACCTATAAAAAATATTGCAGAAAAATTAAATATAAGCGAAGATAAACTAGAGCTATATGGTCATTACAAAGCCAAATTAGCACTTGATTTAATCGATGAAAATAAAATAAAAAACAACAATTTAATACTGGTTACAGCTTTAACACCTACTCCCGCCGGCGAAGGAAAAACAACTGTTTCTATCGGCTTAACCGAAGGTTTAAATGCCATTGGCACAAAAGCTTGCGTTGTACTTAGGGAGCCTTCATTAGGGCCTGTTTTTGGTATAAAAGGCGGTGCTGCTGGGGGCGGTTATTCTCAAGTAATTCCTATGGAAGATATCAATCTCCATTTTACAGGCGACTTTAATGCAATTGAAAAAGCCAATAATTTACTCTCGGCATTAATAGATAATAACATTCAGAGTAAAGTTAATAATTTAGGTATTGATGCCCGTACGGTTTCTTGGAAACGCGTGATTGATATGAACGACCGCGCTTTGCGTAATATTATCATAGGTCTTGGCGGAACAGCCAACGGTATCCCGCGTGAAGACGGCTTTAACATTACGCCCGCCTCAGAAATTATGGCCATTTTGTGTATGTCAGAAAATTTTAAAGATTTAAAACAGCGCTTAGGCGACATTTTTATAGGATTCACTTATGATAAAAAAGCCATTTTTGCACGCGATTTAAATGCCGAAAATGCCATGGCTATCCTGTTAAAGGATGCTATAAAACCCAATTTAGTTCAGACACTCGAAGGGAATCCGGCTATTATTCACGGGGGTCCTTTTGCCAATATTGCCCAAGGAACAAATACTATTATTGCTACAAAAATGGGCTTATCTTTGTCTAATTACGTGGTTACAGAAGCTGGTTTTGGTGCTGACTTAGGAGCCGAAAAATTCTTAAATATTAAATGTGTTACGGCCGGATTGAATCCTAAAGCGGTGGTTTTGGTAGCCACTATCCGCGCTTTGCGTTATCACGGGGGCGCCGCTAAAGGCGAATACAACGACAAAAATTTAGGCTTTGTTGTTAAAGGTTTTGAGAATCTTGAAAAACACATAGAAAATATCCGCAAATTTAATATTGAGCCTGTTGTAGCCGTCAATGCTTTTACAACCGACAGCAAAAAAGAGATTAAATACGTAATAGATGCCTGTGCTAAATTAGGCGTACAAGCTGTTTTATCTGAAGGTTGGAAAAAAGGCAGTAAAGGCACAATAGAGTTGGCCAAAGCTTTGGTTTCTGTAGTTGAAAAACAAACCAAAACCTTTAAACAACTTTACGATTATACTTTACCAGTAAAACAAAAAATAGAACGTATTGCTAAAGAGATTTATGGTGCTGATAAGGTAACCTACGATAAAAAAGCAGAGCTCAACTTAAAACGTGTCGCCCGTTTGGGCTTTAACGACTTTGCTATTTGTATGGCTAAAACACAAAAATCTTTATCAGATAACGAACTCCTTAGAGGACGTCCTAAACACTTTAAAGTCAATGTACGTGAAGTAGAAATTGCCGCAGGTGCCCGATTTATCATTCCTATTTTAGGTAAAATGATGCGTATGCCAGGCTTACCTTCTAAACCCGCTTCAGAAAATATGTTTATTGATGATGAAGGTGTTATTTCTGGATTGTCTTAAAAGAGTATCAGGTAAGTGGTATCAAGTATTTGGTATTAAGTAGTAAGGACAAAGAATTGAGTATAAAATAACTATCCGTCTGTTCGAGTGCTCGCGCGCCTAAAGCGCGAGTGTATTGAGAACTTATAAACCCGTACCTATTTTTGTAAGAGTTTTAATTTCCTTTTTTATGTTATTTTAAAATTTTGTCAGAGTTTCACTCCAAGTGAAGCCCTGACTTTCTTTATTGATACGATGACTTTGGAGTCATCGTATCAATTTCTTTATTGTGGTAATTATTGTTTTTATATCATTGATTGCAAATCCGCGATAGTGGAAAATAGATAGCAGTTAAGATCTGGCAAATTGCAACAATGGTTCGTAGTTGTTTTTATCGGCTTCTTTAATGGCTTTTATATAGTTTGTTCTACTGTCACCTTGTTTCACTAGGTTTTTTGCACCCCAAGTAAAGACAGGTTGTCTATAAATTTTGTCGATAATTATATCGGCTATTAGTCTACTATGTCTTCCGTTTCCATTAGAAAAACAGTGAATACTTACCAGCTTATGTTTAAACCGCACGGCAATTTCATCAGGGGTGAAAGTGTTGTGTTCTATCCAAAATAACGCATCATCTAATAAAGCCTTTAAGGCTGTAGATATTTCCCATTTGTCAACACCAATATTTTTATTTGTTTTCCTAAAACTACCGGCCCAAGCCCACACTTGTCCGTACATGTGTTTATGAAGTGTTTTTATAAATTGCTCGGTAAATATTGTTTTTGCATTTAATGATTTAGAGAGCGCCCATTGTATGGCTTCTTCAATATTTTGTTGTTCAAATTCATCTAATTCACCACGGGTAGCGATAGTAGCGATAAGCAACCCTTCTGTTTCATCGAGGCTTAACGGTGTTTGACCATTGATGTACTCTAAATTTAATCCCATAATATTTTGGGTTTTTTGTGTTTGAGCAATGTCGTTCTTTCTTCAATGGCTTTTTTGAGTCTTTTTTTAGAATTTTTTTGATCTTCTAAACTCATAGTATGCGATGTTCTAGAAACTATTTTTAAAGCTAAGTCTCTTGCTTTTCGTTCTATTAAAGCATCTAAGTTGCCGTCTTTAGGTACAAACCCATAAACAAATTCCATATCTAATACACGAGCGGCTTCGCGAAGTGATTTTAAAGAAATTGAACCACTTTGTTCTCTTAATTCCATATCTCTAACACTCTGTTTTGTGATACTTAGTTTATTGGCCAATTGTTGTAATGACATGCCTAAGGCTAAACGGATAGCTTTTATCCAACCTGTTGGCGGGGAGGCTATTTTAGTAGTGGGAGCAAATATTTTTATTTTAGACTCTAATTGTTCTATTTGTAAACTGTTAATATTCATAACGTAATACTTTAAACTGATAAATATTTTACAAAAGTAAGTCTTTAGATTGACATATAAAAATAAAAAGTAAGTTTATAATGTGACAAAATAAAAATTTATATACGCCAAGGCGTGATGTATTGAGAAGTATTAATTACGGATTGCGAATCTGGGAGAGTGAGTACTAATTTACAAAATATTATTATTTCCGTCTTTGAGAGCCCCGATTGTTATCGGGGCGTGGCAATCTCATGATTGATTGCACACTTTTTAAGAGATTGCCACACCCACGCTTTTGGTGCGGGTTTGCGAAGACGTCCTTATTTTTTGCTTAATTCTTTACACTTAATACCACCTTCACCCAAACACCTTTAATATCTCCTCAAAATGTTGGTTGAGTTCTTCTAAATTATCGGTTGTAACCAATTTAAGACGGTAGGGTTTAAAATGCGGAATCCCTCTAAAATAATTGGTATAATGACGGCGCATCTCCATAATACCTACAATCTCTTTTTCTTTCCAATCAATTTCCATTTGTAAATGACGGCGGGCTGTTTTAACACGCTCGGCTATAGAGATATCTTCTAAATGTTCGCCTGTTTTAAAAAAGTGTTTTACCTGTTTAAAAAACCACGGATTGCCAATACTGGCACGACCAATCATAGCACCGTCTAAACCAAATTCATCGCGCATAAGCATAGCTTTTTCGGGTGAATTAACGTCGCCATTGCCAAAAATAGGAATATGCATACGGGGGTTGTTTTTAACAGCAGCTATCTGTGTCCAATCGGCAGCACCTTTATACATTTGGGCGCGGGTACGGCCGTGAATAGAAATAGCTTTGGCACCTGCATCTTGTAAGCGTTCTGCCACTTCTACAATTTTAATGGAATCAGCATCCCAACCCAAACGGGTTTTTACAGTAATGGGGAGGTGGGTGTGTTTTACCATTTCTCTGGTAAGGCTTTCCATCAAATCAATATCTTTTAAAATACCCGCTCCGGCACCTTTACTCACCACTTTTTTAACGGGACAACCGAAGTTAATGTCTATAATATCGGGTTTAGATTGTTCTACAATTTCAACGGTACGTAACATTGAGTCGATATTAGCGCCAAAAATCTGAATACCTACGGGTCGTTCTTTTTCGTAAATATCGAGTTTCTGAATACTTTTAGCCGCATCGCGAATAAGTCCTTCAGACGAAATGAACTCGGTATAAACAACATCAGCACCTTGCTCTTTGCAAAGGGCTCTAAAAGGCGGGTCGCTTACATCTTCCATTGGAGCAAGTAATAACGAAAAGTCACTTAATTCTATGTTGCCTATTTTTACCATAATCAGATTGCAAAAGTATTTAATTATGTGTTAAACATTTAATATTTGAGATTTAAAATACATTATTTTTCCTTTGACTACTCCCGATAACTATCGGGACAGGATGACATTTTGGTATTATTTGAAAATTGTTTTTTGAGATTTGTTGCTTGAAATTTGTATTTTTTAGTTTTACTGCAAGATTTGTAAAAGATTACGCAATGTTCACAAAAAAGACCAAACACTGAACACTGCTACTGTGTACTGTTTAAGATTCCGTTTTTAGTTATTTTAAAATTATCTTTTGGGTTTTGTTTTTTTGGAATTTGTAGTATGTTAAGCGTTACTTTTAGTCCTTTACGCGCTATTTTTTATTTGAATATCGGCTTATTTTTGATGCTTTAAATTAAAGATATGAACCGAATTATACTTTTAAGCTTAGCCCTTCTCGTGCTAAGTTGTCAAAATAAAACAGATAAAAAGAAAGCCAATGCCACATCTGGGGCGACAAAAATTGTGAATCTAACACACTATCCGCAAGAGCGACATCTTAAAAATGTAAAGCAGTTGACTTTTGGTGGCGATAATGCAGAAGCTTATTGGAATAGTAAAGGCGATGCTTTGGTTTTTCAGGCTACTAATAAAAAATGGGGTACTTCTTGCGATCAAATATTTACCATGAATATTTCTGACGATTTAAGAAAAGGGCAAATATCACAACGTATTAGTAACGGGCAAGGACGTACAACATGTAGCTATTTTATGCCGGGTGATTCTACCTTTATATACGCCTCAACTTACAAGGTTGATGTTAATTGTCCTCCGGTTCCCAAAAAAGAAGATTACGACAATAAATATATTTGGCCTGTTTATAGCAGTTTTGATATCTATTTAGCCGATAAAAACGGCAAAGAATTGAAACAGTTAACCAATACACCGGGTTATGATGCCGAACCAACTGTGTCGCCCAAAGGTGATATGATTGTGTTTACCTCTACACGCTCAGGCGATTTAGAATTGTACACCATGAATATAGATGGTACAGATGTTAAACAAATCACAAATGAATTGGGTTACGACGGTGGTGCTTTTTTCTCACCCGATGGCACAAAATTAATTTTCCGCGCCTCGCGTCCTAAAACACCCAAAGCTATAAAAGAATACAAAGATTTATTAGCCAAAGATGTGGTGATGCCAACCAATATGGAGTTGTTTATCTGTAATGTAGATGGGTCTGATTTAAAACAAATCACACATTTAGGAGACGCCAATTGGGCGCCGTTTTTTAGTCCTTCAGGCAAGAAAGTTATTTTCTCATCAAACTTTAAAACCAAACGCAGTTTTAATCTGTTTATGGTAAATATTGATGGTACCGGACTAGAACAAATTACTTACGATAAAGTTTTTGACGCATTTCCTATGTTTTCTCCCGATGGCTCAAAATTGGTTTTTTCGTCAAACCGCAATAATAACGGAACACACGATACCAATTTGTTTGTAGCCGATTGGGTAGAATAAAATGAAAGATGACTCAAAAAAGTACAATTGGGCAATTTTGGGATGTGGTCATATTGCAGAAAAATTTGCTTTAGAACTTCAAGAATTACCGCAAGCTAGTTTATATGGTGTAGCTTCTAGGGATTTAAGCAATGCTCAAAATTTTGCCACTCAATTTGGGTTTAAAAAAGCCTTTGGGTCTTATGAAGATATGGTAAAAGACCCCAATGTAGATGTTGTTTATATTGCAACACCTCATACTTTTCATTTAGAACATACTTTACTTTGTTTGAATCATAAAAAAGCAGTTTTATGTGAAAAAGCATTTGCTATAAACGCGAAAGAAGTACAACAAATGATTGTGGCTTCAAAAGAGAATAATACTTTTTTAATGGAAGCTTTTTGGGTGGTTTTTACACCCAAATTTAAAAAGGTCTTAGAATTGATAAAAACGCAAGATTTAGGAAAGTTAAATTTTGTAAAATCAGATTTTCACTTTTTAGCCGATTACAATCCTCAAAGTAGAATTTATAATATTGATTTGGGGGGCGGTTCTCTATTAGATATTGGTATTTATCCTGTTTTTACAGCACTGATGTTTTTGGGTATGCCAAATAATATCAAGACCTCAGCGCATTTTGCACCAACTGGTTCAGAAGAAAGTATTTCAATGTTGTTTGAATACAATGAGGGTACAACCGCAGTTTTATCCTCAAGTTTTAAGTCGCATGAAAAAATCGATACCGAGTTGTGTTTTGAAAAGGGTCTTGTTAAATACAATCGCAATCAACACGAGCCCATTATTTTGATTAAAGACAATTTTAAAAAAGAAGTGACGTTTGAAAAATGCAAAAATTCAGGTTATAAATATGAAGCGCTTCATGTTATGGATTGTCTCAATAAAAATTTAATTGAAAGTCCTATTTTAACGAATCAAGTCAGTTTAAATTTGATGGGAATTTTAGACGCCGTTAGGATAAAAGCAGGTATAGTTTATCCTAATCACGACACTATTTAATTTTCATTTTCTCAATAAATATTTGGCTATATTTGCGTCAAATCCTGTAAACAGGTTTGATACGCATGAAAAACATAAGAAATTTTTGCATAATTGCACATATAGATCACGGTAAGAGTACTTTAGCAGATAGACTTTTAGAGCTTACAAATACCATTACAGATCGCGAAAAACAAGACCAGTTGTTAGATAATATGGACTTAGAGCGCGAGCGGGGTATTACCATTAAAAGCCATGCCATACAAATGGATTATGAGCAAGATGGCGAAAAGTATGTCCTTAATCTTATTGACACGCCAGGTCACGTTGATTTTTCTTACGAAGTATCGCGTTCTATTGCTGCTTGCGAAGGCGCTTTGCTTATTGTAGATGCGGCGCAAAGTATTCAGGCGCAAACCATTTCTAACTTGTATTTGGCTTTAGAAAACGATTTGGAAATTATTCCGGTTTTAAATAAAATAGATTTACCAAGTGCTAATCCAGATGAAGTAACCGATGATATTGTTGATTTATTAGGATGCGATCCCGAAGAAGTAATTCACGCTAGCGGTAAAACAGGCTTTGGTGTAGCCGATATTTTAAAGGCCATTGTAGCGCGTGTTCCGGCACCGCAAGGTAAAGTCGATGCGCCGTTACAGGCATTGATTTTCGATTCTGTTTTTAATTCGTACCGTGGTGTTGAAACCTATTTTAGAGTGATGCAAGGTGAAATTAGAAAAGGACAACGCATTAAATTTATGTCAACAGATAGTACTTATTTAGCGGATGAAGTTGGGACTCTAAAACTCACTCAGGTTGTTAAACAAAGTATAAAAACAGGTGATGTTGGCTATTTAATAACAGGCATTAAAACAGCTAGCGAAGTAAAAGTGGGTGATACTATTACAGATGCCGATAATTCTAATACAACAGCTATTGCAGGTTTTGAAGATGTTAAACCAATGGTTTTTGCAGGTATTTATCCGGTAGACAACGACGATTATGAAGAGTTGCGCAGTGCGATGGAAAAACTAAAATTAAATGACGCTTCTTTAGTGTTTACCCCAGAGAGTTCAGCGGCTTTAGGTTTTGGTTTTCGCTGTGGTTTTTTAGGAATGTTACATCTAGAAATTGTACAAGAACGTTTAGAACGCGAGTTTGATATGACGGTTATTACTACAATGCCCAACGTATCATATCACGCTTATACAAATAAGCATCCTAACACCATATTATTAGTAAACAATCCTTCAGATTTACCAGAACCTTCAAAATTAAATAGGGTAGAAGAACCTTATATTAAAGCGTCTATTATTACCAAGTCAGACTTTATTGGGCAGGTAATGAGTTTGTGTATAGAAAAACGCGGACAAATAACCAATCAGTCTTATTTAACCCAAGAACGCGTAGAATTGAGTTTTGATATGCCTCTGTCTGAAATTGTATTCGACTTTTATGATCGTCTAAAAACTGTTTCAAAAGGCTATGCCTCATTCGATTATCATCCTATAGGCTTTAGAGAATCAAAATTGGTAAAAGTAGATATCCTTTTAAATGGGAGCCCGGTTGATGCTTTATCGGCTTTATTACATGCCGACAATGCTTATGGCATTGGTAAAAAAATATGTGAAAAATTACGTGGTTTAATTCCGCGTCAACAATTTGACATACCTATTCAGGCGGCTATTGGCTCAAAAATTCTATCGCGAGAGACAATTAAAGCTTTACGAAAAGATGTTACAGCTAAATGTTATGGTGGCGATATCACGCGTAAACGTAAATTGCTAGAAAAACAAAAGAAAGGTAAAAAACGCATGCGTCAAGTAGGTAATGTACAAATTCCGCAAGAAGCTTTTATGGCGGTGTTAAAACTGAATGATTAAAGAGATTCATTTCTGAATTTTTCTTGCTAAAGTTGTTAATAAAACAGCAATCAATCAATAGTAAAAGCTTGCTATTCAATATTTATCATATAACTTAGAAAAAAAAATAAAGTATTATTAATCAACGCCTATTTTAAATTACAATTTGTTATAATCATTTCTATAAATACTAGAAATTTTATTAAATTCGCAAAGTTAATTTTTTTACCTAAAAGTTGCCATTTAAACTTTGTGTTGAAAAGCGAAAAACGACTTCTTTTTTCTAAAATATTAAGACTTAATATAAAATGAAAAAATTAGATATACTCATTATTACCATAAGCTTATTTATGGTCGGTTCAATTTTTAGCCAAGACAAAGCTCCAGAAAACAATCCTTTTAGCCTTAGTGTAGATGTTATGAGTCGCTATATTTGGCGTGGTGCCGATTTTGGCAATTCGCCTAGCATTCAGCCAAACGTTGAATACAATAAAGGCAATTTAACAATTGGCGCTTGGGGCGCTTATGCTACTAACAGCAATTATCAAGAAGCCGATTTATACTTGAGTTATGCTTTAAGCGATAGAGTATCACTAACCTTAACCGATTATTTTTTTCCTTCATCAACTCCTACCGACAACTATTTTGATTATGACCATGCAACAACTGGACATATTTTTGAGATGTCTATGACTATTGATGCCACAGAAAAATTTCCTTTAAACTTTCTTTTGGCAACTAATTTTTATGGCGATGACGCCGATAAATTGCTTGCAAACGGCACAACAAATGGTATTCAATATTCAACCTATGCAGAGGTGGGTTATAATTTTAAAAACGCAAATGCTTTTATCGGTTTTAATCTTAGCAAACCCAATAAAACCCGCGGTGAGTCAGGTTTTTATGGCGATAGTTTGGGAGTGGTTAATCTTGGAATAACAGTTGTTAAAAAAATTAAAATATCAAATTCATTTGCCATACCGTTTAGTGGGTCTCTCATTGCAAACCCTGAAGCTGAAAAAATATTTATGGTCATTGGGTTTTCACTTTAAATAGAAAATAATTATTAACCAATAAAACAATAAATTATGTTTGATACTGGAACAACAACATTTATGATACTTTCTACAAGTCTCGTTATGTTAATGACACCCGGTCTGGCCTTTTTTTACGGAGGATTAGCAGGGAAAAGAAATATTTTAGGGATAATGATGCAAACTTTTGTATCATTAGGTGTAACTACAATTCTATGGATAGGATTTGGTTATTCTCTTTGTTTTAGTGGCGGCGAAGGAGGAATTATTGGAAATTTTGATTGGGCATTTTTAAATGGTATACCATTCAACAACCCATACTCTGGTGCCGATGGGCAATATCCAGAATTTATTTTTATTGCATACCAAATGATGTTTGCTGTTATTACTCCTACACTAATTACAGGAGCATTTGTAAATAGGGTTACATTTAAAGCTTATTTGATTTTCTTAGTAGCTTGGCAAATTTTTGTTTACTATCCTTTCGTTCATATGATTTGGGGCGGTGGATTGTTAGCAGAATGGGGTGTCCTTGATTTTGCAGGAGGTATTGTTGTTCATGCAACAGCAGGTTTTGCTGCTTTAGCATCTGTTATTTATGTAGGTAAAAGAAAAGATACCAAGTCGGTACCTAACAGTATTCCTTTAGTTGCTATAGGAACAGGTTTGCTATGGTTTGGATGGTATGGTTTTAATGCTGGTAGCGAATTAAAAGTTGATGCAATTACAACAACAGCATTCTTAAATACGGATGTTGCAGCTTCAGTAGCAGGTATTACTTGGTTAATAATAGAATGGATTAGAGAAGGACGGCCTAAATTTGTAGGACTATTAACTGGGTTTGTTGCTGGTTTGGCAACTATTACACCTGCAGCAGGTTTTGTTCCTTTATGGGCAGCTATGGTTATAGGTCTAGTGGCAGGTTCACTTTGTTTTGTGGCAGTACAATTTAAAAACAAGTGGGGCTGGGACGATGCTCTTGATGTTTGGGGTGTACACGGAATGGGTGGCGTTTTCGGAACAATTATGTTAGGAATATTTGCTTCATCATCAATTAATGGTCAATCTGGATTGTTAGAAGGCAATTCTTCGTTCTTTTTAAAGGAAGTTGTTGCCGTATTAGGTGCTGCCGCTTACGCATTTGTATTTACTTATATCATGCTTATGTTAATAAACTTTATTACAAAAGTTAAAGTTACAGATGATGAAGAGACAATGGGCTTAGATGCTTCATTACATGGCGAAAAAGCTTATGATGAAGGTGTCTTATAGTCAAAATTAACCGATTAAGATATTTTTAATTTTTTAACACTTTCATTGAAAATAAAAAAAAGCCTCTTTTTACAAGAGGCTTTTAAAAATTGGTTGATTTTTGGTGTTTTATTCGCCGTGAAGCCAAGCCTTTTTAGCTAATAACTCTTCTTCAGATTCTTCGTGATCTTCATCAGGAATACAGCAGTCAACAGGACATACAGAAGCACATTGAGGCTCGTCATGGAAGCCTTTACATTCTGTACATTTTTCTGTTACGATAAAGTAAAATTCGTCTGATATGGGCTCGTTATTTTCATCGGCATCCATATCAGCTCCACTAGGAGTAGTAACATCTCCACTTAATGAAGTATCTTCAGATAGAGACCATTCATCATCTGGTTCATAAATTGCATGGTTTGGACACTCTGAAATACAGGCATCACAATTTATACATTCGTCGGTTATTTTAATTGCCATAATATATGTTTTTATTAAATTGCCACAAATTTAAAAAATTAAATTTTAATTTATTCTGACAATTATCATTATTTCAAAATAAAAGTAATAATAAATTTGTCACAATTTTTAAAATACTAAAAAATCGTTAAAAAAACAGTTAAAAAATTTATGGATTTAGATTTAAAAAATCAGCAATCTGGCACCACTTCTACACAGTTACAAGGGGTCGTAATTAGATTTGTTGGTGATTCTGGTGATGGCATGCAGCTTACCGGAACGCAATTTTCTGACACATCTGCAATGTTTGGCAATGATATTGCCACTTTTCCTAATTATCCGGCCGAAATTCGCGCCCCCCAAGGAAGTCTTTATGGCGTTTCTGGCTACCAAGTTCATATTGGTAGTGTAGAAGTAAGTACGCCAGGCGATGATTTAGATTTATTGGTGGCGATGAATCCTGCGGGATTAAAGACCAATTACACATCGGTTAAACCGGGTCATACTATTATTGTAGATACCGATTCTTTTACAAAGAAAAATCTTGAAAAAGCTTTTTACGAAAGTAATCCGCTTGAAGATGGTAGTTTAGACAACTACCGCGTTATAGAAGTTTCTATGACTTCTTTAACAAAAGAAAGTCTTAAAGATTTAGGACTCGATAATAAAAGTGTGGTTAGAAGTAAAAATATGTTTGCTTTGGGTATGGTGTATTGGATATACAACCGTTCTTTAGAACATACAATTGAATTTTTTAACAAGAAATTTAAAAGCAAACCGCTTGTTGCAGAAGCCAATACTAAGGTATTGAAAGCCGGTTTTTATTACGCCGAAACACTCGAAATTATTTCGAATTCATATTCTATTGCGCCCTCAAAAATGCCGAAAGGGACTTACAGAATTGTAAATGGAAATACAGCAACCGCTTGGGGCTTTTTAGCCGCTTCAGAAAATTCTGGACGCGAATTGTATTTAGGATCTTATCCCATTACACCAGCTACAGATATTTTACACGAATTGGTAAAACACAAACATTTTGGTGTAAAAGCTTTTCAAGCTGAAGATGAAATAGCGGGTGTTTGTTCTTCAATTGGCGCGTCATTTGCGGGTGATTTAGCTATAACAACCACTTCTGGTCCTGGACTTGCTTTAAAAGGTGAAGCCCTAGGATTGGCTATGATTACAGAATTACCTTTGGTTGCCGTGAATGTTCAACGTGGTGGCCCTTCAACAGGATTACCCACAAAAACAGAGCAATCAGATTTATTACAAGCCTTATTTGGAAGAAATGGAGAAAGTCCTGTAATTGTAGTAGCGGCCAGCACACCTGCCAATTGTTTTGATATGGCTTATGAGGCTTCTCGCTTAGCTCTTGAACATATGACACCAGTTATTTTGTTAACTGATGGTTATATTGCCAATGGATCTGAACCTTGGAAAATTAAATCTGTAAAAGATTTAGCCCCTATTAATCCGCCAATTATTAAGGAAGCTTCTTCAGACTGGCATCCTTATGTTAGAGATAAAGAATCTTTAGCAAGAAATTGGGCTATTCCTGGCACAAAAGGTTTAGAACACCGAATAGGAGGTTTAGAAAAGGATAAAGTTTCTGGAAATGTTTCTTACGATCCAGAAAATCATGAATTTATGACTAATATTCGTGCCGAAAAAATAAAACGCGTTGCCAATTATATTCCCGATTTAAAAGCTGAATTTGCCCAAGAAGGCGATTTGTTGGTTGTAGGATGGGGAGGCACTTATGGTAGTTTACACTCTGCAGTTAAAGAATTAAATACGCAAGGTCAAAAGGTAGGACATGTTCATTTTAATTATATCAATCCAATGCCTAAAAATACTGCTGAGGTATTTGCTAAGTATAAAAAAATTATCGTTTGTGAATTGAATAAAGGTCAAATGGCTTATGTTTTAAGAGCTAATTATCCTGAGTTTACTTATACACAATATAACAAAATGCAAGGTTTACCATTCTCTGTGGGCGATCTTAAACAAAAATTTAATAGCTTAATAAATAACTAGAAAAATGGAAGATACTGCTGTAAAAAAATACACGTTTAAAGATTTTCAAAGCGACCAAGAAGTAAGATGGTGCCCAGGGTGTGATGATTATGTTATTTTGAGAGCTATGTTAAAAGCCTTACCTGAAATGGATGTCAAAAAAGAAGATGTTGTTTTCATTTCTGGAATAGGATGTTCTTCTCGTTTTCCATATTATGTAGATTCTTTTGGAATACATAGTATTCATGGACGTGCACCGGCTATTGCTACAGGCGTTAAATTGGCGAATCCAGACTTGAGTGTTTGGGTTATTACCGGAGATGGTGATTCGTTAGCTATTGGAGGGAATCATTTTATACATATGTTAAGACGAAACATCAACTTAAATGTGGTGTTGTTTAATAATGAAATTTACGGATTGACAAAAGGTCAATTTTCACCGACTTCTTTATTAGGTCAAAAAACAAAATCATCTCCTTATGGCAATACGCAACCTCCTTTTCAACCAGGTGAGTTAGCTATTGGGGCTCATGCCCGCTTTTTTGCCAGAATTGGTGGGAATAATCCTAAAGATATGATAAAGCTATTTATTGAAGCCGAAAAATTTAAAGGTACTTCGTTGATAGAAGTCCTTCAGAATTGTGTTATCTTTAACGACGGTTGTTACACAAATTATACCGATAAAAAGGTTAAAGACGATCAACAAATATTTTTAGAACACGGTAAACCTATGATTTTTGGAAAAGAAAAAAATAAAGGTTTGGTATTAAACGGTCTAAAATTAGAAGTGGTTGCCATTGGCGAAAATGGTGTAACAGAACAAGATTTATTAGTTCACGATGCTAAAGAATCAGACCCTACATTACATCAAATGTTAATTAGATGCAGATACCCGTTAGCAACAGGTATTATTAGAAGTGTAGAAGAACCGTCGTTTGAAGAACGCGAAGCAGAATTAACAGCTCAAGTAAAAGCCAATTCTCCTTATTCTTGTGTAGATGACTTGTTAAAAGCAGGAGAAACCTACGAGGTTAAATAGAAATAAAAAATTAAAAATATACCTGATATCTGTCAGGTATATTTGTTTTATAAATAAAGATATTTGTAGACTAAAAAAATTAAAAACATGGGAACAGAAGCGATAATCATTTTTGTGCTTTCTGGCATAGTATTGGTAGCTGGTGCAAACTTTCTGTCTAATTTAATTTCACATAAATCAGATAATCCTGCAAAAAGAGAACCTTACGAATGTGGTATAGAAACCATTGGCCCAACTTGGGTTCAGTTTAAAGTAGGGTACTATTTGTTTGCTATACTATTTTTAATTTTCGATGTTGAGGTTGCCTTTTTGGTGCCTTGGGCAGTCGTTTTTAAAAGTGTAGGTACTGTAGCGCTTGTAGAAATACTGATTTTCTTAATTGTTTTAGGTTTGGGATTGCTATATGCCTATAAAAAACGTGCATTACGATGGGAGTAGAAAAAAAACGATTTTTAAGTCAGTCTGAAGCTGACGGCTTAAAACAAGTAACACCAAAAGATTTTCCAGGAAAAGTTATTCCAGGTGGAAATGGAGGTAACTTTGTTATTACAACATTAGACAGTGTTATAAACTGGGGGCGCTCAAATTCTTTGTGGCCTTTATATTTTGGCACGAGTTGTTGCGCTATTGAAATGATGCAGACGGGTGCAGCCAAACACGATTTTTCGCGCTTTGGTTTTGAAGTAGCACGTGCCTCTGCAAGACAAGCAGATCTTATTATTATAGCAGGGACAATTGTCAATAAGATGGGGCCTGTTTTAAGAAGATTGTACGATCAGATGCCAGAGCCTAAATATGTAATAGCTATGGGGGCTTGTGCAACCTCTGGAGGACCGTTTTATTACAATTCTTATTCGGTAATAAAAGGAGCAGACCATGTTATTCCGGTAGATGTTTATGTACCTGGCTGTCCGCCAAGACCAGAAGCATTGCTAGAAGGGATGATTATGTTACAAGAAAAAATTAAGAAAGAAAACATGAAGCACAAAGTAAATCCTATTGACGGATTTGATGAAGGGCTTTAAATTATATAAGGTATGTCTAATCAAGAATTAAAAGATAAAATTACCGCATTCGACTTAGGTCTAGAATTTTCTGAAGAAGAATCACAATATTTAACATTGACTGTTCCAAAAGAAAACCTTCATTTTTTAATGAGTAAATTAAAATTGACGATGACCTTATCATTCGATTATTTATTTTGCTTAACGGGTATGGATTGGGGAGAAGAACTGGGGGTAATTTACCATTTAGAATCTACAATACATCGTCATATATTGGTAGTAAAAGTTATGGAATCCGACAGAGAAAATCCTACACTAGACAGCGTTGGCGATATTTGGCAAACGGCTTATTTCCACGAAATGGAGGTTTTTGACTTTTTCGGATTTAAATTCAATAAGCATCCCAATTTAAAACGTTTGTTTTTAACGCCAGATTGGACAGGTTATCCTCTAAGGAAAGATTATGTAGATGAAGCTAATATGATTGTTAAATAGTTGAAATTATGACAAATACAATTGAAGATAGATTTAAAACCGAAGAGTATTTTGTAAACATGGGGCCGCAACATCCTGCTGCTCATGGAGTTTTACGCCTTATTTTAACTATTGATGGCGAAATTATAAAAAATGTTGAACCAGATTTAGGCTACATACATCGTTCAATCGAAAAAATGTGTGAACGCGATAGCTATCAACAAATAGTTCATCTAACTGATAGGATGGATTATCTATCTTCTCATATAAACAATGAAGCAGTTTGTTTAGCTGTAGAAAAAGGTCTAGAAATAGAAGTGAGCGATCGTGTAAAAGTTATTAGAACAATTATTGCTGAACTCACGCGTATAGCATCACACTGTTTATGGTGGGGTGTTATGAGTATGGATTTGGGTGCTTTGAGTCCTTATTTTTATGCCTTTAGAGACCGCGAATTGATTAACGATATTTTTGAAGAAACTTGTGGCGCACGCTTAACAATGAATTACATCGCTCCTGGCGGATTAATGTATGATATTCATCCTAATTTTGTAAAAAGAACCAAAGATTTTATAGCCCATTTTAAAACCAAAATACCTGAATATGACCGTTTGGTTTCTGGGAATATCATTTTCCAAAAAAGGACAAAAGGAGTTGGTGTTTTAAGTATGGAAGATGCTATTTCGTTTGGCGTTTCTGGTCCTGTAGGTAGAGGTTCTGGTTATTCTTGTGATGTGCGTAAACACCATTCTTACAGCGCTTATGACAAAGTAGATTTTAAAGAGGCTTTGTTAACAGAGGGCGATACTTACGCGCGTTACCAAATTAGAATTATGGAGTTGTGGGAATCTTTATCAATTATAGAACAATTGATAGATAACATCCCAGAAGGAAATATAAAAGAGCAAACAAAAGCAGTTATTAAATTACCTAAAGGAGAATTTTATCAACGTGTAGAAACAGCTCGTGGCGAATTGGGTGTATATATAAATAGTACTGGCACAAAAAATCCATATCGTGTTAAATTCCGTTCACCGGGATTTTCTAACCTTTCTGTATTAAATCATATTGCTAAAGGTAGCAAAATAGCCGATTTGGTAGCTACGATGGCTTCGTTTGACTTTGTAATTCCAGATATAGATAGATAATTATAGATTATGAAATTTTTAATAATGAATATACCATTAAATATAACAGAAGCTGTCCACGATTGGCTATTTTCTATAATGCCTGAATCTGTTGCTAACATCACCGTAATGGTTATTGTGGCTTTGGCTTATTTGGCGTTATTTGCAGTAGCTGGTTTGTATTTAGTTTTGTTAGAACGTAAAGTGGCAGCCTGGTTTCAATTGAGGTTAGGACCAAACCGCGTGGGGCCTGGCGGCATATTTCAAACTATGGCAGATGCCTTAAAACTCGTTTCTAAAGAGCTGACAAGCACCGATAGAATTGATAAATTTCTATACAATTTAGCACCTTATTTTGTAATAATTACATCGTTAACAGCTATAGCGGTATTCCCTTTTTCAAGACAATTTCAAGCTTTCGATATCAATATAGGAGTCTTTTTTCTAGTAGCTATATCGTCAATTGGCGTTATAGGTATTTTGTTAGGAGGTTGGTCTAGTAACAATAAATTCGCTTTAATTGGCGCTATGCGTAGCGGATTGCAAACGATTAGTTACGAACTGTCTGTAGGTTTATCTATTTTAACGATGATATTGTTGACAGGCACATTACAATTATCAGAAATTATTGAAGTACAACGTACGGGCGGCTGGCTTATAGTTCAAGGACATATTCCGGCTATTATTGCTTTTATTATTTTTATGATAGCAGGTACAGCCGAAACAAACCGTGCCCCATTTGATTTAGTAGAAGCTGAATCTGAATTAGGCGCTGGTTTCCATACAGAATATTCAGGGATGAAATTTGCCTATTTCTTTTTAGCAGAATTTATCAATATGTTTATAATTGCTTCTTTGGCTGTTGTGCTGTTTTTTGGTGGCTGGTTATCTCCATTTGGTATTACAGATGGTATTACTTGGTTTCCAGAAGTAATATGGTTTTTAATAAAAGTCATACTCGTCATCTTTTTAATGATGTGGTTTAGATGGACTTTTCCACGTTTACGTGTAGATCAATTATTAACCTTAGAATGGAAATATTTGCTACCTATAAACTTGGTTAACATTGTTGTAATGGCGGTTATAGTTTGGTTGAATTGGACAATTTAATAAATGAATTTATAAAATAATGAGTTATTTTTCAGATATATACAACGGAATGAAAACCTTGCTCACAGGTATGCGGGTTACAGGAGGTTATTTTGTTCATGCAAGAAAAGGAAGTCTTACCCAACAATATCCTGACAATAGAGATACACTAAAAATGTTCGATCGTTTTAGAGGTGAGGTTGTTATGCCGCACGACGAGAACAATATGCACCGTTGTACGGGATGTCAATCTTGCGAAATTGCCTGTCCAAATGGTAGTATTGAGATTGTATGGGACAGACAAGTAGATCCGGAAACGGGTAAAAAGAAAAAAATGATAGACCAACATATTTATCATTTAGGTATGTGTACAATGTGCGGTTTGTGTATTGAAGCCTGTCCTACAGATGCCATTGTTTGGGCTCAGAATTACGAAAACTCTGTTTATGATAGGAGTCATTTAACTAAAGTATTAAACCAACCTGGTTCTAAATTATTACCTGGCGTAGAAGATTAAATTATGGAACAGATTATATTTTACATTTTAGCAGCCTTTATCCTGTTTTTTGCAGTAAGAGCTGTTTCGAGCAAAAAAATGTTACACGCAGTAGTGTATCTATTATTTGTACTCATTTGTATATCGGGAATTTATTTTCTTGTTAATTACAATTTCTTAGGCGCTTTGCAATTGGCTATCTATGCAGGTGGTATTATTGTACTGATAATATTCTCGGTATTATTAACACATAAAATCGATTCTAATTTAGAAATAGCTTCACTTACTAAAAAACTTGTAGCAGGCCTTTTAAGCTTATTAGGTGCTTCTGTAACGCTTTATGCTATTTATTCTTACGATTTTGTAACTGTTGCAAACTTTAACGCTGTTGAAGTTGAACAAATAGGCACAAAACTTTTAAGTTATAATAAAGGCGGATTTGTATTGCCTTTTGAAGTGATAAGTATTCTGTTACTAGCTGTTTTAATTGGCGCTATTGTCATTGCTAAGGGACAACATTTAATAGAACAAGAACACAAACAAAACAAAGCATAGTTATGATAGACGGCATAAATATATATCACATTTTAACGCTTACAACACTTATGTTTTTTATAGGCGTTTATGGATTTATCACACGTAAAAATCTCATTGCTATTTTAATATCGATAGAGCTTATTTTAAATGCATCGGCTATAAATTTTGTAATTTTTAACACCTATTTGTATCCAGATATGTTACAAGGCGTTTTTTACACAATTTTTATAATTGCCATTGCTGCAGCAGAATCGGCTTTAGCAGTGTCAATAATAGTTAGTTTTTACAGGATGTTAGCTTCTGTTGAAGTAAAAGATACAGAAACCTTAAAATATTAAAAATATGAATTTTAGTTATACAGTTTTAATTCCCTTAATTCCACTTTTTGTATTTTTATTTTTAGGGATTTTCAGAAATAAATTAAAGCCAAAAGTAGCAGGAACTATTGGCGTTTTAGGTTTATCAACAACCACGCTTTTATCGGTTTATACCGCTTACAAATACTTTTTTAAAGTAGAAAAAATCGATGAGGTTTACCAAACCGTAATAGCCACTAAAACCACTTGGATTCACTTTACAGATTTATTGCACATAGATATGGGTATTTTATTAGATCCTATTTCTATTATGATGCTTATAGTGGTTTCTACCATATCATTAATGGTACATATTTACAGTTTGGGTTATATGAAAGGCGAATCTGGTTTTAACCGTTATTACGCCTTCTTGTCTTTGTTTACATTCTCTATGTACAGTTTGGTGTTGGCGACCAATATTTTTCAAATGTATATCTTTTGGGAATTGGTAGGAGTCTCGTCATTCTTGTTGATTGGTTATTATTACGACAAACCATCAGCCGTAGCCGCTGCTAAAAAAGCATTTATAGTAACGCGTTTTGCCGATTTAGGCTTCCTTGTAGGGATTTTAATATTGTCATATTATACAGGAACTTTCGACTTTCAAGAACTTAACAATCCGCAAGGCGCTGTTATATTAAATGGTGTTGGCGCTAGTTTTATGGGTATGTCTGTTTTAACATGGGCACTTATACTTATGTTTATGGGGGGCGCTGGTAAATCGGCTATGTTCCCATTACATATTTGGTTACCCGATGCTATGGAAGGACCTACACCAGTTTCGGCTTTAATTCACGCTGCTACAATGGTTGTTGCAGGGGTGTATTTGGTAGCAAGGATGTTTCCGTTGTATTATTTTATAGATGGCGGATTTGTACTACAAATTGTTATGTATGTCGGGGCGTTTACATCGTTGTTTGCAGCAATAATTGCTTGTACACAAAATGATATAAAACGTGTTTTAGCATTTTCTACAATGTCGCAAATTGGCTATATGATGTTAGCTTTAGGCGCTTCAGGTTATTCTGGACATGACGGACTAGGTTATATGTCTGCTATGTTCCACTTGTTTACACACGCCATGTTTAAAGCCTTATTATTCTTAGGGGCAGGTTCCGTCATTCACGCTGTTCACAGTAACTTTATGAAAGATATGGGTGGTTTACGCAAATACTTGCCCGTTACAAATATTACTTTTTTAATAGCAGCATTAGCCATTTCTGGAATCCCCCCTTTTGCAGGATTCTTTAGTAAAGACGAAATTTTAGTCGCCGCTTTAGACAAGTCAACCTTCTTATTTGTAGTTGAGTGGGCTGTGGCTGGATTAACAGCTTTTTATATGTTCAGAATTTACTTTGGTATATTTTGGGGAAAAGAAACCACTTACAAACACACACCAAAAGAATCACCTTTATCTATGACATTACCATTATTGTTTTTAGCACTGATGAGTATTGTAGCAGGTTTTATTCCGTTTAGCGATTTTGTCACTGCCGATAGACAAGAGTTTCACACACATTTTAATCCTTTAGTCTCTATTATTTCTGCTGGTATTGGTTTGGTAGGTATTATTGTAGCGTGGATTTTTTACAAAAAAGAAAATAATATTCCCGAAAAGGTTACAAAAGCATTCGGCGCTTTTTATACTTGGGCTTATCATAAATTTTATTTTGACGAACTCTACATGTTTATCACTAAAAAAATAATTTTCAACATTGTATCAGCCTCATTCGCTTGGTTTGATAAAAAAGTAGTTGATGATACTATGATAGGTATTGGAAACAGTACAATTAATGCATCAGAAAAAATTAAAAAATTACAATCGGGCAAGTTCCAAGATTATGCTACTTGGTTTGTGTTAGGGGCTTTAGCTTTGGTATTGTATTTTTTATATAAATTTTAAATAAGAATAATAAATGGATATTTTAACTCTTTTTATAGCAGCTCCCATACTAACAGTCGTCGGCTTGCTATTTACTAAAAATTTAAAACAATCGCGTTTAGTAGCTTTGGTTGGTAGCTTAGTTCAGTTTGGAATGGCTATTAATTTAATCTTTGCCTATTTGGCAGAGCGGGCTAGTGGCAATACGGCTATTATGGTTTTTACCAAAAGTATTGTTTGGTTTAAAAGTCTTAACATTCGTTATGATATTGGTGCCGATGGTATCACTGTTTTTATGATTGTATTAGCTTCTATTGTAGTATTAGCAGGCGTATTTATCTCTTGGAAAATTAAAGACTTACCGAAAGAATTCTTTATTTCTTTAATTGTTTTGGCAACGGGTGTTTACGGTTTCTTTATTTCATTAGATTTATTCTTAATGTTCTTATTTTTCGAAGTGGCTGTAATTCCTATGTACCTTTTAATTGGTATCTGGGGCTCAGGACCCAAAGAAAAATCGGCTATGAAATTGACCATTATGTTAATGGGTGCTTCAGCTTTATTATTAGTCGGTATTTTAGGAATTTATTTTTACTCAAGCCCAGACGGCGCTTATACTTTTAATATATTAGAAATAGCCAAAGTAAATATCCCTGCTCAAGTACAACACTATTTATTTCCTGTTGTATTTATAGGTTTTGCCGTTATTGGTGCTTTGTTTCCTTTTCATACTTGGTCTCCTTCTGGTCACGCTTCTGCGCCCACGGCTGTATCTATGTTACACGCAGGTGTGTTGATGAAGCTTGGTGGTTATGGCGTTTTTAGAGTAGCGATGTATTTGTTGCCTTTAGGCGCTAAAGAATGGTCTTGGTTTTTTATAATACTGTCTGTAATTGGCGTTGTTTATGGCGCTTTAGCAGCTATTAAGCAAACCGATTTAAAATATATAAATGCCTATTCTTCAGTAAGCCATTTAGGTTTGGTTTTATTTGCCTTATTGATGTTAAACAAAACCGCTTGGGATGGCGCTATTTTACAATCTTTATCTCACGGATTTATGACAGCCTTGTTTTTTGCCCTTATCGGGATGATTTACGGACGTACACACACACGTGATGTAAGAGAATTAGGCGGCCTGTTAAAAGTCATTCCGTTTATTTCTGTAATATACGTCATAGCAGGATTGGCTTCTTTAGGCTTACCCGGATTTAGTGGATTTGTAGCAGAAATGACCATTTTTGTAGGTGCTTTTCAAAATGGCGATATTTTCCATCGGGTGGCAACCATTTTAGGTGTAACCGTCATTGTAATTACGGCTGTTTATATTTTAAGAGTGGTCGGTATGATGCTTATGGGGCCCGTTAAAAAAGAAGAATATAAAACCTTACCAAAGGTAACTTGGTACGAAAGGACAGGTTTACTATTGTTGTTAATACCAATATTGATAATTGGTATAACACCTCTTTGGATTTCAGATATTATCATGGATAGTATCAAACCTTTTATAGAACGCATGTTATAATTTTTAGGAGATGAATTTAGAAATGTTTTTAAAAATGCAAAACGAACTACTTTTAATAGTCTTGTTACTTGCAATACTTATAGGAGAAATTATCACTTCTCAAAAAGGAAAATCTAAGCTGATTAATTTTGGTATCATTGCTTTTGCAATTATAACCCTTATCGGATTTTTTCATCATCCAGAAGGGGCTTTGTTTGGTGGGATGTTTCATACCAATGCCTTAATACAATTGCTTAAAAATGGCCTAAACGTGGGTGTTTTAATCGTTTTGATGCAATCTGCAGGTTGGCTAAAATCGACTTTAATACCACAACAAAAATCAGCAGAATATTTTATGTTGATGATATCATCTTTAATAGGATTAAACTATTTGGTGTCTGCAGGCGATTTCTTAATGTTTTTTGTAGCCTTAGAATTGTCAACCTTACCTGTTGCCGCTTTAGCAGCTTATAATGCGTACAAAAGGCAATCAGCAGAAGCGGGTATCAAATTAATATTATCGGCTACTTTAGCTAGTGGATTGGCTTTATTTGGCATTTCATTTAT
>JASFYX010000044.1:0-22023 GCA_045046885.1 Flavobacteriaceae bacterium
CACCAATTCTTGCCCTATTTTTTCAAACTAACCAGTTAGTCTTTCAAAAACATGTCTTCAAATTGAATAAAAATTCATCTAAACTGTGAACAAATCTTAGGTCGAAATCAGGTTATAAAAAGTAAAAAATATTATGACTTTAAAAGAGTAACTAAATTCTTACCTTTCCATCTTCAAAACAAATACTATTAAAAAGGCCAACCAATGACAGTAAAAGTATGTGTAATTCAAGATAGTCCGGTTTTTTTTGATAAAGAAAAAACGATAATCAAAATTGAAAAACTGGTAAAAAAATACGCCCAACAGGGCTGTGAATTAATTGTTTTTCCCGAAACATTTATTCCGGGGTATCCCAGAGGCTTTTCGTTTGGAGCTCAAATAGGTAGCAGAAAATCCGAGGGAAAAAAATTGTACGCAGAATACAGTAAAAACAGTTTAGTTGTTAAAAGTAAAGATTTAAAAAGACTCGAAAATTTAGCCAAATCGCAAAAAGTGTATTTGGTTATCGGCGTAACCGAAAAAGACCATATTAGCGGTAGCCTATACTGTTCTATGCTTTACATTTCGCCAAATACAGGATTGATGGGCGTTCACCGAAAAATAAAACCCACAGGCACCGAGCGTATAATTTGGGGCGAAGGAGATGGCAGTACTTTAGTCAGTTTTGATACCGAAATAGGGAAACTGGGCGGGCTGATTTGTTGGGAAAATTATATGCCTTTAGCCCGCATGGCTATGTACAAACAAGGGGTCGAAATTTATATAGCGCCTACTGCCGACGCCCGCGAAAGTTGGACGTCAACTATGCAACATATCGCTTTAGAAGGACGCTGTTTTGTATTGGGTTGCAATCAGTACTTTACCAAATCTATGTACCCCGAAAAATACCAAATTCTTGCCAAAGACGAGCCCGAAGATTTATGCCCCGGTGGCAGCGTTATTATTTCGCCTCAAGGAAAAATATTGGCAGGCCCTCTTTTTAACAAAGCCGGTGCTTTAATAGCCGATTTAGACTTGGAAGAAATAAGTATCAGTAAATTTGATTTTGATGTTATTGGCCATTATTCTAGAGATGATATTTTTGAATATAAGGCTCATAAACAACCTGATATAAAAATAGAAAAATCAACCCATAAAAAGGAGTAATATTTTACTATTATATTTTAAAAGACACCCCCTGCAAATGGAATATAATCAATTATTTACACATATAGACAGAGAAATTGGAACTCTAAAAAACAAAGGAGAAATTGCTACTTATATACCCGAATTAGGACATGTAAATCCCGATAAATTCGGAATTTATTTATGTTCCGTTAATAAGCAAGCCTATAATTTTGGCGACTGGAATGAAAAATTTTCAATACAAAGTATTGCCAAGGTTCTGGCTTTGACATTAGCTTATAAACTTGAAGGTGAAAATCTTTGGAAACGTGTTGGCGTAGAACCTTCAGGCGATTCGTTTAACGCACTGGCACAATTAGAAAAAAACAAAGGTGTACCGCGTAACCCGCTTATAAATGCGGGAGCTTTGGTTATTTCAGATATATTGATAAGTCATTTTGAAAACCCTAAAAAAGAATTTATCCATTTTGTAAGAAGCTTATCGGGTAACCAAAAACTAGACTATTGCGCTAGAATTACAGCTTCAGAAAAAGAAACTGGCTACAAAAATGCGGCTATGGTTAATTTGATGAAATCGTTTGGCAATATAAAAAATGATATAGATGTTGTGCTAGACTTTTATTTTAACCTTTGCTCTATAGAGATGACTTGCAAAGAGTTGGCCGAAACATTTTTGTTTTTGGCAAATTACGGTAAAAATCCTTTTACCAATAAACCAGTTATAAATGTTAGTAAATCAAAACGCTTAAATGCCATAATGCAATTATGTGGTTTTTATGACGAAGCCGGTGAATTTTCGTTTAAGGTCGGCCTGCCCGGCAAAAGTGGTGTGGGAGGTGGTATTGTTGCCGTATTACCCAATAAATATTGTATTACTTTATGGAGCCCTCGCTTAAATAAGAAGGGGAATTCAGCTAGAGGAATGGCTTTTTTAGAGCGTTTTACATCAGAAACCGAAACTTCAATTTTTTAAGCTTCTATGAAACCCAATTCTAAAATAATATCTGTTATTTCTTTTGGCGTTCTAGTACTTATCATTGGCATTATTTTACAGTACACCTCGTATAAAAGTCAGGCTAAAACTCTTATGCAGGTCGGTTTTATTTTTGAACTGTACGCCGGGGTTTTATACCTTATTAACCGCTATAAAAAATCTAAAAATGGCTAAGAAAAAATTAAGCAGTTTAAGTGACCTTGGCGGATTTGTTTTCTCTACCAATCCCGATGCTGATTTTACCGAAGATGCTACTCAAGACACTTTAAATACGCAAGAGCAATACCTCGAAGCACACTTTTCTAACAAAGGACGTGGTGGTAAAACCGTAACCGTCATAAAAGGTTTTGTAGGAACCGATACCGATTTAAAAGATTTAGCTAAAATGCTTAAAACAAAATGCGGTGTAGGCGGTAGTGTAAAAGACGGTGACATCATTATTCAGGGGAATTATCGCGATAAAATTATGATCCTCCTCAAAGAAAAGAACTACAATATTAAACGAGTTGGCGGATAATTAGTACCTTTACTTCTTTTTTCTAAAATAGAAGTATTATGAGAACAATAGCAGAATCAGAATTAATATTAAATCCCGACGGGAGTGTTTATCACGTCAATTTAAGACCCGAAAATCTTGCCAAAAATATCATTTTTGTAGGTGATCAAGACCGCGTTCCTAAAGTAGCCGAACATTTTGACAGTATTGAATTCGAAACACAAAAACGTGAGTTTAGAACCATAACTGGCATCTATCGTGGCAAACGCATTACTGTTATTTCTACGGGTATTGGGCCAGATAATATTGATATTGTGGTGAATGAGCTAGATGCTTTGGTAAATATAAATCTAGAAACACGTCAGGTAAAAGACCAATTAACCTCTTTAAATATTGTACGTATTGGTACATCGGGCTCTTTGCAAGCCGATATTCCTGTTGACAGTTATGTTTTGGCCAAATACGGATTGGGTTTTGATGGCATGCTTTTATCTTATGATTGCAAGGATATTTTACATCCAGAAATTGAGGACGCTTTTATAAAACACACTAATTGGCATCCGCGTAAAGCACGCCCTTACATAGTAGAAAATAGCGCTGAACTGGAAGCCAAATTAGTATCCGACCAAATCTTTTTAGGAATGACCGCTACGGCAGGTGGCTTTTACGGCCCACAAGGACGTGTATTGCGATTGGCGATTGAAGATCCTGATTTGAATAATAAAATAGACAGTTTTAATTTTAACGGTATAAGAGTAACCAATTTAGAGATGGAAACTTCGGCTATTTATGGCCTGTCTAAATTGTTAGGGCACAATGCCTGCTCTATGAATTGTATTATTGCCAACCGTGCTAATGGTACTTTTAGCAAGGACTATCACAGTGCTGTTGAGAAAATGATTAAATACGTTTTAGATAAACTTACGGACTAAAAAGTTTGTAATTTGTGGTTTGTCGTTTGTGATTTGAACACTTGAACATCTTTGTACTTGATACCTGATACTAGCTACTTGATGCCAACTACTTTATACAAGCTACTTAATACTTATTTACTATCTTTGAAAAACCAACAACTCTAAACATGAAAAAATCCCTTCTAAAAATCTGTTTACTTATAAGTATCGGTCTTTTTATGACGTCTTGTTTTCCGACCAAACAAAGTTGCGGACTGGCACATATAGAAAAAACGGTTAAAAAAACATCTGCTAAAGTTCTTAATGTCGAAACTATTACTGTAGAAGAAGCTGTGGCGCTCAATTGAAAACAATAAAACTTTAAATTTAATTTATATGAAAAGGTTAATTCAAAAAGTAATTTTCCTTACTGTTTTTTCTCTTTTATTGACGTCTTGCGCAGTTATTAAAAGAGGTTGTGGGTGTACAGCCCAAACGCAAAAACACCTAAAAAAAGCACCAACGGAAACACTTAATGTCGAGGCCAAAATTATAAAGGTTCGATAAATAGCTGGAGTTATAAAAGTCCTCTTTTTACACATGGAAATACTCAGCCTTAAGCACAATTTTTAAATCTTGTCACCCTGAGCGCAGTCGAAGGGCTAAACTATAAACGCTTTATGAAAATTTTATCCTTCTTCTTTTTACTGATTTCTTTATTTTTTATTTCTTGCAACAAGAATCAAGAAACACAAACAAAGGTTATTAAACTCCTTGAAACTACTAAAAGCTGGAATGGCGCTACTTTACCCAAATACCTCGAAGGCACACCACAAGTAACTATTTTAAAAATAATTATTCCACCAAAAACAAAATTAAAAATGCACAAACATCCTGTAATGAATGCCGCTGTTGTGCTAAAAGGAGAATTAATGGTAATTACAACAAAACAAGATACTTTAAGAATTAAAGAAGGTAACGCTTTTGAAGAAGTGGTAAATACTTGGCATTACGGTCTCAACAATAGCAATAAACCTGTTGAAATACTGGTATTTTATGCAGGGGTTAAAGAAAGCCCCATTACCATTCTTAAATAAATAGTCTTTTCTTTTTAAAACTGCAAAGCATTACTAAAAACTTTACAATAAATACTTTAGCTTTTTATTGCTTTTGAAAATTAAAACCCTTAGCTTCGCTTCACGCCATAGGCGGACAGGTATCGTCTGATATACTCAATTGAAACTGAACATATCATAACATTCTAAGCAATATGGAAATACATAAACTTGATTCATACGATTTAGATTTTTTACAGTCATTAATTGATAATGAAATCGAAGAGTCCATTCATATTGAATTTAAACGAGCCGAAGCTTTATCTAAAAAAGATTCTGCTAAAAAAGAAGTGTCTAAAGATGTTTCTGCTTTTGCCAATAGTGATGGAGGAATTATAATTTATGGGATTGAAGAAAAAAATCATAAGGCTTCAAATTTTTCATTCGTCGACGGGAATATTTTCACAAAAGAATGGCTAGAACAAATAATTAGTTCGACAATATTTCGAACAATCCAAGAATTGACAATTTTTCCGATTAGATACAATTCACAAATAGAAAAGACTATATATGTTGTCCAAATTCCATCTAGTTTAGATGCACCTCATTTAAGTAAGGAGAAAAGATTTTATAAGAGACATAATTTTGAGTCAGTAATGATGGAGGAATATGAAATAAGACAACTTTATGGCAGAAAACTGAAATCTAAATTAACTCTTGGAAACTATAGAATTGCAAGAGTTAATACAAAGGACGATGAGGATAATCACAAATATATGTTTGAGGTGGCAGTAATTAATAAAGGAGAGGTTTTAGAGACAGATTATAAAGTAAATGTGTATTTCGACAATATGGTAGATAAAATGAATATCTCTTGGGAAGATATTGGGTCTAAAAGAGATTATCATTATTCAGATTTAGGTAACAAAACAGGTAAAGTGTCAGGAATTGGCAAACCGATTTATCCTAACGAAATGATTACTGTACTAAATTTTAATTTTCATATACCAATTATGAGTGAGGAAAAAGCTTATGAACAGTTAAAATTTAGAATGAAGCTATTTTACCCAAATGGAGATGAAACAATCGAACTTGATTTTGGAGAATTAAAGAAAAAGAAAAAACCAATAGAAGAAACCGAATAATAAATACTGCTTACAACAATGGGTATAATTCATTGCTACTTATGAATACAAAACGACAAACATTTTATATATTTAAACCTGATTTCTATAACGAAAATCCTAACGGATTTGTCGCAACGAAATCATAACCCTAACCCGATAAGCGAAACTCCCCGCTAGCGTAAGCTTCCCGCTCATGAATCTTCAAATAATAAAAGACATTACCAACTAATCTCCTTTAACTCCTTTTCTTTTAAATACACATTTGTTTTACTAAAATGCTTGTTACCAAACCAATAACCACGATTAGCACTTAAAGGCGAAGGGTGTCCGCTAGTAAATACTTTATGTTTTTGTATATTTATTTTTTGCCCTTTCTTTTTGGCATAACCACCCCATAATAAAAAGACAACGCCTTCTTTTTCGTCAGAAATATGTTGTATAACGGCGTCTGTAAAAGTTTCCCAACCTTTATTTTGATGCGAGCCTGCTTGGTGGGCGCGTACCGTTAAAGTGGCATTGAGTAATAAAACGCCTTGGTCTGCCCAATGTTCTAAATTGCCACTTTTGGGCATGTCTTTACCTATATCGGTTTTTAGTTCTTTAAAAATATTAATCAAAGAAGGCGGATGCGCTATGCCGTCATTTACAGAAAAACACAAACCATTGGCTTGCCCTGGTCCGTGATACGGATCTTGCCCAATAATAACCACTTTTACGTCCTTAAAATCGCAATGATTAAAAGCATTAAAAATGTGTGAGCCTTTTGGATAGCACGTATTTTTCTGATATTCGGCTTTGACAAAATCCGTTAAGTTTTTAAAATACTCTTTTTCAAACTCGGTTGCTAAAACCGTTTTCCAACTGGGGGCTATATTTACATTTATAGGCATGTTTATTTAAGGTAGTTTAAAATATTAAACATATTTTTGTTAGCTGATTGTCATTCTGAACCTGTCTGCCGCAGGCTAGCTCAATATGACAATTAAATTTTAGCTAAAAGTATTATAATTTAATTTCAAAAAGAAGCTTATTTAAGATTTTGAGTATATCAGCAAAAACATTACAAGATTTAGAGTTTCCTTTGGTTTTAGACAAAGTGGTCACATTGTGCCAAACACAAATGGGTAAAGCGTTAGCCTCTCATTTAGTGCCCTTTACAGAAAAAACCTTATTAGTTGCCGCTTTGTCACAAACCCATGAATATTTGGCTTCTTATGAAAATGACAACCGTTTGCCTTCTCATTTTTTTGAAAATAGTGATAAAGAAATTCATTTACTTCAAATTGAAGACAGTTATTTAGACGTCAAATCGTTTTTAAAAATCGTCAAACTAGCCGATGCCACAAATGAGCATCTCAAGTTTTTAAAAAAGTACAAAGAATACTATCCTAATCTTTATGATTATTCAAGTGCACTAACTTACAATACCAGCATTTCAAAAATTATAGTAGCTAAAATCTCATCTTTTGGCACTATAAACGACAATGCTTCTCCCCTTTTAAAAGCTATCCGTAAAGAACTTAATGAAGTAAAAGGACTGATTAGCAGCAGTTTTAATGTGGTTTTGAGTAAGGCCAATGCATCTGGTTATTTAGATGACATTAAAGAATCGCTGTTAGACAATCAGCGGGTTTTAGCCGTAAAAGCCATGTATCGTAAAAAGGTAAAAGGCTTTTTATTGGGAACTTCGAAAACGGGTACTATTACGTTCATCGCCCCAGAGGCAACGCAGAAATATACACGTCAATTACAAAATTTAGAGTTTGAAGAAGCCGAAGAAATTGTCGCTATTTTAAAAGCATTAACCAATGAAATGCGTCCCTTTGTAGCCGATTTAGAAGCCTATCAAAGTTATTTAGCGCATATAGATTGTGTTGCGGCAAAAGCGCGTTACGCTTTTAATATCAAAGGAATTTTACCCACTATTTCTGACGCCAAAGAATGTTATTTTAAGGACGCTTATCATCCTTTACTTTATGAACAAAACAACACAAAAGGTATTGTTACTGTGCCTCAGAGTTTAGAATTAAACCAGCAGCAACATATTATTGTTATTTCTGGACCCAATGCTGGCGGGAAAAGTATCACGCTCAAAACCATAGGCTTATTGCAAGTTATGTTTCAAAGTGGCCTGTTAGTTCCCGTACATAGAAAGAGCTCTTTCCATATTTTCGACACAATTTTAACCGATATTGGCGATAATCAATCTATAGAAAACCAGTTGAGCACATATAGTTATCGCCTTAAAAATATGCGTCAGTTTTTACGTAAAAGCAATGACAATACTTTGTTGCTTATTGACGAATTTGGTACAGGTAGCGACCCCGAATTAGGAGGTGCTTTAGCCGAAGTTTTTTTAGAGGAGTTTCACACAAAAAATGCCTTTGGCGTTATAACAACACATTACGCCAATCTTAAAGTATTAGCCGATGAATTACAGTTCGCCGTCAATGCCAATATGCAATTTGACGAGCGCAGTTTAGAACCCCTTTACAAATTATTTGTTGGTCAGGCTGGGAGTTCTTTTACGTTTGAAGTAGCAGGTAAAAATGGCATTCCGTATAGCTTGATAAATCGGGCAAAGAAAAAAGTATCAGGCGAAAAAGTGCGTTTAGACCGCAGTATTTCTAAGCTTCAAAAAGAACGCAATAAGTTGCAAAAGAATTCAGAAAGCTTAGAAAAAGAACAGGTTTTAGCCAAAGAAAAAGGGGCTTTATTGGCAACAGATCAAGAAAAATTACATCAAAAATTGGTTGATTTTAATTTGCTTTATGAAGAAAATCAGAAAATGCTGACCTATGGTCGTAAAACAAATGAACTCTTAAATCGCTTTTTTCAGACCAAAAGCAAAAAGAAACTCACAGCCGATTTCTTTAATTGGGTCAATGTTGAACAAACCAAATACGTCAAAAAAACAACGCCTGTTGTAAAAGTAAAAACAACAAAATCCGCAAAGCAAAAAGCAGTTAAGCAGCAAAAGGCTGTTAAAGAAAAACTCAAACAGACTGAAAAAAAGGTTTTAGAAGAAGTAGCAGTTATTAAAATATCTGAAGCTAAAAAAGCCAAAATTCGCGCTCAAGAAAAAGCTGATTACATCTATAAACCCAATGACCGCGTACGTTTAGAAGACGGCAATGCTGTTGGTACTATTACAAAAATAGAAAAGAAAAAAGTATTTATAAATTACGGTAACTTTACCACAACTGCCAAAATAAGTCAGATTGAACTGGTTGAAAAAGCTAAAAGTCTAAAATAGGTAGTTTAAGTAAACAGCCTGAAGTCACTATTTAATAAATATTTAATAACTTTACCATTCTTAAATTTTTAGGCTTTGAAAAATTTTGTTTTGGCGTGTTTGGCTTTTTTAATTTGGGCGCTGTTTGGCGCTTGGGTTCATGCTTATACGCATCCTAAACAAAAAGTAAATCCTATAAAAATTGTAAAGACAAAACCTTTAATTATTGTTAAAGACACTGTACAATCTAAAGCAAAAGAAACAATTCAAGTAAAAATTAAAGACAGTGTATTTAAAACACCTAAAATATCACCTGTAAAAACAATTGCTAAAAAGGTTATTTATTTAGATTTTAATCAGATGGATTTTGATGAAGATACCATTTTAGAATCTTATGCAACCAAATTAAAAGGCTATATAAAGACAAATCCAAAGCTCAATATTTACATAGTTGGCTTTACGGATACTGTTGGCGACTCCATCTCGAATTATTGGGTAGGTTTTGAACGTGCCAGGAATTTTAAATCGTTTTTAGTTTCGCAAGACATTGATAAAAATATAATTCACACCTCCTCAAAAGGTGAAAAAGACCCGATTGCTAAAAATAATAGCAAAAAAGAGCGGCGTAAAAACAGACGTATAGAAATCACCTTAAAACCCAAACCTCATGACTAACTTTTTAGAAAGTCTTAATTTATCTGACTTTATAGAAATATTTATTTTAATGTTAGGCTCCTTTTTAATTGGATATTTATTCGCCTATTATTATTTTAAAAATAAATTAAGCAGCCTTAAATCTAATTTTGACATTCCTACTTTAAATGACACTTTAGGAACAGACCAAGAAGGGGCTATAAAAGCCACTAAAACTTTTGAACGCGGCGGTCAAGAAGTTGACGAAAGTGAACAAATAGGTATTGAGTTTTTTGTAGAAGAAAAAGAGCCTAAAAAGAAACCTAAAAAATCTTAATTTTCTGCCACTAGACGCGCTGTTTCTCTGTCAAAAAAAGCAGTGGCTTGTGTAATTAAATTAGCAATTTCTTCTGTCACATCGGCTTCATTTTCTTTGTCTAAATCGTCAAACCACGTAACAACATCATCTTCTAGATTGATTACAAATCGTGGATATTCTGTATGAATAACATAAATAGCTTCTTGGTAATCGGTATTATCGCCCAATATAAATTTAGGTAGTGCCATGTTTTAAATGTATTAATTTTTTAGTTAAATAATTAAATCTTATAAAGAGTAAAATAGCCGAAGCTGTTAAACCCAAAAGTAATCCTATCCAAATACCTTGCGAGCCTAATCCTGCCATTTTACCTAAATAATACGAAACAGGAAAGCCTATTATCCAATAAGCTACAAAGGTAATATAAGTGGGTATTTTAACATCTTGCAATCCGCGTAAAGCGCCTAAGACAACCGCTTGAACACCATCTGATATTTGAAAGAAACCCGCCACAATAAGTAAAAGTGCGGCTGTTCTGGTAACATCAACATTATCTATATACATGAGTGGCAACACATCTTTTAAGCTAAGGAATCCAATCGCAAAACAAAATTCAATTAAGAATATTTGCAAAAAAATAGAAAAAGCAATACGGCGCAATTCTTTATATTGATTGAGTCCTTTTTGATTGCCCACTCTTATGGTAGCTGTAACGCCCAATCCAACGGCAATCATAAATGTCATAGAAGCTAAGTTAAGCGCTATTTGATTCGCTGCTTGGTCAATAACACCAATAGAACCTGCCAACCAAACGGCAGCCGTAAACACAGCAATTTCAAAAAACATTTGTAAAGCGGTAGGAAAACCTAAATCGATTATCCTTTTGAATTTTTCTTTTTTTATTTCTATCCATTTTAAAGGATGTAAAAAGGGTTCTAATTTTTTGCGATTTTTAATTATGTAAATCAGAAATAAAGCCATTACAAATCTAGAAATCATTGTGCCAATAGCAGCACCAACCAATTCTAATCTTGGGAAAATCCAAATACCATAAATTAAAAAATAGTTGATAATAACATTTATAACATTGGCAATAATAGTGGCGTGCATAGCATGTTTTGTTTGCGACATACCATCGGCAAATTGTTTAAATGCCTGAAAAATCATAAGCGGAATCATAGAAAACGCTACAATATTGAGATAAGGCATGGCCAATTCTACAACCTCTGGCGGTTGATTCATATGATACAAAATAGGTTTTATAAGTATCAAAAACACAAACATAACCACCCCCATAATAGTTGACAAAAGCAAACCATGTTGAAAATCACGACGCCCCGTATCAATATCACCAGAGCCATCGGCTTCGGCCACTAGAGGGGTTATGGCAAAAGTGAATCCAATACCTAAAGACAAAGCAATAAATACCAAACTATTACCCAAAGAAACTGCGGCCAACTGTGTGGCGCCTAAACGCCCTACCATAATATTATCGGCTAAGCCAACCAAAACGTGACCTAGCTGCCCAATCATAACCGGATAAGCCAATTTTAAGTTGTAATTAAATTCTTTTGTGTAATTTTTTAAGCGCACTAATTTGTTTTAAGTGCGCAAAGGTAAATTATTAAACCCAATTTCTGTAATAGAAATCTTTAAGAGATAATAAACCTTACGCGTTGTGCATTAATAATAAAAAGTAAAAGCAGCTTTATTTAGTAACTGTTTAAAGTTCATATGTTGTACCTACGGCACAAATCAGTATATTTCTATCTATAATTACATATATTTCGTCCCCAAAGGGACGTTAATTTTTATTGTAATTATGTCCCGTTAGGGACGACATATCAGTAATTTCAAACACATGATTTATTTATTGTGCCTTTAGGTACAACACATAAGTATTTTTAGGTTTTTAATTTGCTTGTTTTAATAAAATATACAATTAGTAACCTTATAGAAGTTGTAATAATGTCTGACTTTTAGCTGAAGTTTCATGCCATTCAGATTCAGCATTACTGTCGGCAGTAATACCACCACCAACATAGACAAATGCTTTTTTATTTTCAATTTGCATACATCTTAAATTGACAAATAGTTTGCTTTCGTTTTTTTTATCTAGAATCCCCAAAAAACCTGTGTAATAAGAACGCTTGTATTGCTCATTTTCTAAAATAAAGTCAATCGCTTTTTGCTTAGGCAAACCCGCTACCGCAGGTGTGGGATGCAAAGCCTCTATCAGATTTTTTATAGCGGAATTATGTGTAAGTGTTCCTGTAATTTTTGTACAGATATGCCATAAATTACCCGCTTTAAGATTAAAGGGTTTTCCTGTTTTAAGAGGTAATTTAATATCTGATAAAGCCTTAGAAATATAATCTGTTACAAATTGTTGTTCTTGTTTTTCTTTATTTTCCCAATTTAAATCTGATTCTTTTTTTGCAAGTTGCGTTCCCGCCAAAGCCATTGTCTCTAAAATATTTTCGTTTACGGATAAGAGCTTTTCTGGCGTAGCACCCAACCATATCCCTACTTTAGGATGATGCCATAAATAAGTAAAAGTTGATGGATGTTTTTTAAGAAGTTGTAAAAAAACAGAAACGGTATTTTTATTTTCAAAATCTAGTTTTATACGCCGTGACAGTACCACTTTTTGTAAATTTTTAGCTGCGATTTTGGTTTTAGCTTTTTCTATTATTGTAGTATATTCTTCTTGCGATAATGATGATTCTAACTCGTAATTTTTAGATTCAATTTCTCCGAGGTCTTTTATAACATCTTTTAAAGAAAAAGAATATATTTCAGCTTTGTTAAAAGGTATTATAACAGCTTTTCTGTCTGTATCAAAAGGGGCAAAAACAAAAGCTTCTTCGTTAAAATTTGAGGTTGTGTAAAGTATGTCATTCTCTTGTATAATAACATTTACAACATCAGAATTGGGAAAGTTGTAGCTGACAAAAACTTTATTTTGTGAGCGTAATTCTTCTAAAAATATTTTAAAAGATTTCTCTTGCATCACTTTTTTTTCAGCGCAATAGTTGTTAGTTTACACAAAGATATCAAACGGTCTTGTTCATCTGTAATTTTAATTTGCCATAACTGTGTGGTACGTCCTTTGTGTAAAATTGTGGCTTTTGCAAAAATAAAACCCTCTTTAATTGCTCTTACATGATTGGCGGCTATTTCTATCCCCCGAATCTCAAAGTTATCGACATCCGTAAAAATATGTGAAGCCGCACTACCAACACTCTCGGCTAAAGCCACTGTGGCGCCGCCGTGTAAAATACCATTTGGTTGATGTACTTTTGGGGTTACAGGCATTTTAGCGATAAGGAAATCGGCACCAAAATCAACATACTCAATGTCAAGTGTTTCCATTAAAGTATTTTTAGATATAGCGTTTAAGGCTTTTAATTTTTCTTGTTTAGACATCTTAAAAATAATTTTCAGCGTAAAATTACATAATTATCAAGGACTAATATCACTTTATTTGTAACTTTGTTGCCTGTAAAAACAGTTTGTTAATGATTTATAAAGTAAGGGTAATTGCCGATTTAGAAGAAGATGTTGCTAGAGACATTGCCATACGTAGTAGTGCCAATTTAGAAGATTTACACAATACTATAACCAATGCCTTTGGATTTGGTGGTTCAGAAATGGCTTCGTTTTATAAAGCTGATAATGAATGGAATCAAGGTGATGAAATTCCGCTTTACGATATCTCTGAAGAGCCTACCAGCGATACTACTACTATGAAAGATTTCGCTTTAAAAGATTTATTTGTAGAACAAGAAGACAAACTTATTTATGTGTATGACTTTTTTGCGATGTGGACTTTTTTAGTAGAACTGATTGAAATTAAAACTTATAATAATGAACAAGACCTCCCTAAAGTGCTGTATTCTTTAGGGAATTTACCCGACGAAGCACCTGAAAAAAACTTTGAAGGTAAAAAAATTGAAGATGGTTTTGACATGTACGATGATGAATCTAATGGCGAAGGTTATTCAGATTATGATGAGTACAATCTCAACTAATAACCTGAGTTCTACCTAAGATTAATAATATACGGATTGACATTCTGATAATTCCGAATCACAAAATCTAAAGCAAATTTTAAAATCTCGCCCATAGAATTGGCTTTTTTAAAATTGACATCTTTAGTAAAAGCTTTAATTTCTCTTCGTAATTGCAACACTTTTTCTGGTTTAGAAAGCGTGTCTGCCGTCATACAAGTAACTAATTTTTCTAATCTGTTATGTGATGCCTTGGCGCGTTTAGCTAACAGAGAACGCTCTTCGTTTTTATACTGAATAATAGATTCTGGTTGCAAACTTCTTTCAACCATTTGCACCAATTTACTATTTTCTTTAAAAAATTGTGGGAGATATATTTTTAAAGAGCCCTCAAAAGTTTGTTGGTCAAAATCTATGGCTCTAATGCGGTATTGCACTTGGTCGAAATCGTGCGAAACTACAAATACATAATTATAAGAACGCATATCGCCCAAAAGGCGAATCATACAGCGTTCATTAAACTTCACAAACTCTTTTGATATTTGCTTTTGTTCACGAATAGTCAACTTTGGCAAGTGTTCGTCTATAAAAATATCACCCGGAATTCCCAAAATATGTTCTTCAATTAAAGTGTCATTATGGACTAAAAAATCAACTTTATTAGGCGATAAAAGTTCTTCTAATTCCAAACCATAAATGCGTGATGCGTCGGCTTTTTTAACATATAAATAAGTGTAATTATCGTTTAAAATATTGCGAATTTTTACACGAAAAGGACGTGAATTACCAAAAGTACAATAATCTATAGCATCAATATTTAAATTTGGAATTGAATAATCTGTGCCATCAGAATGCATAATGGTATAAATCTTTTTAAGATTCATATCAATATCGGCACGTTCGTGATCGGGATAAAGAACCCTAATCCACAAGGTGTCATTATCATTTTTATCGAACAATTCTACAGAGCCTGTAAATCTGAGCAAATCGTCATAAAAAACTGGGATAATGACATTTCTACCATATTCTGTTAAGTAATTATAAAGTGCTTCACTTACGGGATACGTAGGTTTTTTAAATGCTATGACGGGTTGTTGTTTCACATTATCAATCTTAACTTTCCAAAAATACAGGGTTTTTATAAATATATAAGTAACAAATGTGTATTTTAATCGTCGTATTTTAACATCTATCAAATTTGAACGCTTGGAAACAATCTTATCTATTCAGAATCTCAGTAAGAATTATGGCAAAGTAAAAGCTGTAAGAAATTTATCTTTCGAAATACAAAAAGGCCATGTTTATGGTATTTTGGGGCCTAATGGAAGTGGTAAATCGACTACTTTAGGAATCATTTTAAATGTCGTAAACAAAACATCAGGCAACTTTAGTTGGTTTAACGGGCGTATAAATACCCATCAAGCGCTTAAAAAAGTTGGTGCTATTATTGAACGGCCTAATTTTTATCCGTTTATGACGGCCAAAAAAAATCTGAGTTTGGTGTGTAAAATAAAAGAAATATCGGAAGATAAAATTGAAGAAACACTAGAGAAGGTTAATTTATTGGATAGAAAAGATGATAAATTCAGCACTTTTTCTTTAGGGATGAAACAACGTTTAGCCATTGGTTCTGCACTTTTAAATAATCCTGAAATTTTAATTTTAGACGAACCTACAAATGGTTTAGACCCACAAGGTATTCATGAGATACGCCGTATTATAAAAGATATTGCTGCAAAAGGGACAACCATTTTATTAGCCTCTCATCTGTTAGATGAAGTAGAAAAAGTGTGCAGTCATGTTGTTGTTTTAAGAAAAGGTTTAAAATTGTATTCAGGTCCAGTAGATGGCATGACAACTTCGCAAGGTTTAATAGAACTCAACACTGAAAATGACAAAGATAAAATGATTTCATTACTCTCAAATTACGATGGTATTTCATCGGTAAAAAAAGAGGGTAATTTGGTAATTGCATCATTAAATAAATCGTTATCTGCTGTAGATGTCAATATGTTTTTAGCTAAAGAAGGTATTCATTTATCACATCTCGTAAAACGCCAACAAAGTCTTGAGCAACAATTCTTAAATCTTACCAACTCTAAAAATTAAATCATGTTCAGATTACTCAATATAGAAATCTTTAAATTAAGACATAACCGCGCCAGTAAGGTGCTTATTATAACCTATTTTTTACTGTTAACATCAATAGCTTTAATTGCAGCTATAAAATTTGATATAGGTCCCATAAAATTTCATTTGGCAGATCAAGGTATCTTTAATTTCCCTTACATCTGGCATTTTAACACTTTTATAGCCTCAATATTTAAATTCTTTTTGCTCTTGGTAATTGTATCAATGATAGCCAATGAATATACAAATCGTACTTTAAAACAAAATTTAATAGACGGTTTGAGTAAAAAGGAGTTTATCCTTTCTAAATTTTACACTGTTATTCTTTTTGCAGGTGCTTCTACCTTTTTTGTGGCTGTTATATCTTTAATTTTAGGACTGATGTACTCTGATTTTAACACGCTTAATATCATATTATCAGATTTAGAATACTTGATAGCCTTTTTCGTAAAATTAGTCGCCTTTTTCTCTTTTGGTCTCTTTTTAGGAGTGCTTATAAAACGCTCTGCCTTTGCCGTAGGCGCCATGCTTATTTGGTTTTTTGGCGAAAATATTATGTATGGGCTTATGCGATTTAAATTTTTTGAAGATAAAACCATGGCCGATAAAATCTCTCAATTCTTTCCATTAAAATCTATGAGCAATCTAATTGATGAGCCTTTTACGCGCTTAAGCGCTGTAAAATCTGTCGCCAATCAACTAGGAGAAAGGTTTCAATTTGACTACGCTGTACACTGGTATGAGATAGCGATAGCCTTAACGTGGACAGCTATCTTTATTTATTTGTCTTTTGTATTGGTTAAAAAACGGGATTTATAAATAATCAACAATTTCAGAAAACACCCTAACCAAATCTGTTTTAAATAAATTATTTAAAGTATTCATTTTAAAAAAGTTATCTTTGTTAGAGTAAATCCAATTATTTACATCAAAATCTAACCTTATGGAGCTTCGAAGTACACTTCCAAAATTAACAGCTATCATAGTTGATGATGAACTTCATGGGAGAGAAAATCTTAAAAAAATTATTGAGACTTATTGCCCAGAAATTGACATAAAAGGGACGGCAGAATCTGTAATTACAGCAACAGAACTGGTTAAAAATTACCTGCCAGAAGTTGTTTTTTTAGATATTAATATGCCCATTTTAGATGGTTTTGATTTTTTAGAAATTTTTGAAGAACGTAATTTTATGGTTGTGTTTGTAAGTGCTCACCAAGAATTTGGTATTAATGCCGTAAAGACTGGTGCTGTAGATTACATTCTAAAACCAATTAATATCAAAGAATTAAAGCTTTGTGTCAACAAGCTTTTATCCATAAAAGAAAAAAATGGCACCATAAATACAGTTTTTGAAAATGATAAAATAAGTATTCCAACATCACATGGTTTTAGGGTATTATTGATTCAAAATATGATGAGCCTTGAAGCAGATGGTTGTTATACCACAATTGTATCAAACGACAATAAAAGTACCGTTGTAACAAGAACGCTTAAAGATTTTGAATTAGCCTTACCAAAAACGCAATTTTTTAGAATTCACAAATCGCATATTATCAATCTTAAGTACATTAAAGACTATTCTAATTTCAGCGGAAATCATGTAACCTTAACTGATGGTCGTAAAATAGAAATTTCACGACGAAGACTCGGTGAATTTAGGCAACAGGTTAGAACCTATTTAAATGCTATTTAAACATGGCTAAAAAATATTTTGTCCTCGTTATTTTTTGTATTTATCAATATTTCAATCTTCAAGCACAAACACCTTCGTATTACCACTACACCTCTTCCGATGGATTAGCCTCTTCAACGGTTTACGATATTATTCAAGCCGACAATGGATTTATATGGTTTGCCACAGCCAACGGCATAAGCAAATTCGATGGTAATAAATTTACAACTTTTCGTACTAAAGAGGGTCTTAATTCTAATTCGATTATAGCATTATTAAAAAGAAAAAATGGCGAATTACTTGCTGGAAATTTTGAAAAAGGCATCAATATTATTAAAAACGACAAAATTGAAAATTTTTATTATAAAGTCAATGAAAAGAGATTAGCAATATCATATCTAATGTTAGATACCACACAAATAAATGACTCAAAAATTATTGCTTATAAACGGTGGGGAAAATTAAATGTTCTCAATAACGATGATACTATTGGGCATATTAAGAATATTATATCTGCGAACCCTAATTCCATAATTAAATTAGAAACACTTTCTAATGGCGAAATGATTGCATTAACTACCACAGGATTGTATAATTATAACGGAGGTCAATTATCAAAAATGCACATCGAGGGCTTACCCGACACCAATTTTTTTTGCTTCTCGAATAGTACAAATGGAAGTTACCTTGTAGGATCCGAGGGAATGATTTATAGAATTAAAAATAATACCATTATAGATTCTTATAAAGCAGATTTAACCGGAAATGGTGATATAGTAGCTCTTTTGAGTGATAAAAATAATAACATTTGGTTTTCTATTATTAACAAAGGATTTTATAAAATTCCTGATGGCACCAAGACGGTTATAAATATGGGACTTAAAATGGGACTTCAAAATACATTAGTAAACAAATATTTTGAAGATAATGAAGGGAATGTATGGATAAGCGCCTTTGGCAAAGGAGTGTATTGTTTCAATAATCTTTATCTAAAAAGTTATAACGAAAATGATGGGCTGGGTAACAATATCGTAAATACCATTGCTAAAGATGAATCGGGTAAACTATTGTTGGGTACATTCAACGGCATTAGTGTATTAGAAAACGGTCGTTTTAATAGAATTAAAAATAATTTAAATAACATATTTACAGGATACGTTTATTCAATCAAAGAGTTTGACCATCAATATTATGCGTGTGCAGCATTTACGAATGCTAAAATAGAGACTAAAAATATTTCTTATAAGAACTTAAAAATAAACTTCATAAATATTTTGTCTTTTTGCAAACTAAGTAATGGCATGTTTTTGCTCGGATCCAGAAATAATACTATACATTTTCGGAAATCATTTTCTACCCCTAAACCTGAGCCTTATTTTATCAAGATATTTGAAGATAACGTCAACGAAAATAGGATAAACCAGATAGTTGAAGATACTGAAAAAAATATATGGATTGGCACAGGACTGGGTTTGTGTAAGGCCACAATTTCAACCGATTCTTTAGGACAGGTAACACTTAAAAAAACATTTTTTAAATCAAATGATATACTTAATGCCAGGATAAATTATATAATGCAAGACAAACAAAATAATATTTGGATTGCCGGAGAAAAAGGGTTGGTTCGTTACAACCTTAAAACGGATTCAATTACAAGTTTTAAAACTATAAATAATTATGATTTATCCGCGTCAACGTCGGTTGTTTTTGATCAAAAAAATAGAATTTGGATTGGAAATATGAAAGGACTTTATGTATTTGATGGAGAAAATATTAAATATTTAAACACCCAATCTGGATTGCCGTCTGATGAGGTGTTGTCGTTGTATTCAGACTTAAAAGAAAATAAAATTTACATAGGTACAAGTAATGGAATATCCATACTTAACAATCGTTTATTTGACCAATACAATCCAACACCACCCGATGTAAAAGTATTGGCTATAAAAGCCGGAGAAACGAATTATAATATTGATAGTAACCTGATTTTTAACCCCAAAGAGCAAGATGTAAGAATAGATTTTGCGGCTATTAATTTTGCTTCTCCTGGCACCATTCAATACAAATATCAATTAAACGATGAATGGAAAACAACCAACTTGGGTATTCTTGATTTTGTATCCCTTAAACAAGGGGTTTATAAGCTTCAAATTATGGCAAAAGCTCAAAATACAACTTGGGGCACACCTACTTTTTTAAGCTTTACTATTTTGCCAAAATTTACAGAAACTATTTGGTTCAATGGCTTAATTATTGTTGTCTTCGTTTTAATAATTATGGCTGTAATCACTTGGCAAATGAGAGTAAAAGCCAAAAAGTTACAAGTAGAATTTGAGTTGTCAGAAAGAATAAATAAACTAAAACACCAAGCTTTATCGGCGATGATGAACCCTCATTTTATTTCCAATGCACTGAACTCTGTTCAATATTTGGTTAACAATCACCAGTATCAAGAAACCAATGATTACATCGCGATGATGGCAAAGCTGATGCGAAAAAATTTAGATACGGCAGGGAGTGGTTATATCCTTTTATCGGATGAAATTACGAGATTAGAACTTTATTTAGATATTGAAAAATTAAGATTTCAAGACCATTTTACTTACGAAATAGTAACAGGGAGTTCTGTGAATCCACAAAATTTGATGATTCCCAATATGATTATTCAGCCTTTTGTAGAAAATTCGCTTTGGCATGGCATTATCAATTCGGGTCGCTCAGGTCTTTTAAGTATGTCATTCTTTTTTGAAGATGTTGCGGTTGATAAGCTTAAATTTAAATATTTAATTATTAAGATTACCGATAATGGTATTGGTATTAATAAAGCGAAACAGCATAAAAAAGAAGATCATATCTCTAAAGGCATCACCATTATTGAAGAACGTCTTAAATTGTTGAGTGCTAAAATGCAAATGCCACAACCTATTATGTTTGAAGATTTGAGTAATCGCAACGATAAATCTCACGGCACAGAAGTCATTATTTCGTTACCACCAGAACTTTATAAAGTTAAAAGCACCACATAACTCAATTTTTAAGCAACCGTTTAATTAGGTTTTCCTACCGTTTATTTATTTAAAGTTACCATATACTTAATGTGTATTGTTTGATACCTGTATTGTTTATAGGTTTGATTCAAATATAACCCTCTAAAATATATTTTACGATGCGATTCTTTAAAAAGAAACCAAAAATGTCTGCACCACTTATAGTGATAAAAAAAGATGCCGAAGACACTATAAAAGAATATAATTCTATAGAAGAAGCCATTAAAGATTTAGAAAAAGACCCCAATGTGCCCGCCGAAAAAATTGAAAAACTAAAAGCGTCTGTTAAAATACTTAAAGATAAAACCTCTATAAAAATAAAAAATGGCGAACTAATCAAATAAAAATAAATCAATTAAAATCAATTCATATGAAAAACAAAATCTTTTATTTATTTACATTTTTCCTTTTAAGTTTATGGGGAATAAAAGCACAAGAAGCTATTATTAGCTCATACGGTGTTGGTACTGGTACAGGGGGCTCTATCAGTTATTCTGTTGGACAAGTGGTATATAAAAACCAAATTGGATCAACCGGGAGTATGGGTGTTGGTGTACAACAACCTTTTGAAATATCTGGCGTTTTGGGTGTTGATGATTTGTTGGGAATTAACATGAGTCTGATAGCTTATCCAAATCCCACAACTAATTTTTTAAATCTTACAATAACAAATATGGATTACAAAAATTTATTCTATCAACTATACGATTTAAACGGCAGATTACTAGCCCATAAAAAATTGAAAAATAACAGCACTAAAATTACAATGAAGCATCTTCCTAGTGCCGTGTATTATCTTAAGATTATAAACAATTTGAAACCAGTTAAAATATTTAAAATAATTAAAAACTAAGGTCATGAAAAAACAACTCACAATTTATCTTATCACGTTCTTAATTGCCAGTTTATTTGTGCCACAACAAACAAAAGCGCAATCGCCACCTCAAAAAATGAGTTATCAAGCCGTCATTAGAGACAGTAACAATGCTTTGATAACTTCTACAATGGTAGGTATGCAAATCAGCATTCTGCAAAGTTCTTCAACAGGGACTGTTGTATATAAAGAAACCCAAACACCAACATCTAATGTTAACGGATTGGTGAGTATAGAAATCGGAGCAGGAACAGTTATTTCCGGTACTTTCTCTGCCATTGATTGGGCAAATGGGCCATTTTACATCAAAACAGATACCGACCCTGCTGGCGGAACTAATTATACCATTTCAGGAACAAGCGAATTGCTACCTGTTCCTTATGCTTTTCACGCCAAAACAGCTGAAT